>JAISWF010000260.1 GCA_031271165.1 Deltaproteobacteria bacterium
CCATTGGTAAAAACCCTCAAACCATGAAATTGATAAAATTTTTATCAATAAATCCAATATATTAAAAACGGGATTTTGCCAAAAAAGGGGTTTTTACAGGAGCATCATATATGCTCCAAAAGACCTTTGGAAAGCCAATCCCGCCGAAAAACCAGCCGCCACCAGTCGGCCGAAATCGTAGCCGAACAGTCCAGACTCCAAGGTTTCCCCCACCAAAAGCCGAGCTGAATAACTGCCAGCTCCAAACTTTTGGCCACCAAAGTCTGGGTATCTGCCAAAATAGGGACAAAAAAAACCGTCAATTTCTGAACATTAGACCTAACTTACAATACCACTATTAATGCACAATTTTCAAGGTTTTGATTTTTTTTGTCTACCGTTAATTTGGCCAATGTTCAATAAAAGATGCCGTCTGGCTAAGGAGCTCCCACTGGCTTTTCCTTTAGTTGATGGTGCTCTCTTATAACTTAACCGGCCGCCAATAACCGCTCAGTAATAATCGGAAACCGACCTTGTCAGCCACCGACGACAACCTGGCCAGAGACAATGGGTCTTAAAGCCTTAGTTGAGAGAGTAAAACAGGACCAAAGGGAGCAATGACAGAAAATACTTCAATGGGACATCAAAGGGAGAGCTAAAGGCGGGAGCCAAAAAATTTTAGGCCAAAATTGATTCAGTAATAAACATCTCGGGCTTTACTGCCGACTTGGGGTCCGACCACCCCTTCTCTTTCGAGATCTTCCATGATGCGGGCGGCCCGGTTATAACCGATGTTGAGGTACCTTTGGAGGATTGAGACCGAGGCTTTGCCAAGGCGGCGAACCAGTTCCACTGATTCTTGATATTTTTCGTCGCGGCTCTGACCGGAGGTCTCTTCGCCTCGCTCGGGAAGACTCAAGGTCTCCAAATATTCGGGGGGACCAAAACTACGGATATAGTCGGTGACCTTCTTTTTTTCCTCATCGCTGACATAAGCCCCGTGAAGCCGATGGAGCTTGGCTGAGCCCGGGGGCATAAAAAGCATGTCCCCTTTGCCCAAAAGCTGTTCAGCCCCCATGCGGTCCAAAATGGTCTTGGAGTCAACCTTGGTGGCCACCTGAAAGGACAAACGAGTCGGAAGGTTGGCTTTGATAACGCCGGTCAAGACGTCAACTGAAGGCCTCTGGGTGGCCAGGATCAGGTGAATCCCTGCCGCCCGGGCCTTGGCCGCCAGACGGTTGATGGCCACCTCGACCTCTTTGGCGGCCTGAAGCATCAGATCGCTTAATTCGTCGATAATAATGACTAGGTAAGGCATGGGGCTGGGCGGCTCGGTCTCGGAATTGGCCCGATACTGCTCAAGCTCGGCCTGGATGCGGTCGTTATACCCCTGGATGTTGCGAACGCCCTTTTCAGCCATCTGGCGGTAACGCTGGTCCATCTCATGGACAGCCCATTTGAGGGCCACCGTGGCCTCGTCGACTTCCGTTAAAACCGGGTAGAGCAGGTGCGGCAAATCCTGGTACAGGGCCATTTCCACGCATTTGGGATCGATCATTAAAAATTTTACGGTCTGGGGATCAGCTCGGTACAATATACCCATAATCATACAGTCCAGGCCGACGGACTTGCCGCTTCCGGTCGCCCCGGCGATCAAAAGATGGGGCATCTTGGCCAAATCAGTAACCACCGGAACGCCGGTTAAATCGACCCCCAGAACCAGGGTCAATGGCGAAGAGCTACTGCGAAAGGCCTGGCTCTCAATGACTTCCCGAAAGCTGACCACGGTCCTTTTGGGGTTGGGGATTTCCAGGCCGATGGCGTCTTTGCCAGGAATGGGAGCCACCACCCGAATGGCGGTGGCCTTCATGGCCATGGTCAAATCGTTGGCTAAAGCCGCCACCTTGGCTATTTTTACCCCCGGGGCCGGTTGGTATTCGTACATAGTGATCACCGGTCCCCCAGATACTTCGGTCACCCGGCCTTCAACCCCGAACTCCAAGAGCTTGGCTTCAAGGAGCCTGGCGTTAGCCGTCAGCTGCTCACGGCTGAGGCCCGAGGAATAACCGTGGGACCGGTCGGCAACCTCGTCGAGTAAATCAATGGAGGGCAGCTCATAACGGCCTTCCCCACCGTGAACCTTGGGCTTAGCCTTACGCTCAAGAGCCGGGGGCCGCGTTTTTTCCACAATCACCGGGCTGGCGGGGAGCGGGTCGGCCAAAACCGGTTCCGACAAAGTGTTGGTGGGGGGAGACTCGGCCTCCGGCTCAAAATCCTCCAACTGCTCAGGGTCCTTTGGTTTTAACGATTCCCCAGCTTTATTGTCCGAAGAGGCTTTCAGCCGGCTCAATACCCAGCGGGCTATCTTCCGTCCCACCGAGACCGGCGACAAGCCAAAGGCCAGGATTAACCCCGAAATGGCCAAAACCGGAAGGACGGCATAAGAACCAACCCGGCCAATGGCCGAAATCAACCCGGAAGCCAAAAAGGCCCCGACAACTCCGCCTCCGATAATTTTTTCCCCAGGCCATAAAAAGCTGACCGTAACACTGGGCCAAACCAGGGCCGCCAAGGCTAAAGCGGCACTTACCGCCAAAATTAGCCCGGCGGCCATTTGACGGTAAGTTAAGCGGCCAGGGCGGCTGATGAAACAAAAAAGTGAAATCAAAAAAAAGACCGGGGCCGGCCAAAACGAGACCAAGCCAAAGACCTTGATTAACCCGGCCGAAATATAAGCTCCGGTCATCCCCAGATGATTGTTAAGCTCCCCGCCCTCGCCGGCCCTGAGGTCACCCCAGCGGTGAGAGATTAAAGACAAAATTATGGCCACCGAAATGATGGCCGAAATCAGCGCCGGTACTTCCGGAGGAAACTTGGCGGATTTATAGGCCACGAACGCTTTTTTGGCAGCGGTCTTTTTCTTTTTGCTACTCGCCCGGAGGCGGGTGCTGCGGCCAGAGGCGCTCACTTGGTCCTCCCCAGGAGAGCTGGGCCAAAACTGGCCGCCCAGCCCAGGGCAAAATATTTAAGGTTATATATTATTAAGCAGCAAATAAACATTTATTTATAAACCAAATTATTAATAAACATCAAAGTTAAGACAAAACTAAAGAGAGCTACCAGCCGAAATCGGCGAAAACGCCCTTGACTCTCAGGCCGCTTCCAGAAAGAGCCAACCCCAGGGCCAAAATTTATGGCCCTTTAGTCGATTTTCCAGCCGACTCGGCCGCCTGAACCAAGTGGTCTTAACCACGTGGGCTTAAGGCCACGTCGCGGTAGGGAACGCCCCAAGCGGGCGTCCCCCCGCACAGATCCCTGCTGGCACAATTAACGCACAGGGCTCCTCAGTTAGATTTTGACGCCACTCTTTGATCAGGATAAGGGTGC
>JAISWF010000056.1 GCA_031271165.1 Deltaproteobacteria bacterium
TCGTGATTACCTGAAACCGTTACCCTGTAAGGGCTTGACATGGTTAAATACCCATCCAGGAACCTCCCTTGGTGATCGTCCCAGGACTTTTTTTCTTGGCCAGCACCCGTGAGAGTTGGGTAAGGGGGTTAGGATTTCAAATCGCCAATTTTGGACGATGAGGGGTGCTTATTTCCAAGGGTTTAGCATCCCAACCCCCGGTTTGACGATTTTCTTGGACGGCTGTGATTTTTAGGGCCAAAGTATATTGGCATTAACTTAAGGAGGAAGTGAAATGGGCTTGTTTGACAAACTCAAGGGACTGGTCGGCGATAATCTCAGCGGAATACTGGGGGGACAATCTGGCGGTAACGCAGAAGGCAAAAAAGAAGAAGTCCGAAACATCTTCAACGCAAAGGTGAAGGATGGCGAAAGCTATAAGGTCCTGGCCGGGATGAACATGGTTACGACCAAAAAACTGACGAAAGAGATACGAACTTATTATAACTACATCCTAGGATATAAAGACGGCGATGATCCTGAGATTGTGATTATTTCGACAACAAACGATCTTGTGTCGGTGGAGGAACCTGTGTTTTGTAATAGAAGCGAGTGCAAAAAAGCCGCATATCTTCAAAAAACCGGCAGTTTCAGTATTTCACACCCGAAATTCAACGATACACCCTTAGATTTTGCAATTATCGCTTCAGCGGCCTGGGGAAGTTCCGGCGCATTGATAATTCCGGTATCTTATGTTGATGAATTTACACCGTTTACTGAATTTTTTCAAAATCGGTTTGCCAAATAAATAGTGGGGCGCACCCCCACTACACATAACGAAGCTGTTGAAAAATCGCCGCTTTTAAAAATTGCGTTTCTGAAACCAGCATAAACAGGCGTTTTTAAACGGTGAAAATCCGCAAAGGAAGGTTTTTAGACAACTTCAACAGGTCTTTGGATCTGTAGACTCTTGAACTCGATTACTCAAGTGCGTAGCCGAGAAGTTAGAGCCAGGTAGCCGGAGGCGGGAAAACCCCATGTCCGGTTTGACCAAAGGCGGTTGAAAACTTGGCCCATCTCGCATACAGCGGCTGCGTCAGCCGCCAGCTTTGCGAGGCATGGCCAAAAAAAAATTGACAAAGGCAAAAATAAAAAATAAAATAAAAAAGATTTTTTGGAACTCGTTAAAAATGCGTTTCAAAGTCAAACGTGAGCAGCTGTCAAATTAGTTTAT
Source organism: Deltaproteobacteria bacterium (assembly GCA_031271165.1). Taxonomy (GTDB): domain Bacteria; phylum Desulfobacterota; class Desulfarculia; order Adiutricales; family Adiutricaceae; genus JAISWF01. The sequence continues at coordinate 1,214 of JAISWF010000056.1, forward strand.
AGATTAAATTATAAATAAGTGCTGTTGTCAAGCAAGCGCTGTTGTGAAACAGGTACTATTGTCAAATAAGCGTCGTTGTCAAGCTAGAGCAATTGTTAAATGTGATAACTTGTATCAAAATAAATAATGTTGTTGTTGCCAATGCTTAGAAGCGACTAACGCCAATGTTTTAATTCCCTTTTTGTTTTCTTTTTAGTTCCTCCCTGGTCGCTTTATTGACCAATGCGTCCGCTGACCAACGCTCCGCACTATAAACCGGATCATTAAAAATCCGGTCCATAATTTCAAACAAATAATTCTGGCTGATCGCTGAAGCGAAGGCTGGTGACGATTCTAATTAAGAGTCGTGACCGGCTTTTTTTGTGCTTTAAATTGTTATCCGTCTTGCCGAAAGACCTTGGACAGTTTTTTTGGTAAGGCGTCATTAGTTATTTTGGGAGAGTCAGGTGACGAAAAGCCGTAGTTTTAAGCCAGTGTTTTTTCGCACCTATTGCTGTTGTCGCAGCTTGAGGTGATCGTGTCGCTGCATGCCACACCTTTAAAGGCATTCAGCTTACAGTCAGGAATGCCTCGCTTATTTATTTGAGGGTAACTTTTTTAGTGTTTCCCCCAGGTAGGTAGTTTGGCAATACATGAGCGAGCCCTCTGGGGATAAAATTAAGGTAACCATGAGGCTGCTTTTGACGAGATAAACAATGCCAAATAAAAAAAAGGTTTTTTCCATCTTTGGGATCGGTTTTCTGGGTGCGGTGTTTTTTTGCATTTTGGCCGGTTCCGTCGTTCAGGCCGCTGAGAAGACTAAAATAAGAATAGGGGCTGAAGCCTCCAGTTTTGCTTTCCAGTTTCGGGTGGCTCTGGCCGCTGGAATATTCGAAAAATACGATCTAGACGCTGAAATTTTCAGTTTCGCTTACGGGATTGATACCCTCAATGCCACTGTTTTGGGAGAGACTGACAGCGCTGAAGCGGCCGATTTTGCCATCGCTTCCAGGCTGGCCCCCGGCAGTAAACTCAGGATCGTGGCCTTCATCTTAAGCCCGGCCGATGATGCCTGCAAACTCTACGTTCGTGATGACTCTATCAAGGTCACCGCTGATCTCAAAGGCCGGCGGATTGGGGTCAAAAAGGGTACGGTCAACGAATATGAGTGGGGTAAATTTTTCGAAAAATTCGGGATTAATCCTCAAGAGGTCCAATATGAGTATCTGAGCTCGACTGCTGATCAGATTGCGGCCTTCCAAGGCGGGGACATCGACGCTTTTTGGGGAGTAACCGATATTGAATCAACGGTTTTGAAGGTCCCCGGCAGCCGGACGATTGGAGACTATGGCCTTTTAGGTTCCCGGTATAAGGCTTTCGTTCTTTTAGATGAGCTTTTTATCAAAAATAACCCCGATGCCGTGGTCCGACTGGTCAAAGCTTTGGATGAGGCCACGACATTTATCAAAAACAATCCCGAAGAAGTGGCCGATATTGCTTACAGGGATTTAAAGATACCCAGAGATGCGGCCTTGGCCGGCATCAAGACCCTGAACTATGATATCCGGCTTTGGCAAGAAGATCTCGACCAGATCAACGATGTTTACAACTGGTCCTTTGACCATGGCCTGATTAAAAATAAGTACGTTTTATCTGACTACGTTTACACCGACGCCATTCGTGAGGCTCTGCCTGACAAAGTGACTGTCAAGTAAATATTATTTAAAATTATTTAATTAAATGGTGTATTAACAACGAATAATCACCAGCAAGGATTACTACTTATGAAAACGATTATTTTGGCCTTAGCCTTGGCTTTGGGCGCCAATTTTTTTGTCCCGGCCGAGGTTGAGGCCGCCGATTTGATCAAGATTCGGATTGGGGTTGATTCCAGCAGTTTCTCTTACCAATACCGGGTAGCCAAAGGGGCTGGGCTCTTTGAAAAGTACGGTTTCGACGCCGAACTCTTCACTTTTTCCTATGGTATTGACACCTTGAATGCCGCTATTTTGGGGGAAACCGATTCGGCCCAGGCGGCTGACTTTGCTGTGGCTTCAAGGCTTTCGGTTGGCAATAACTTGAGGATTCTCACCCATATCCTGACCTACAACATCGACGGCACCCAGCTCTGGATAAGAGATCCTTCGGTTAAAACCGCCGCCGATCTTAAGGGCAAGCGTCTTGGGGTCCAGAAGGGGACAGTCAACGAGTATGTCTGGGGACGGTTTTTTCTTAAACAAAATATCAACCCCGATGAGGTCGAGCAGATCTATTTAGGCTCCAACGCCGAGCTTTTGGCGGCCTTTCAGTCCAATGAGCTTGATGCCCTGTGGGTCAGCCAAGAATACGTAAGCGTTGCGGCAGCAGTTGAAAACGCTCGTAAGCTTGGAAATTATGAGCTGGCTGGTTTTAACCCCAGGGCTTTTGGCCTATTAGATATTCGCTTCATCGAAGCCAACAAAACCAAGATACCTGATTTTCTAAGGGCTTTGGAAGAGGCCACTGTCTTCCTTAAAGATAAGCCCGATGAGGCGGCTAAAATAATCGCTGACGATATTAAGATTCCGGTCGATGCGGCTCGGGAAGGCATTAAGACTTACACCTACGAAATCAGGTTTCTCCAGGAAGACCTTCAGGACGTGATTGACGTGGCCGATTGGTCGATTAAAAACGGTTTGATTAAAAATGCCTATGATGTTCGCAACACTTTATATCTTGACGCCATCCGGGAAGCTTTCCCGAACAAGGTGGCTGTCAAGGACTGACCCGGTGCCCCTTTGGAGCCCGGAAATATTCAGCCCCGGGGTTTTTACCCGGGGCTGCCAGTGAAAGGAATAAACCTAATGGCCATGAGTTTGACCAGAGATGAAATCTATCAAAATGTCGAGCTCTCTCAGCGTCTGTACAACAACGGCGTCAATATCAGTGAAGAGATCCTCCGAGGCCTTGACTTTGACAGCCGTTATTTGGAACAGATCTATTCCCAGTTCAACATGAATCATGTTGCCCACACAGCCACCAAGCTGCCCGATTCTTTTAGGGCTCCTTCCGGGTATCGTTTCCGGTTTTGCTTTGACCCGAACTCCAGGGAATATTCCATCGTCAAAGATGGCGGTGTGTACGTCCTCAATCACCGCGACCGGGGATTGTTTGAGATTACTTTTGAACCTAAACCCGCCTGGTACAACCGCGAGACGTCAGATGGAAAAAAGATGTGCCGGGTCATGCAATACGTGGGCCGCAGCAAGTTTACTGTTTCATACTCTAATGAATGCTCACTGCAGGATAAAGGTCTGGACTGCTTGTTTTGCAACATCAACGCCACCAAAAAAACCTTCGGTGAATTGCAGGGCTTGGACATGAAAAATCCCATTCAGATCGCTGAGTGCGTCCAGGCAGCTTTTGACGAAGGGTTTAAGAGATTTTTCGTGACCGGCGGCTTTATCCCGGAACGGCGGGAAGTTGAGTATTATATGGACGTGGCCGAAGCTGTTCGTGAAAAAACCGGACTGGAAATTTTTCATGGTCAAGCCGTTATCGGGGCTCCGTTGGATCTCAGCGTCATCGACAAATACAAGGAGGTGGGCTACGACGCCATCTCCACCAATATGGAGATTTGGGATCCAAACATTTTTAAAACTATTTGCCCGGGAAAAGAACAGATCTGCGGCGGGCGCGACAATTGGGTTCGGGCCCTGGAACACGAGGTCGAGGTTTTTGGCCGGGGCAGGGTTCGTTCAACCTTTGTGGCCGGAATTGAGCCCAAGCAAAGCCTCCTGGAAGGATTGGAATACCTTATTTCCAGGGGTGTAGTCGCTGATCCGTCCCAATGGAATCCCAACCCCGGTTCGGCTTTGGAAGGTCATCGGGCCCCGACTGCTGAATGGTACTACGATCTGTCACTGAAAACCTACGCCTTGTACCGTAAACACGGTATTACTCACTTTAACTATTTTGAAACCATTAATGGCGAGGATACCGTTTGCGATTATCTTTTTAATGCCGACGGTGACGTGCTGCCCTGGGAAAGGGAACTGTATCCCGCTTTGGCCGGAGCTGCCTGAAAGGCGGCCGGCCAAGGCGTCTGACCTCGTTATTACCGGGGGCCGAGCCTCCGTGGAGGAAATCATCATGGAAAATTCTTTGGCTATTGAAGGGCCGCTGGCCCGAACTTTGCCGCTCCCAACCGTCCTGGACAATATCCGCCAGCAAATCGACCCCAGCCCCCTGATTCGGATTCGGGATATGTCGGTGTGTTATAGGGGAGCCTTGGGCGACTGTGACGTTGAAGTTTTGTCCGGCGTTAACCTCGACATCGGCCAAGGAGAATTTCATGTGATATTAGGTCCCAGCGGCTGCGGAAAGTCTACTCTTTTAAATGTCATCGTCGGACTTCTCAATCACACCGGGGGGGAGGTCGGCGTGGCCGGCCGTCCCATCACTCGGCCAGGCCGGGACCGGGGGCTGATTTTTCAGAACGCCGATGCGGCTATCTTTCCGTGGCTGACGGTTTTGGAAAACGTAGAATTTGGCCTCAGGATGAGCGGGACCAAACGCCAGGTGCGCCGGGAGCAGGCAAGAAAGTTTATCCGTCTGGTCGGCCTCGAAGGCCACGAAAAAAAGTTCCCCCGAGAACTCTCCGGCGGTATGAAGCAGCGGACTCAGATTGCCAGGCTTTTGGCCAATGACAGCGATATTTTGGTCATGGACGAACCCTTTGGCGCTCTGGATGCCCATACCCGGCGGGTGATGCAAAATGAGCTGGTCCGAATGTGGATTGAAACCAAAAAGACCATTATTTTCGTGACCCACGACATTATTGAATCGCTGCTTTTGGGCCAGCGGATCCACATCATGAGCCAGGCGCCGCAGGCTAACATTCACAAGACCTACGAGACCGGCATGGAATACCCCAGAAGCGAGACTTTACCTCGCTTTACTGAACTTCTCTCCACCATTCAGGGGCACTTTGATTTCGGGGGTGGCATTTGACCAGGCCAGCCCAAGCTTCGGCCGAAGGCGGTCCGGTGGCCGAAGCTATAGCTGGTGGAGTTTTGACCGCCAAAAAATCTCCTTTGACGGTCCCGCCGTCCGGTCGGGAACGGCCAAGACCAAAAGCTGGATTAAAGCAGGCTACTTTGGCCAAGGTCCGAGCTGTCATCAAGTTCTTGCTTGACTCAGGGATTATCAGCTGGGGACTTTTGTTTGCCGGCTGGGGCGTTATTGCCCTTTTTTATGACCCCACTTTTTTTCCCGGACCCATTGAAACTGTTCAAGGGGCCTGGGAACTTATCCTTGATGGAACGCTTTTAAAATTTTCCCTGGTCAGTCTTTACCGCGTCTTTAAAGGATGGGTAATCGGAAGCATTATTGCCGTTCCTATTGGCTTGCTTATTGGCCGAATTCGTCTGGTCAAGCAACTTGTTGAGCCTCTGGTTGATTACTTCAGGTTTATCCCGGCCATTGCATTTTTAACTCTTTTCATCATGTGGTTCGGAGTTGGCGAACGCTCAAAAGTACTTTTGATTGTTTATAATACCTGCTTCATTGTCATTGTCAACACGGCCAGCGGAGTGCTCAGTATCGATCAAAGACGCATCCAGGCGGCTAGAACCCTTGGGGCCAGCGAGCTTAAAATTGTGCTGCACGTGCTTTTACCTGAGTGCATCCCGCACATTTTTACCGGGGTCAGATTGGGCCTGGGGAGCGCCTTTACCTCTATTATTGCCGCTGAAATGTTGGCGGCCAAGGAGGGATTGGGTTATTTGATTTTTACTTCCAGACTTTATTTTCGCATTGACTGGATTATGAGCGGTATTATTATGCTGGGTCTTTTAGGATATTTTACCGACCGGGTCTTTCGAGCCTTTGGGCGGGTGGCTCTCAAACGATACGGCATCAGTGACATTAAAGAATTTGGGCAGTAAAGCCCTCTTAAAAAAATCCTGCTTGAGTAAAAAAAGTTATAATTTATTGTTAATCTGGACTCCAGCCGCAGATGGGACACACAGATTGTGCCAAGGTCCAGGTTTTAAATTGGCCAAGACTTGATACTGTAAGGGCGTCAGGTTTCATGAGCACCGGCCAAACCAGGAAAGAAGCCTAACAGTCTGATAATAGTGTGATATTTTAGAAGGGAACTACTTAGAAAATTATATGTATAAAACCACAAATATTGCCATATATGGCAAAGGCGGCATCGGAAAATCGACCACCACCAGTAATATCAGTGCCGCGCTTGCCGTTTCCGGAGCTAGGGTCATTCAGATAGGCTGCGATCCCAAAAGCGATTCCACCAATACCCTGCGGAGCAACCGCCACCTGCCGACGGTTCTCGACAGTATGCGGGAGGGCAAAAAGGTCCGGTTGGAAGACATCTCAGCGGTAGGATTTTCCGGGGTTTTGTGCATTGAGTCGGGAGGCCCAGTGCCGGGTGTTGGCTGCGCCGGGCGAGGCATTAATGCAGCCGTTACCCTCCTCAAAGAGCTTAGACTCTTTGAGGAGTTTAAACCCGATTTCGTCCTTTACGACGTCTTAGGCGACGTGGTCTGCGGCGGCTTTGCCGTCCCTATCCGTGACGGTATAACCGACCGAGCCTACGTTGTTACATCATCTGATTTCATGGCCCTGTACGCCGCCAATAATCTCTTTCGAGCTATCAACAAGTATGCTCCAACTGGAGGGGCCAAATTAGGCGGCGTTATCGGCAACCGCTTGATCCCAGGGTATCCGCTGGCCATTATTGAGGATTTCGTACAAAAAACCGGGGTCAAGCTTCTCGGGCATGTCCCCAGAAGTCTGTCGGTCTCCAGAGCTGAGCTTTACGGCAAAACCGTGATTGAAGATGAGCCGGACGGTGAACAGGCGGCAGTATACCGTGAACTGGCGGCCCGTTTGGCTGCCAACCAGGATTTAGTCATCCCCAACCCCATCGGAACTAACGATCTTCGAATTTGGGCCCGGGATTGGGGCGATCGGCTGTATTCTTTGGAAAGTGGTGTAGTCGAAGAACGGGCCGCCATATGAGTGACGGTAACTTTGAGGAGCCTCAACAGCCACTTTTAAGCGATTCCTGGGCTTTGACCCGGGAGAGGCGAACCGGAGCACTGTGTGCCTGGTTCGGTCGGTTAGCAGATTTGTCAGACTTATTGGCTGCTCCTGAGAGCCACCAGAGAATCAGAACTTTTGCTCAAGGCGGCTTTGACGATATTTTAGCCGCCATTAGAGCTCTGGGAGCCATAAGAGATTCAGCCATTATAATTCATGGGGCCATCGGCTGCGCATCTGGTGCTCCGGCTTTGCTTGGTCCTGGTCGGGCGGCCAGATTGTATTCGACGTCGCTTTCTGAGAGGGCATCGATCATGGGCGGCGAAGAGCCGCTCAGAAAAACCATTGAGCGGGCTCGGACCGAAGGCCCGGCTAAGGCTATTTTTGTTTTGGGCGCTCCGGTCACGGCTATCAACAATGATGATGCCGCCTCGGTGATTATGGAACTCCAGCAGGATGATTCTAAAATAATATTCATCCCGGTTGACGGGGTTAGATCCAAGACTTTCGCCAGCGGATTTGATACTACAGCCCATTGCCTCTTATCCGGACTGGTTGAATCGGCTGGCGGAGAGCCCAAAGAGCCTCTTTTAGCCTTGGTGGCCATGAGCGAAACCACATCGGATATTGCGGAGATTTTAGGACTGCTGCAAAGCTTCGGTATCAAGGCTGTCGCTTTGCCCAGGCTTGGTTCAGTCCAAAATTTAGTCCTGGCCGGGTGCGCTCAGGCGGCGGTCGCCCTTGATCCCCAAGAAGGTGGCTACCTAGTCCAAGGGTTGGCCGAAACTTTTGGGGTTACGCCATTGAAAGCGCCAGTTCCGGTCGGATTTGATGCTATCTCAATATTTGTGCAAAAAACGCTTGAAACCATGGGGCTGGCTGGGCTGAACGCAGTCTCCAAAGCCTTGGCCGCTGCCAAGGAGGCAGTGACCTCGTCGAAAGCCAGCGGAGCCAAAGTTTTTCTTTCGGGCTCTCTCCCACTAGTGGCGTCAATGGCCGAAGCGGTGCGGGACCTGGGGGGTACAATTAGCGGAGCAGCTGTTGCCGTTGCTGAAAAGAATTTAATTCCCGAGCTTGACCGTTTGATCTCCGTCGCCGGAGAGGCGATTGAAATTTCAGTCGGGGCCGAGCCCTTTGAAATCGCCAACATCATTTTTAAGACCAAGGCCGACATTTTAATTGGCGGACCAGTCTTAGGGCCGCTGGCCAGGGCTTTTGGGGCCGTCCATTTATCGACCGCCAGAACATCTTTTTATGGTTACGGGGGTCTTATCAAACTGGCCAAGGGGCTCTCGGCGGCTTTAGAGATTCCGCGTTCCAAGCCAACTGGCCGGCCTTACCGGGCGGCTTGGCTCAATAAGCCTGGTAATTGGCATGTCAAGCTGGAGACGACCTGAATATGGATGAGGCCACCTGTTTTTTCCGTGGAGGCTGTGCCTTCCATGGGGCGCTATGGACCGCAGCCTCCATCGAAGGTCTGACTCCAGTTGTCCATTCCAATGCCGGTTGTGTGGCTCAGGCTTTTTTGGCTGCCAGAGCCTCAGGTATCGGCCTGGCTGACTGGCTCCAAATCCCCTCCACCCGTGCCATCGAACGGCATGTTGTGTTTGGAGGCGGTTCAAGACTGCGCGAACAGATAAAAAACACCGTCAAGATCATCGAAGCCAGGCTTTATGGGGTTATCCATGGCTGCGAATCGGCCATGGTCGGCGACGATATTCCGGGACTAACCAAAGAGGCAGTTGAAGCAACCCATCGAGTAATATGCTCGCTGGTTTGCGGACTCCACGGCGACAGTCGTCTGGGTTATAGCCGAGCTATGGCTGATTTTGTTGCCGCTGCCGGTGATTTTAAGGATAAAATCAAGTTATCATCTGCTCTCGGGCCAGAAAGTCCTCCCAGGGTAAACATTCTGGGGGTAGTCCCAGTAACCGATCTAAACTATCGAGGCGACCTTCTTGAAATAGCCAGGCTCCTTGAGGGGCTGGGAGTGAGAGCCAACATTTTTTTCGGTCCTTTAGAAGGGGTAGAGGAACTTGTCAATGCGGGCGATGCCGATCTTAGCTTGATTTTCTCCAAATGGGGTCAAGCGGCGGCCCGAAAACTTTTGGAATTGCACACGGTCCCTTTAGCTCAATTGCCATCAATGCCGCTTGGTTTCAAAGGTTTAAAGACGCTTTCGGAGATTTTAACTCAAAATCTCCAAGCCGGACCTTGGGGACAAGGGGCTGAGGCTTTCCTTCAGAGCGAGCAGCTTAAGTTGGAATACCTCTTGGAGCCTTTAAATCAATTCCGGGGTGAAATCCTGGGCGCCCCAGTTGCCCTGGTTGGTGACGAGAGTTTGTTGGCAGGCTTAGCTGGATTTTTGCGAGATGAGCTGGGAGCCGAGATTGTTTTGGCCATTATCACCGAGCCATTAAGTGACGATGAGGCGAGCGGTGATGATTTGGCTAATGGTGAAGATTTGCCGTCCAGTCCGCAATTCCAGGCCCTATCGGAGTTCTCGGCCCAAGTCGTACGCACCAGCGACTCCGCCGAGATCGAGCGCCTCATTGCCCAGACCCGCCCTTTGATCATTTTAGGGGGGGAGCCAGAAAAGGTTCTGGCCGAAAAGTACGGTACCGGTCATTTGACCGTCTCATTTCCTGGCCGTCAAATTGTTTTGGGCCGCACTTATGTTGGAATCAACGGGGCTGCCGCTCTGGCTGAGGCTTACGTAAGTCAAATTCTTGCTGCCCTTGACCTAAATGAGGAGAACCTGGACCTGGGCTTGAAGACTTAATCCAAGTTTGCTAAACGCAAAAAAATTACTCATTGATCCATTCCAGAGTTTTTGAACCACTGCTACGCTAATACTGGCGAGTTGAGACAATTATTTCTGCGTGATGTCATTGGGCTTTTCGTCTGGCCGGCGCAGAATAAATTGCCTATAAACGGCCAAAGTGAATTCTTCGGCCTCGGCATAGCTTCGGCCTATTAACCGCTTTGCAAGATTGGAGAGAGTAAGGCTGATTGAAAGAAAACACTGTCTTATGAATACACCTAAAGGTTATTAGTCGCGGTAGGGAACGCCCTTTCGGGCGTCCCCCCGTACAGATCCCTGCGGGCACACTTTAGCGCACAGTGCTCCTCGGTTAGATTTTGACGTATCCACATTGATTAGGGAAAGGTTCCCTTCTCGCTGCTTGACGTACATGTTTAATCCCGCTTGGCACCTCAGCCTCCCTTGGTTGAGGTTGGTTTAAGCATCTCTGTGTATGCGAAGTGTTAGGACTAACCATGTTCTCCTTCCGTGACGGGTGTAGATATAAAAGTTGACCTGACAGTTTTTTTCTATGAGTGGTTGGTCGCTAGGTCCCTAGGTGTTACAAGAAAAAATCAATATAAATATTGATACTTAGGTATCTTACTTGATAAAAACTATACAAATACATCAGTACTATAATATCTCAGAATTGGTTCAACAACTTGTGTATCCCAAAGGAAACTTTTAGACTTAGACATGAGAGTTAAAATATATTGAGCTGTTTTAGTGTTCCAACGCATACCGGCTTGCTTTAGCCGTTGTTGTAAAACTATTTTATTACCACTTTCTATGGCGCCACTTCCGATAAAATAACCTTTTCTTTTATATTGCTCATAATCAATATTATTTATGTTGTTTCTAATATAGTTATAAAGATTAAATTCAGTATTTTTATATTTTCTCTTGTCTAGACTCTTTAATTCATTCAATACTTCAATATATTTACTCTCTAGCATAGCATCACAAATACGTTTAGACCAAGGCCTGTACTTGACTTCATCATTTTTAAATATTGTTTTCGCGTATTTTATAATATTTTCACATAAATGATAATAATCAAGTATTTGTTGAGCATCGGGAAATAAATCATCTTTCATATTTCTAATCCAAGTTGTTCCATCACTAATTAGAACAGTTTGATCATATTTTCCATAGCCATTATCAAGTGCAAGTGAAAAAAAATGTTTTTTAAAATCACTTGCATCACCTAATATAGCCCTATATTCTCTTTTTTTAATACGATGCTCAATTTGTCCTTTTTTAGATATCCAATATACTATATTATCATTTGAAAATGCAAGTCCCAATTTATTTTCTCGCCATCTTGAACCATTTTCATCTTTATCGCGTGTTTGTACCATTGCACCATCAACTTCTAAATATAATATGCCATGTTTAT
>JAISWF010000064.1 GCA_031271165.1 Deltaproteobacteria bacterium
TTGATGGAAGGGGGGGTTAGGATTTCAAATCTCCCTTTTTGGACGATGAAGGTGGTTTAATTCCTAGGGTTTAGCCTACCCAACCCCCAGTCTGGCGATTTTCTTGGACGGCTGTGATATTATTTGTCTAAAATTAAAGGACCTGCCAAATAGTTTCCTTAAAGGTTCGCAAAATAATATCCAATTCATCACCGGTCACGACGTAAGCCGGGGCAAAGTTAATGATGGTGTTGTAGCCGGGCAAACTGCGGTTGGTCCGGCCCACCAAAACGCCTTTGGCAGCCATGGTGGCGGCTACTTTGATAACTTTTTCCTCGCTCAAAGGAGCCCGGGTCTTTTTGTCTTCGACAAACTCGACCCCGGCCAAAAGACCAAGGCCACGCACATCGCCAACATTGGGGTGGTCGAGGTTGTCCCGCAGGCCCTCCAGAAGATATTCACCTGAACGGACGACATTTTCCAAAAGATTTTCCCGCTCAATGATGTTGAGATTTTCCAAAGCCGCTGCCGCTGCTGCCGCCGAGCCCCCAAAGGTGCTGATGTCACGAAAATAACCCAAGTTTCCTTCCCCGGTCTGAAGGGCAGCAAACAGCTGTTCGGTTGCTGCGGTCACTGAAATCGGCATGTAGGAACTAGCCAGCCCTTTGGCCATGGTCACCAGATCCGGGGCCAGCTGGTATTTCTGGTAGGCAAACATGGTTCCGGTCCGGCCCAAGCCGCAGACCACCTCGTCAATAATGAGGCTCAAGGAATACTTTTTAAAAGTCTCGGTCAAAATTTGGTAATACTCCCGGACCGGGACAATGATGCCGCCTCCGGCGGTGACGGGCTCAAAAATGCCGCCAGCCACTTTTTCTGGTCCGAGGTCTAAAATGGTCTCTTCAACCGCTCGGGCGCATTGAAGATCGCAGCCAGGGTAACTCTGCCCGAAAGCGCAACGATAACAAAGAGCGTGGGGGATGCTTTGAAACCCTTCCAAAAGCGGCCCGAAGCCGCTGGTCCGCTCCGCTTGCCCAGAGCAGCTCAGGGCGCCATAGGTTGTTCCGTGGTAGTCGCGATCCCGATAGAGGATGACGTTTCTGTCCGGCCTTTTTTCAATAAACGACTTGAGCCGAACCATTTTAATGGCTTTTTCGTTGGCTTCCGAGCCGCTGTTGGAATAATAAATCCTGGTCAGATTCGGCGTATAACCAGTAATCTTATTGGCAAACTTAATAGCCGGAATGTTACCGGCCGAACCAACGTAATAGGGCATGGTCAAAAGCTGCTGATAAATTTCCAGGGCTAATTCCCGGCGGCCGTAACCCAGGTTCACACACCAGACGCCGCCGCTGGTGGCGTCAAGATACTCCCGGCCTTCGATGTCCCAAAGCCGCAAGCCGTCTCCCCTGGCCATAATAACTGGGGCGCTGCCAGTATGCCGCATCAGATGATGCCAAAGTGTTGAAACATCTTCTGATTTTAAATTCTCAACATTAAGATCCTCAAAATTTTTTTCCTTATTTATGACCATAGATTTTTCGCTTTCGGCCAAAGACCGATTCCTTTTCTGCCCGCACCGGGGGCTGACCTGGAGCCAGCCATCTGTCTCCATAAATTATTGAAACTTACCTCAAAAGGGGCTTAAAATTCCAAACTTCGATACCCTTTTACTCCTGGCTGGTTTTCGGAATTTGGGGAAAACCCCAAAATAGTTTTACCAAGCCCCGTGATTGGAACGAGCAATGAGATCGTTTTGCAAATCAAGGCTCAGATCAGTAAAGTAAGCACTGTAGCCGGCGATCCGAACAATCAGGTGCCGGAAAGAGGCCGGATCCTTTTGGGCGGCGATTAGGGTATCTTGGTTGATGACGTTAAACTGGACATGCCAGAGTTTGAGATCGACAAAGCTTCGGATAAACTCAACCAGCCTTTCGGTGCCCTCATCTCCAGCCACGCAGGAGGGACTGAATTTGATGTTGACCATCCGGGAAGCCCTGGCGGATAAATCAATATTTTTACTGTTAAAATTTGAAAGCAAAATCGCTGTCGGCCCGCTGAGGTCGGCCCCGTGTGACGGTGAGGAGCCGTCCGAGAGAGGAAACCAGGCCGTCCGCCCGTTGGGAGTAGCTGAAACGACCTTGCCAAAGGGCACGTGAGAGGTAAAGGGTACGTAGCGGATGTCGTTGTTGATGCCGAGTTCGACCGAATACTTCTGGCAGTACTCGACACTTATCCGGTCGAGTTTTTTAGCCAGTGAGTCGGCATAGGGGTCGGAATTTCCATAACGGGGAGCTTTTTTTAAAATTGCTCTGGTTACCTCATGACCCTTAAAATCGTCGTTTAAAGCGGCTACAACCTCGGTCATGGTAAGCGTATGATCCTCGAAAACGGTCTTTTTGATGGCCGCCAGGCTATCGACGACCGTGGCGTAGCCGATAAACTCAATGTAGCCAAAATCAAGCCCCTCGGGAATGTACTCCTGATGGAGGTCTACTCCGTGCTCCAGGCAGAGTTCGTGCACAGCCGAGCCCATAGGCTGAGCAAAGTGCTCCGCCCGAAGCCGGTTAACGTGGTACTGCTGGATAAAAGCGGCTCTCATCAAATACAGATGCTGGGAAAGGTAAGCCTCCCAAAGCTCGTCAAAACTCTTAAACTTGTCGGCTGGTCCAGTCGGCACTCCCAAAAGCTGCGTTCCGTATTTAAGCATCCGGCCTTCTCTTAAAGCCATTTCCAAAGCGGCGGCAAAGTTGACGTAAGCTCCGCCGGAAGTGTAAGTGTCGCGGTTGGGCATCCGGGCTTCGGTGCAGCCGCTGACCGCATAGTCCAGGGCCTCGGAGAAATCAGCCCCCTTTTTAACCAAGAGGGGGACGACTTCTTCGTCGTTAATGAGCTTGGGAAACCCGGAGCCGTCTTTGATGGTTTCGGCCACATCCCACAAAAATGCTCTCGGAGAACGGCTGTGGACTCTAGCCGCCAGATCTGGATAATGGAGCGGAAATTCCCGTTTGGAGCGCAAAAGTAAGTGACTCAAGGCGTTAGTGGCATCGCTGCCATCGCTTTTTTGCCCGCCAACAGTTACCGCCTCCCAGTGGGCGTAGCCCTCATTAAAAGCACCACCGGCCGGCGAGATATACAGGTCAACAAACTCATATAAGCCCACCCAGAGGCATTCAAAGAGTTCTAAGGCTTTATCCTCATCAATGGCCCCAATTTTGAGATCGCTTTCGTAAAACGGCCAGAGATATTGATCCATGCGTCCGTTGGAAATAATGGTCCCGGTCTTTTGTTCAAGCCGGGAAAAAAGCTGGGTAAACCACTGCGATTGGACGGCTTCGTAAAAGTTGCGAGCGGGCTCCCAAGGAACTCTGGAGGCCATGTCGGCTAAAACAACAAGTTCCTGGCGCCGAATCTGATCGCTTTCACCAGCCGCTTTCTGGCGGGCGGCCTCAGAATACCTACGGGCCCAGAGGGCGACGGCTTCACAAACTATCAACACCGCCTCATAAAAGGGTTTTCGCTGGGTCTGATCTAAGGGACTGTAAAAGTCCAGACGGTCAAGTTTTTCCTGGGCCCTTCTGGCTACGTCTTTGAAACCATACTTTAAAATTCTCTCATAATCGTGGACCCACTGGATGGAACTGCGAAATGACGAGGTCTCGTTGACGATGAACCTGGAAGTTAACCCGTCGGCATCGTCATAGGTCAGGGCCCGGACTTCCGGGGGCAGAGCCAGATTTAAGGCCTCGTGATAGGTCCGGCCCTTCCAGTAAGGAGAGATTTCCTGGATGACGGCTTCGGCGTCCTTTGGTTCAATTATGGCCGGAGAATTCGGTCGGTTGGGGAGAGCGGATACGGCCAGACCCAGAAAATCTCCGTCCAACTCTGGATAAAGGATCCCGTAGCGGCCCGGCCGGCCCACGCGGCCCAAAAGGAGCTGGTGATCAGTTAAGTAAATCGATATATTTTCAGCGATCTTGTAGAGGGCCTTGGCCCACCGTAAAACCAGGGGCTGGCCTTCGGTTTCGGCCATCGACCGAGTAAAATATAAGGCCCTTTCTATATCAATGGCCGGGGTAAGACCCTGGCTCAGACCAATGAGCAGGTTAGCCCGGGAGTGTTTTTCGGCCAAGGGAGCGATTTGGCCGCTGTTTAAAATCCCCAGGCGTAATTCTTGAGGTGATAGGTCCGGCCAGCTTGCTTGGCTCCCAGAGCTGGCGGCCGGGGAAAGAAATAAATTCGAAGTCATTATTTTTCTCCTTAAAAATATTTACTTTTTTGATTTTTTAAAAAAACATTAGAGCTCGCCATAAATGACCTGACCTCCGACCAAAGTCGCTAAGACTTTGATATCAGCAATTTTCTCTGGACTAATCTCCAGGGGATTTTGGTTCAGTACGACCAGATCAGCCAATAGACCCGGAGCCAGTCGGCCTTTGCGTTTTTCCTCAAAAGCCAAATAGGCGGCATCAGCGGTTACCGCCCGGAGGGCTTGGGTTACGCCAATCCGGTACTCAGGCCCCAAGATTTTGCCGGCCAGCGTCATCCTGGTCACCGCCGTCTGAACTGACCTTAGCGGATCAATGGGCGTGATGGGACTGTCATTGTGGAGACTAAAAGTAATATCCCGATTAATGGCGCTGGACAGTGGGTTGAGGCGGGCGGCCCGATCGGATCCCAAAAAAATATCGTGATGCCGATCGCCCCAATAGTGGATATGGACCACAAAAAATGAAGCCTTAAGGCCCAAGGCGGCCATCCGGTCCAACTGGTCCTCCCGGACGGTCTGGCAGTGAATAATCAAATGCCGATGATCGGATACGGGCTTGATTTTTAAGGCCGCTTCAAAGGCGTCAATTACCGCTCCAATGGCGGCATCGCCGTTGGCGTGGACAGCCACCTGCCGGCCGGCCAGATGCAAAAGCTTAATCTTTTCGGTTAAAAGGCCGATGTCCATGGCCGGATAACCCCGCCAGGTCGGGCCTAAATCGTACATGACCCGGTGATAAGGGTTGGCCAAAAAGCCTGTATACCCCTGGAGACTCCCGTCCGAAAATAGTTTGGTCGGGCCGATTGTCAGCTTGCGCCTAGGCGTCAAAAACTGTCCTGATTGAACCGGAAGCTGACCGCTACCAGCTAACTCATAATCGGGAAAAAGTTGAACCCTGACCGACAGATGGCCTTCATTTTTGGCGGCGGCCAAAAGAGCGGCCAAGTTTTTCCCGCTGGTTGAGCCGTCTTGGGCGGTGGTTACTCCCCGGGCGGCCCAGACAGCTGATGCGGTTCGGACGGCCTCAATTTCCTCGTCTTCGGAGAGCCAGGGAATATGCCTTCGAACCAGATCCTCGGCCGCATGTTCTTCCAATAGTCCGCTCGGCCGGCCGTCTTCAAGGCGCCGCAGGCGCCCGCCCAGCGGGTCGGCTGTGCCCGCTCCCAAGCCGGCTATTTCCAAGGCCCGGGTATTGACAGCCAAAAAGTGCCCTGAAATGTGAGTTATGGCTACCGGGTGATCTTTGGTGGCCGAGTCAAGGTCGCCGGCCAACGGATGACGCTTTTCGTCAAGTAAAGTGTCGTCATAACCAAAGCCTTGGATCCAGGTCCCGGGGGTAGTTTCAGCGGCCTTTTTTTGGACGGCGGCCACTAAATCGGTCAAGTTCCGAATCCTGCCCAGTGGGGGGGAGCGCAGATCAAGTTTAAAGCGGTAATTGCGGCCAGTTTCTGTAAAATGACCGTGACCATCAATAAATCCAGGGATCAGAGTTCGGCCTTTAAGATCAATGGCTTCAGTCTTAGGGCCCGGACGGCTCAAAACTGCGGCTGAAGAGCCGACCGCCGCTATCATGTCGCCGCAGGTGGCCAGAGCCTCAACAGTCTGACCAAACTCGTCTAAGGCCAGGATGGGTCCGTTAAAAAACACTTTTGTGACTTCAGTCATAGGTCTTTCTCCAAGCTCAAAGACTGGTCAAGTTGGCTCTGCCACGTCTTAGCGGCTGGAGGTGCCGGCCAGCCGCCTAATGCTGTTTGGCAGTAACCTGGTTCGTCTTACCCTTAAGCCGCCGCCGTCATCTGGCCGAAAGCCGGGCTTGAGGCCAGCTCCAAGACCGCCTGCCCTTGGCGCCGAATTTCAGCCGCCAGGCGGCAGCGGCTCAAATGACCCGGCTCAAATTCAGTTAAAACCGGCTCTTGAGTCCGGCATTTTTCTTCGGCCAGCGGGCACTGAAGAAAGTTGCAGCCTTCCGAGCCGTCCTCAGATAACCTCGGGTTTAAAATCTGACCTCCGGATTCTTTGAGGCACCCGGAGATGGCCCATTTGATGGACTTAGTGATGGACCTGGTGCTGGACACTGGCTGGGTCGTTTCAAAGTTTGGAGTCAATGATTTTTTCCTTGCGGCTTTTTCTTTTTGGTCAGGGTCAGCCGCAACTCCGTTTTCCAAACCGGAACCAAAGATCGTTTTTAAAGCTTCCCTCAGTCCCCAATCGGTGACTGAAGCCGATAAAAGGGCCCAAGTGTAAGGGTGAGCCGGAGCGGAAAAAAGTTTTTCGGTCGGGGCCCTTTCAATCAAAAGGCCTCGGTACATGACTCCGACCTCGTGGCAAGCATGTTGGACAACGCCCAAGTCGTGACTGATAAACAAAACTGTCAGGCCAAAGTTGTCGCGAAGGCTGCCAAGCAAGTTGAGAATCTGAGCCTGGACAGCAGCGTCCAGAGCTGAAACCGGCTCATCAGCCACCACCAGCTCTGGCCTGGTGGCCAAGGCTCGGGCAATGACCAGCCTCTGACGCTGGCCGCCCGAAAACTGATGAGGAAAGAGCATCAAAGATGACGAGGACAGACCCACCTGGGCCAGGAGTTCTCTGGCCATCTCAATTCTCTGGGACTTTTGTCCCAAACCGCACAGATGCATGGGTTCGGTCAGAATGTCGACCGCCCTTTGCCGGGGATTTAAGGAGGAGGCTGGGTCCTGAAAAATCATCTGAAATTTTGGCCTCTGGGCTCTTAAGGCCCGACCGGTCAGGGAGGTCAATTCGACCCCGCCCAAGCTAATGCTCCCGGCCGAAGCCCGGATCAGGCGCATTACGGCCAAGGCGGTCGAGCTCTTGCCGGAGCCGCTCTCGCCGACTAGTCCCATTGTTCGGCGCTGGGGGATGTCAAATCCAACGCCCTTGACGGCCGTAAAGCAGTCTTGTCCGGCCCGGCTGGGGTAGCTGACCCAAAGATCTCTGACCGTTAGAAAATTTTTAACCAGAGAGTCAGTCATTTTTGGCGGCCTCCTTGGACCGTCATCTGAAACAAGCGGCCTGGTGTTCGGGGCCCTTGGAAACAGGGTGCGGACGATTGTCCCGGCAGTCTTTTAAGGCCTGCGGGCAGCGGCTAAAAAAGGCGCAGCCTAAGGGGCGGCGGCCGGGCGGCGGCACCTGACCGGAAATGGCGGCCAGAGTTGGGGGAATCCCGCAAAGAGCATCCCGGCCCAGTCTTAGGCGGGGCTGACTGCCCAGCAACCCTCTGGTATAAGGATGAGCCGGGCTGTTTAAGACCGCTGCCGTCGGCCCGGTCTCCATTACTGAGCCGGCATAAAGAACGGTCAGCCGATCAGCCAAAATTGAAGCCGCTAGCAAGTTGTGGGTGATAAGTAAAATCGCCGCCCCGCTTTGACTTTGGAGTTCTCTTAAGAGTTCCAAGATCTGAGCCTGAACGGTGGCATCTAAAGCGGTGGTGGGTTCGTCAGCGATGATAAGCTGGGGGTTGGCGCATATGGCCATGACGCACATTACTCTTTGACGCATTCCTCCAGAAAACTCGTGGGGATAGCTCGAAAAACGTTTTTCCGGCTCCTTTAATCCGACTTGACCTAAAAGGGCAATGGCCTTATCCCGAGCCTGACTCGGGGGACAAACCCGATGGGTCAAAAGGACCTCGGTTATCTGGCGGCCTACTGTCATGACTGGATTTAAAGCGGTCATGGGTTCTTGGAAAATCATGGCCATGGATTTGCCCCGCCGCTGCCTAAGCTCGGTTTTTGACAAGAAAGTCAGCTCTTCCCCGCCTAATTTAACGCTTCCGGAAGTAATGAAAAAACCTGGCGGCAAAAGCCCCATGATCGAAAGGGCGGTGATGGTTTTGCCGCAGCCCGATTCTCCAACCAGGGCCAAAGTGGTGGCTGCAGGCAGCGCAAGAGTTAAAGATTCAACCACGGCCACTGGACCGGAGCTGCTTGGCCCATGGATGAAAAGATTTTCCACCGCCAGGACCACGGCTAAAACCTCCGCTCACGCCTTGGATTTAAGGCGTCGTTTAAGCCGTCGCTCATCAGGCAGACCGAAAGAACCGATAAAAATATGGCCGCACCCGGAAAAACCACGGTCCACCAGGCTCTTAAGGCGTAATTTTTATTTTGGCCGATAATCAGCCCCCAGCTCATGCGGTTGGGGTCGCCTAAGCCCAAAAAGCTCAGACTCCCCTCAAGCAAAATAGCAAAACTTATGTCAAAAGCTGCCGCCACCACGATGGGCGGCAGGGCATTGGGAAGAATGGTCACCATCATCAGGCGGGCGGACGAAGCCCCAGCCGCCACAGCTGATCTAACAAAATCAAATTCTCGGAGCCGCATAAATTCCGCCCTGGTCAGTCTGGCTACGTTCATCCAGCTGGCCAAGCCGATGGATACTGTAACCGTGACCCAAGTGGGCCCGAAAATGGTGACCAGGACCATGGCAAACAATAGTGTCGGCAGAACCTGAAAAAACTCGGTCACCTTCATCAAAAGAGTATCAATCCAGCCGCCAAAAAAACCGGACAGCGAGCCCACCGTCAGCCCGATGGCAGCTGTAATCAAGGCCGCAAAGAGACCTACGCTAAGTGAGGCCCGGCCGCCGGATAAAACCCCGGCTAAAATGTCCCGGCCAACGTAATCGGTCCCCAAGCGAAAATTTTCGTCTGGCGGGGTAAAGGGCGCTGAGACAATGTCAAAGGGATCGAGCTGGTAAATCAGCGGCCCGATGATTATCATTACCACCACGGCCGCCAAAAGGATTAAGCCAATAACCGAAGCTGGATTTTTCTTAAACCCCCGCCAAAATTCACCCAGCCGACCGAAAAAGCGGCCAGTTCCCTCCAGCTGGGACGATCTTTGAGAGTTGTCGGCGGATTCAAGATCGCTAACATCTTTGATTACGGTCACTTTGGTCCTCCCCTGACCCTGGGATCTATCAGCCGGTAAAGGGCGTCGGTGACGATATTAGCCAAAATAACCATCATGGCCGAGATAAAGAGAATTCCCAAAAGGACCGGGTAATCGCGCCTCAAAATGCTGTCAAAGACCAGCCGGCCTAAGCCGGGCCAATTGAAAACCGTCTCGACCACCACCGCCCCGCCCAGAAGCGGCCCAAACTGGAGTCCGGCCATGGTCACTACTGGCATCAGGGCATTTCTTAAGGCATGAACTAAAAAAACCCTCCTTTCGTTTAAGCCCTTGGCCCGAGCCGTACGAACGTAATCGGTCGACAGGCTTTCCAGCATGCTGGCCCGAGACAACCGGGAAAATTGGGCGGCGTTTAGCAAAATCAAAGTCAAACTCGGCAAAGCCAGATGTCTTAACACATCCCAGACGTAAGCAAAGCCATGGTGTCCGGCCACGATATCGAACATTCCGCTGACCGGAAAAATGGGGCAGAAACGACCAAAAAGTAACATCAGCATCAGCCCGGTCCAAAAAACAGGGGCTGCGTACCCGGCCAGCGAAAAAAAGGTTATCAAATGGCTGGGTACTGAGTGGGGGGCATAGGAGGAAATTACCCCAAGCACCACCCCAATTATGGCCGCTGAGGCCAGGGAAAAGATCATCAAAAGCAGAGTTGGCGGGATTCTTCTGAGGATCAAAGAGGATACTGGCTGATTAAAGTAATACGAGTATCCCAAGTCGCCTCCGGCGATCTGCCGCACGTAGATGACAACTTGGGTCCAAAGCGGTCGATCGAGGCCATAGCGGCTCCTGATTTCTTCGATTATCTCAATGGTAGCCCCGCCCATCTCGCCAGCAATAACTTCCGCCGGATCCCCCGGCGCCGAGTGAATAAGTATAAAATTAAGCACTATCACCGCCAGGAGCAAAAGAATTGAATTGCCAAGTCTGACGGCCAAGTGTCGAAAAAAGATCATGTTATCACTAGAAGTATATGCTATTGTAAATTTATCGCTAAAAGATTACAGTTACTATTTATTTATGGCTATAATTTTAGACGTTAAGCCCGGCCGCCAAAACAGCCGGGCTTAGTCCTATGGCCTCAGATATAACCGCAACCAATAAAATCAGGTCGACCTGGCCTCACTCGCCCGTCCAGTGGACCTCATCCAGTGGTGACAGGGGGCCCCAGATGCTCTGGGGAATGTTTTCCAGACCCTGGCGCCAGATGCCAAAATACGGAACAACATTGATAAAGTAAATTGGGACCTCATCGACCACCAGTTTTTGAAACTCCAGGTATAAAGCCTTGCGCTTGACCTGATCCATCTCCACGGCGGCGGCGTTTAAAAGTTCGTCAACTTTGGGATTGACGTACTGCTGGGTATTGGACCACATCACCCCAGGCCGGATGTTGGTGCTGATGTAAGTGCGGCCTACCCCAATCACCGGATCGCCCCAGTTGTAGACTGTATCCATGGTCAGATCGAAATCGTAATTGGAAATACGGTTGGCCCAGGCTGGAAAGTCGGCCGAACTGCGCACGGTGAGGTTAATTCCAATTTTTTTGAGCTGCGATCTAAGGTATTCGGCGACGTTATGCTGCAGGAACTCCGAGTCAGGCTCAAAATCAATCTGCAGGGAGAAACGCTCGCCTTTATCATTTTTAGGGTGACCGGCTTCATCCAAAAGGGCGTTGGCTTTATCTAAATCGACCTTGTACTGTTCCACGTCCTCGGTCGCCAAAGGCGAACCCGGCGAGATGGGAGCGTAGGAGGGCTCGACTTTACCCAGCATAAGTGTCCCGACAATATAATCGCGATCAACGGCCCAAGCGATGGCCCGGCGGACTCTGACATCATCTAAGGGCGCCTTTTTGGTATTAAAAGCCAGCCAGTTGATGGCTCCAATGCCTTCAAAACCTTTATTGGTCACCAATAATTGCGGGTTTTTTTCCAGCCTCTGGACGGCCGGGATATCGTCGGTCTGCGGGATGGCATCAAGCTCGTTATTTTCCAAACTTAAAACCATACTGTTGACGTCGCCGATTATCCGGACCACGATCCGGTCGAGCTTGGGACGATCAGGGATAAAGAAGCGGTCAAATTTTTCCAGGGTGTAGTATTCACCAGGCACGTACTCAACCAGCTTGAAAGGTCCTGAGCCGATTGGTTTAACATTGGCCGGATGTTCTTTAATGTTCCCGCCGGTATTGTATATATGCTTGGGAATAATCGGCATCAACCCTGGGCACATGGCCAGCAAAATGGCCGGGTGAGGCTTCGAGAGATGGATTACCGCCGTCAGCGGATCCGGGGTCTCAACACTGTCGACCGCCGCCAGCATGGTCTGAAAGGGGTGGTTCTCCTTGATAGTCTTGATGGTGAAGGCCACGTCATCGGAGGTCACCGGCTTTCCGTCATGAAAAACGGCATCTTTGACCAGCTTTAGGGTCAAGGTCAAACCGTCCTCGGAAAACTTCCAACTCTCGGCCAAGTAAGGCTGGGGATTCCAGTTGGCATCAAAACGCAGCGGACTGGCAAAAATCTGAGTTGAGGCCAGGGCGGTGGCCGATCCGGACTGGACCGCTCCGTTAAAGTGCCTGGGGACCGAGTCGGTACCCAAAACCAGAGTACCCTTGGTGTGCTCGGCTGCCCAGCCCAAGCCTGGCCTAACTGCTAACAAACCTGAAACTAAAGCCGCAACTAATATCAATTGCGGCCATCGCAATGTCCTCATGATTGTCTCCATTTTAGAAAAATTACACCAAAAACAAGGGTCCAGACTCTTTGGAGGTGGAAGCCCAAACAAAAGAAGGCCACAAACACCTGCAAGAGATGTTTGTGGCCTTCTTTTGTTGCTAAAGATCGGCTTATTGTTTCGACGACTGACCCGAAGCCATACGGCCCAAACCGGGACCCTAGGAGTCATCGGCCCAGCGGCTAAAATCAAATTCATTGAGGAGCATAAGGCAATTGGTCAGCCTAAAAAACCTCAATAATTTTTATCATACCAATAAAACCATAGACTGCTGATTTTATTGATGAGGCAAAAAAATATCGAAATATTAAAATTATCTGTTTTGCCTTTCAGGCCCTTGGTTTCGTTTCTTTAGCGATCGCCAAATTGACCCTGACAGCTTTCAGAACGTCATCTTTTTAGTAAATCTTGGGCTAACAATTATATGGCCATGATATTAACAGCTGGGAAACATCATTGTCAAGTTTGGTATTGACAAGATGAACGCGGCCCGCCAAAAAGACTCAACCCAGAGATAATCTTGACAAAAACCACCCAGTCGCCAGTTAGTCGGGTTCCCAAGGTTCGGTCCCAAGCTCAAGAGCCATGGTTGCTTTTTTTACACCAAAAGGCTCCTAACCAACAGCTGCGTTTGGACCCGGGCCCAACTAACCACCGTGGCGGTCAAGCCGAGACAGCCCTATTTAAGGGGTTGAGCCATAAAAGCGGCCAATTCAAATAATATTTGATAAAAAAAGCAATTATTTAAAAGGTTTTTACTGGATATTATTTAATCCCTTTTTAGGTAAAATTCGTCTCCAAAAGTATACCCGGATTTGTTGACTTTACTACAAATACTCATGAGGCCCCCGTGTTGGTCATTCATACTCTTACTGAACCTCTTAAGGCAGGCGTCCTTGCTTTCGCTGCTGTCACACTTCATCGAGGCAGTGTCTTGCTTGGAGCTGACGACGAAACCATTAGAGCAGGAAAGAACAGCCGAGTAACCAGCGGCCGAATCATAATCCGACGAGGAAGCTGAAGAGTAGTCTCCAGAACCTCCAGAACTGTTAGAGTAATGAGCCGTGGAGGCAAAAAAGGCGTTAAAGATGGCGTTGACAGCCTGATACCCCGCAGCCACGCTGGCGACGGCATCATTGGAGCTCATTGAGCTTTGTTGGGACTCTCTGGTGCGCCTTTGCTCTTCTACGCGTCTCGCTTCCGCATCTTGGATTCTCTTGAGTTCGGCTATTTTCGTCTCGCTTTGAGCTAAAATATCTCGGTACATTGTGTAGGCATCTTCGCCCATCTGGTAGGTGATGTTGGAAAAGGTTGCCAACTGTTTTTCGCCAGGAGAACCAAGTACACCAAAAGACATTGCCAGGTCACCTTTGAAGTCCTCGTCTTTAACTTTGGTCACGTTGTGTAGGTAGCCGTTTATGAGTATAGAGACGTTGTTATCAGCAGCGTAAAAGATAGTCAACCTATTGGTCTTCTCGTAAGGAGGCGTTTGAACGACTGTATGCAGAAAGTCCCTTTTGTTGCCCTGGAATACCATGTCAAAGTCAGGCGAAATAGAATAACTAAGGCCAGTGACCCCTCCGGTAATTCCCTGTCTACCGATCATCGGAAAAGTTATGTCAACATTTAAAATAATGGGGATTGCTTTAAAAATTGGCACCTCCAGACTGGCCTTAGAGCCATATTTGAATCCATTGGTCTCCAATGTGAAGGTGGTGCCTTCAGCGCTGACTATTCGGCCGTATGAGACATGGATCCCTTTGTTGGAACGACTTCGTTTGGCCGGGCCTGGAACGATAGCGCAGGCAGACAAAGACAAGCAAGCTAAAATGACTGCACTTAGGGTGATAATCATTCGGATGTTTTTCATTGATATCCTGATTTAACTAAAGAAGACATAAAAGACTTTTAAACCTTGGGGTTACTCAGGCTTGTCACAATATCACTTCTAGGCCAACTAGGCAACCAACCCCAAAACATCACCGGAAGAAAGATCCAAAAAACTTAAAAACTCCTTCGAATTTCTTGTTTCAACCGTGACTTGAATAGCCCCATTGTCCCATCCAACCAGGCCAGTAAACTGGCCTGGTAACTACAGCCGGTTTTTTATTAGAACTTGGCAGCAGCCATGAAAACATGGCAGAAATTACACTCACTCAAAAAATAAATTTAAGTATACGATGGGAAATTGAGCTTTCCAAGGCCTGGGAGAGCGTTAAAAAAGGTCGAAATTATAGCTGAGTATGTTTTTAGGAGGGCTCCAGCTTAACCTGGTCCGGCCAGGCAGCAACTAAACGGCAGGCACCATTTCATAGTACTCCATAAGGCGCACCTCAAAGAAAGGCCAAACAACGATGAAGGCGCTGGATTTGGTTGGAAACAGAAAATGGCCTTATAACCAACCATTGTCCTTCTAAGGGAGATGCTTCATAATCCCAACAAAACTGGCTAAAAATCTTGGTCTTAAGCCGGAAACGGTCAGGCTCGAAATTTTTAGAAGCCTTGACGTTTTTAAACATGTATGCTAGATTAGAACTATTCTTGAAATCGTAACAAACGGTAATCAGAATTTTCATCTATGAATCCATGTAATTTGGTGCCTCAAGTTTTAACCAAATTACGATAAGGCTTAGTTTTTAAACAACAATAATTTTTTACTAAAACTTATATTTTTTATAATTTAAATGCATAATTAATGTTGTAACCGTCTGCGAAGGCTGGTAATTTCCTAATATTTGAGTGGTTGACTTATCTCCATCGGCCTCTCAAAGCTCAGCCTCAATTGATGTTGTCATACGTTCAATTATTTAGCATAATAAACTAAACAATGAGAGGCTTTCAAAATTATTATCCATTGCCAAACCATTGCCAGGCGCACTCCACTGAGAAACTACCCGTCATTCCCAATGATTTCTGAGCATTAGTTTTGACGCCGCTTTCGCCGACGATGTTTGGCCAGTCGGACCCCCTGGGAGCGGCCGCAGCCGCTCCAACTCAGCTGGCGATGGGCCCCGAGCATGACCCTGGGGACAGACTCCGGAATTTTTTTATAAGATAAGCCGTGTTAGCCTGAATATCACCAAGCTAACTGTCCAGCGGAAAACCTAAATAGCATCGGTCTTGTGTTACAATAGAAGCGGCGGCAATTAATCTCAATCACTCCCCCAAGTTTTTTTACTATACTGCCAGCAGCTCAGAGAGCTTTGAACCAGGCCATTATTATTACCCACTGCCATAGCTGATTTTTCGACGATGAGCAAAGCAGTTTCGAAGGCGGTAAAAAACAGATAAAGTCTATATTTATGCCGATAAAACCGAGCTGTTGTAAAATTTACTTCAAACCGACTCTCTCTATTTTTTTGTCCCGCCCCCGCCGTTTTGGCCAATTCCTCCTGGTCGATACCCTGGATAAGATCCTCAGGGGCGGCCGGGAACTTTTAGAGAATCTCTGGATTGACAATTCCGACCATGACTGGCAGCCTTATCCGGTCATATTTGTTAAGCTTGGCGTCACTTGACTCCCCCAACATGGATACGTTAGAAAGCGGTTTAATATTCAAGCTGTCCGAAATCGCCGATTCCAAGGTCAATTGGGGCATCCCGCACTTGTTGCTGAGTTCCAACTGGCCTCCGCCTTCTTAGAAACGCATCCGCCTGGCTGGGCCAGAAACGCAACCCGGCCGTTACCCAGTAGTGTCGGGTCAGATGGAAAATCTCTACGGATCAGGCTTTTTAGGTCGGCTTGGCCGTTGAGCCAGCTGTCACCAGGCCCAGTTTGGTGATTTTTTAGGGCAGCGGTGAAAAAATCCAGCTCAGCCAATTAAAAATCAACCGATTTTTTCCGTCCGGTAAACTTGGCTTCAGTTGCCGATATGCTCCTGATAAGTTAAATCTCCGGACCAAACACTGGACAGCTTGGCCTAGGAGTCGAAACTTACTATTTTGACCGCAAGATTATGTAAATCTGGCCAGGAGATCAGCGTTTTTTCAACGGGCCAAAAAGATTGACCGGCAAAGGCCACTATTTCCGGCCAAGCAGTCTTTTCCCTGATAGCTCAAGGCCGGATAATTAAAGGGAACAATGGATAGAAAAAAAGAACCCTCCACCAAAGGAAGCGTCCAGGTCCTGGAACGAGTCCTGGACCTAATTGAAGTCTTAGCCAAAGCCGAGTCTCCTTTGGGGCTGGGCAAAATCTCAACTATAACTGGTCTAAGCAAAAGCACTGTCCATCGGTTACTTTCCGCTCTCCAAGCCCGGGATTATGTGGAAAAACTCTCTGATTCCACTTACCGTCTCGGAATCAAAGTGCTGGAGATAGCCAGCTACCATATCAACACCCTTGAGCTTCTAACTGAATCCAGACCCCATCTAAACGATCTGCACTTATCTCTTAACCTCAACTCACACCTTGGGCTTTTGGAAGACTACCAGGTGGTCTATATCGGCCTTGTCAACTCTTCTCCTCAGGCCAAAATTTACGCTCAGGTTGGTAAACGCTCCCCGGCCTACTGCTCGTCGATGGGCAAATGCCTCTTGGCTGGGCTATCCAAAAGCGAGCTCGACGAAACCCTTAGGCATATTGAGTTCAAACCTTTCACAGACCGGACCATCGTGAGCCTCCCGGCCCTGAAGCGGCACCTGGTTGAAGTCAGAAACCAAGGCTGGGCCGTGGACAACGAGGAATTTCAAGCTGGACAGCGCTGCGTGGGCGCTCCAATCTTTGACTATCGCGGCGAGTCATTGGCCGCCATTAGTGTCAGCGGTTCGGTTTCTCTAATTACTGATGAACGCCTCAATCATATCGCCCAGCAAGTCAAAAACACGGCCTTGTTAATCTCTCACTGTATGGGATATTCGGTATAGCTGTTTCCATCGGTCTTGGATATGTTTTCAAATTGACTTTTAACCCTAACAAAAGACTAAACCCATGTTATCTGGCAAAAGTCAGAGCGCTATCTCAGAGCAGTTTAGGCGAATTTAAGTTTTAAATTTACAGCCGTATTTTAAAAACATCAAGGGGCGGGCGATAACCATTTTGGAAAAAAATAAAATCAAAGCTGGCCAAACTTATTGGTGGGTCCCAGAAGAATCTGTAAAAAAACACTAAATACAATGTTAAGGAAATAGAAGGTCGGGGCAGTATATTTATCCTCAAAGAGAGTTGTTATTTAATTGATGGCCACTAAAAACCCTAATGTCATGGCTGTCTTTGCCTCAAGGTGTGGCTCCCCCGGTCCAATATGGCGGGAGGAATATATTTGACTCGGTATTTGATGCGGCCAGTGCTTTATTGCTGCTGCCTGGGAAAATCAGGTGCCCAAAAAAGAGACCGGGAGCCCAATCTTGAAGAGGGTTCCCGGTCTTGTCAGTTAGTTGTTATTATTTTTTTTCGTAATCAAAGACCGGAACTGTCGCCCCTTTGAAACGCTCAATGATAAAATCGGCCACTTCCTGGGATTGATAAGACTCGACGAACTTGAGATACAAGGGGTTGTCTTTGTCTTCGGGGCGGGCGGCGATGACGTTGACATAGGGGGAGTCAAAGGATTCGAGGTAAATAGAGTCGGTCAGCGGGTTAAGGCCGACGCCTTGGGCGAAGTTGTTGTTGATGGCCACTATAGCCGCATCATCTCTGGCCGCTGGGGTTTGAGAGGCTTCGACCTCAACAATTTTAAGATTTAAGCGGTTTTCAGTAATGTCGAAAACAGTAGCGTTGAGGCCGGCTTCTGGTTTGAGGGTGATAAATCCGGCCTTGGCCAGTAGAATGAGGCTCCGGGCCCCGTTAGAACCGTCGTTGGGAATAACGACGGTGTCGCCGTCTTTAAGCTCATCGAGGCTCTTGATCTTGTTAGAGAAAAACCCGATGGGGGAGATATAGGTGTTGCCAATGCTGATTAGCTTAGTTCCCTTTTCAGCGACAAAGTCCTCTAGAAATTGGATATGCTGAAAGGAGTTGAGATCGATTTCTTTGGCCGCCAAAGCGGTATTGGGGATGACGTAGTCACTAAATTCGATCAATTCGACTTCCAGGCCTTTACTTTTGGCCACAGCGATCACTTTTTCGAGGATTTCTACGTCTGAGCCGCTAGTCGTGCCGACTTTGATATGGCCAATGATTTCGGCCGAGGCAGCCG
Organism: Deltaproteobacteria bacterium; assembly: GCA_031271165.1. Classification (GTDB taxonomy): domain Bacteria; phylum Desulfobacterota; class Desulfarculia; order Adiutricales; family Adiutricaceae; genus JAISWF01. The sequence goes on from JAISWF010000064.1 coordinate 18,055, forward strand.
GAGTTTCAGCCGCTGGAGCCTCGGTGGTGGCCGGAGTCTCAGTCGGGGCTGGGGGCTGAGCCGGTGGAGGAGTTTGAGTCGGGGCCGGGGTTTGGGCGGCCGGCGGTGTTGTCGCCGGAGCGGCGGCTGGTTTGTCCTCGCCGCAACCGGTCAGAAGGGCGGCGGCCAACACAAGAGAAAATAACAAAACTAAATACTTTTTCATTTTTAAAATCCTTTCAAAATAAAACTAAATTATAGGTCCTAAGGCTAATAAAGTTGTTAATCAACGATGAGATATCCGTCGGACCAGCCAGTCGCCCAAATTTTGAACACCTTGGACGACCAACAATAATAAGATTACTGTCACCCACATAATGTCGGTTTGATAGCGCTGATACCCATACCTTATGGCCAGGTCTCCCAGGCCACCTCCGCCGACAGCTCCGGCCATGGCTGAGTAGCAGATCAAGGTGATGGTGGTGATGGTAATGGCCATTATGAGTCCCGGCCTGGCCTCGGCCACCAGGACATGGATGATGATTTGCCATCTGGTAGCTCCGGCGGCCTGGGCAGCTTCAATAACCCCAAAAGGAACCTCTAAAAGAGATGTCTCAGTCAGCCTGGCCATGAAAACCACCGCCGCCAAGGTCAGAGGCACGATGACGGCGGTCGGTCCGATGCTGGTCCCGACGATGAACCGGGTAAAAGGGATGACGAAAACGATAAATATGGGAAACGGGATCGAGCGGGTGGCGTTAATGATCAACCCCAGGATGAAATTTAGTTTGGCACTCTCAAAGATATGGCGCTGGCGGGTGATGACCAACAGAACGCCCAAAGGGATGCCGGCCAGAGATGTCAAAATGGTGGACAGGGAAACCATGTACAGTGACTGGAGGGCGGCAGTCTGAATCATAGTCCATTTAATGGGAGTCAGGATCATCGAAGACCTCAAGGTTGACATTTGAGCTTTTAAGGTAATCCAGAGCCAGAGCAACGCAAGCGGTATCTCCGGCGAGATCCAAAAGAAGGGTGCCGTAGGGTGTCCCCTTGATGTGATCCACGTGGGCCTGGAGGATGTTGGCTTCAACATCAAATTTTTTGACCAAGGTGTAAACCAGCGGTTCAACCACCATCGCTCCAATGTAGCCAACCCTGACCAAAATTCCCTTGGGTCGGTAGCCCTTTTCCAAAAAATGTTCGCGGTTGGAAAGAACAACTTCGACGAAGCTTTTGGAGGTTGGATGTTTGGGGGCCGTAAAGACCTCAATGACTTGGCCGGTTTCCACAATCCGCCCATCCTCCATGACGGCTACCCGGTCACAAATTTCAGTTATTACTTTCATTTCGTGAGTTATCAAAACCACAGTCAGTCTCAACCGCTCTTTTAGGTCCTCAATGAGAGATAAAATTGAGGCGGTGGTCTGGGGATCGAGTGAACTGGTGGCCTCATCGCACAAAAGGATTGAAGGACTGTTGGCCAAAGCCCTGGCAATGCCAACTCTTTGTTTTTGGCCTCCGGAAAGTTGGGCGGGATAGTTTTTGGCTTTGTCGGAGAGGCCGACCATTTCCAAAAGCTCGGCCACTCGTTGGTGGATTATCGGAGCTGGCCGCCCGGCCATTTCGAGAGGAAAAGCGACGTTACTCCAGACGTTGCGCAAAGATAAAAGGTTAAAGGACTGAAAGATCATCCCCATGCCTCGGCGGGCTTCCAAAAGCTCGGAGTCGTTAAGAGTAGTCAAATCACGTCCGGCCACTACCACCCGGCCGGAGGTCGGAGTCTCCAAGCGGTTAAGGCAGCGGATTAGGGTACTCTTGCCGGCCCCCGAAAGGCCAATTACTCCGAAAATCTCCCCTTCATCGACGTAAAGATCAATTCCTTTAAGCGCCTCAACCGATCCGGAACCGGTTCCGAATGTTTTGGTTAGAGCTGTTATTTCAATTAAATGAGTCATCTTTCGGCCAAAAACGTTCCTAAAACCATTAAAAACCCAACCACTCTGAGGGGAGCCCTATGCTTTTAAAACAGCATTAGGAAATTTTTGGGTCATAAAAAAAGGCCAAAAATTACCGAGGCGGTTTTTTTTGGCCTTCAGAATTGACTGATCAGCAAAAACAGAAATTTAGCGGTTTGAAATGTATCTGGCCGGAATGTTTATCTTTTACCTTCTCACATAGGTGTCAATTTCGGCGTTGGGATAGTGGCACCAAAGGCGAGCTGGGAGAAGTTAAAAAAATCTAAAGTCAAGTTTAAAGTCCAGGGCTGAAAAAATCAAGGGGAAAAATTGATTTGGGGGTCCGATAGAGCCATGGCCGGTTGGAGGATTTTTTCTTGACATACCGCTTGGTTTAGTTTAAAAGATTAATCATATCAGATTTCCCAGGAGGTCAATATCATGCACCGTCAAATCTCATTTCTTCTAATTGTAGTCCATTGGACGGCTGCCGCCACCGGGAACAATTTTTAGGTTTTGGGTTTTATTCGACCGGCTCTTTTGGTCGATGGATGGTTTTTTCTTTTCTCCGCCTCAAACCGCTCTTCCCGCCAGCGATCCGTCTCCTCTTTTTCCAATATAATCAAAGGTTTTTCCATCTGCTGAACCAATAGAGCTGAACTATGGTTTGGTCTGGCTATTGGGCTATGCTCCGAATACTCTTTGGCTGATCGACTATTTTAGGCCGCCATAAAAGCTAAAAAGTTTGCCTGGGACCATGGTTTGATGGCTTAAGTTATCTGTTAGCCATAGTTTAACTGGTATTTAGCCGGACTTTGGCAGGGGAAAACCTAGCCAGCCGTTGGAACCCGGTCTGCCGGGCGGCGGGAGAGATTTACCATAATTTCAGGGAGTCGAAGAAAAACTGCTATGATATCGAAAAATGTAAACTGGCCGGCCTTTGAGCTGATTGCCAACGATAAATGCTGGATTGAGGCTGAGGCCATTAGGGGTCTGGAGGCCCTAACCCGTTTAGAGGGCGTGGAAAGGGTTGTGGGACTGCCAGATCTTCACCCCGGCCTGTCCCCGGTCGGAGTTGCAGTCGCCGCTCGCAATTTTGTCCATCCTTTCTTGTTGGGTGAAGACTTGGGCTGCGGCATGAGCTTATTTGAAACTGGGATCTCCATTAAAAAGTTTAAGCCCGAAAAAGCGGCCGGGATTCTGGAAGCCTTAGAATCGTTGGCCGCAGTCGAAGTAGAGTTCGATTTTGAAGAGCCATCACCCATTAAAAACCTCGGGAGCATCGGAGGAGGCAATCATTTTCTGGAATTTCAGGCGGCCGAAAAAATAACGGATAAAAAAGTGGTGGAAAAAATGGACTTGGACCCTGGTCGGATCCTGATTCTGGTCCATTCCGGCTCCCGAGATTTTGGCCGGACCATTTACGAAAAGTGCGTCCAAGGACTTGATGGCTTACCTCAAGGCTCGGCGGCGGCTCAAGAATACTTGGCCCTCCACGACCAAGCTCTCAAATGGGCGTCCCGCAATCGCCTCTTGGTGGCCAAAAAGGTATTAACCGCCTTGGCGGTCAAAGAGGAGCTGAGGTTAATTTTAGATATTGCTCATAATTATTTGGAGCCCATCGACGATCTTATTGTCCACCGCAAGGGGGCGGTAAGTGCGCTAAAAGGCCCGGTGGTCATCCCTGGCTCCAGGGGTACGGTGACGAGTTTGTTTAATCCAGCTCCTGATACCGCCAAATCGCTTTTCTCGCTTTCTCACGGAGCAGGCCGCAAGTGGCGGCGCTGCGATTGCCGAGGTCGCCTGGAGGCTAAATGGACCCGGCAGGAACTTAGGCGGACCGCTTTGGGTAGCCATGTTATTTGCACCGATAAGGCCACCCTGTATGAGGAAGCCCCGCAGGCTTACAAAAATGTGGCCGAGATCCTAAAATGCCTGGAACAAAATGGCCTGGGCAAGGTAATTATGACCTTAGCACCACTTCTGACCTATAAATTATAAAATTTATGGTTGGAATAGCTGGTTAAAGAATTGGAAGGACAAAAATATGGAACTGCAAATAACATCCGGGCTTGGTCCCCCGGAGTGCGAGCTGGCGGTAGAGAAATTTATCGACGCTTTGCTTAAAGAGTATCCGGACCTTCAAGTGACTGGAAAGGTCCAGGGCTCAGTCCCTGGGGGACTTAAATCGGTCACAATCTCATCAGAGGGAAATCTGTCGGAATTGAGGGGAACAATTCTTTGGATATGCCAAAGTCCCTTAAGACCGCACCATAAGCGTAAAAATTGGTTTGTTAGCGTTAGCGAAGTTAAACAAGTTCCGTCCAAGGTTACTTTTGAGGCTAAAGACGTTCGCTTTCAAACATTTCGGTCTGGCGGGCCCGGTGGTCAGAATGTTAACAAGGTCTCCACCGCTGCCCGGGCTGTTTACGTTCCCACCGGCCGGACGGTGGTTTGCTCTGAGCAAAGAAGCCAAGGGCAAAACAAAGCCCGGGCTCTGGAGCGCCTGGAAGAATCGTTGGACCGGCAGGCCGAAGCTGTCGGAAAGGCGATCCGGTCCGAAAATCGCTTGGAACACTCCCGCCTGGAGCGAGGAAACCCGGTCCGGGTTTACGTAGGCCGCTCTTTTAAAAGGACCCGTTAAGGGCCGATAAGTTGCTTTCGGTTCAGACCCCAAGGGAAAAATAACGGCCATTGCTGTCTGAATTTAAGGTTGTTGAGGCTGAAAAATTGAAAATGACGCCAAAAAGGCTACTAAAGTCATCAAGGGTGGTTTTGAATAGGGCCAGCCGCTAGACGGGTCGAGCCCTGGTCGCCCCGTTTAACGGGGGCTTGCTGGAGTCTTGTCTTGTCCTGGGATTATCAAGGTGGATGGTAAAAGTGGGCCAAGGGGCTAACTTAAGAAAAAGAATAGGTTTTGTATTAAATAAAATAAAGAGTTAAATTTAACAATTTAAAAATGGCTTTGATAATTTCGATCTTGCTCCATCGGTCACTCAGAAGTGATGTATCCCAGGACACAGAACAAAAGAAACATAAGATTCTGATTTTTGGTGGGGGTATTTTGGTAAAACACCAAGATTAGCCAAGACAGTATGGTTCACCGTAACTTTCATAAAATCCTTAATCATTGATGGGCCAGAAATAGTAGACGCAGGCTCATCTTCACTTCTTTGTTAAGCTCCCCCAACATTGACGTAGTCTAAAATAAAATACTGAAATTTGTCGTGACCGTGATTGAGGCTTAGAGTGCTACATTGTAGTTGGAAAGGTTGAGGCTAATATTGAGCGCTAATTTTTTTAACCATAAAAAACCTATTGACAAAAAAAAAAATTTTGTTATACTGACTTCCAATAGTTCTCCCGTTTGAATTTGGAAAAGCCACAACTATCTATGCGGCCTACCGTTATTAGTCAATGTAAAGATCATTGATTTATGTGTTTTTAATCTGTGGCATAGCCCATAGGTATCATAAATCGGCTTAACGCCGAATTTTTACTTGTTTGGAGGGTAACTAGCATGAAAATCGATGGTGAGGCTTTTAAAAAAGTTAGAATGCAGCAGCTTCTTAGTTCATTTGGCTTGGCTAAGCAGGCGGGTGTTTCGCCTAATATTGTCCGTAATATCGAAATGGGCAAAATCCCGCGGGCTGATTCCATCCGCAAGGTTGTTTTGGCCCTGGGATTGACAGTCGAGGAAGCTTTGGATCGCCGGATGATTGTCCAGTAAAATAGTCTCGGCAATCGCTATAAAAAACCCCTCACCTCCTCTGGGGAGATGAGGGGTTTTTTATAGCGATTGTTTTGGGGGCTCCTAAGGGCCTGGGCTTGTCGGGGCCGACTGGGCGTTAAGCGCCGAGGCGGCATATTTACGATAAGTCATCGCTTTGGGGGGCATCAAGTTTTTCAGTAGCTGGGTCAGGCTGGCTATCTTCGGCCTCCAGGGCTTCATTTCTAATTTTTTGCTGCCCTTTAACGAGAAATATACTGAGTTCATAGAGTAATATTAGTACTGAAGCTAATATTAGCTGGCTGATGACGTCGGGTGGGGTCAAAACGGCGGCGAATATGAAAATAAGGACTATAGCGTAAGGCCTCTGGCGACGAAGGAAGTCCGGAGAGATTAGGCCCAGACGGCCTAAAAACATTAGAAACAATGGAAGCTGGAAAGAGACAGCGAAGGCGACAATAATGCCCATGACCAGGGACATGTAACGGTCGACGGTCAAAAGAGGCTGCATGGCTTCGGATGAGAAAGTTAGAAAAAAAGTAAAAGTCATCGGAAAGGCGATGAAATAAGCGAAAGCGATGCCAGCCAGAAAAAGAACTGTCGCCAATAAAGTTAAAAATGGAACTTGGGATTTTTCTTCCGGCAGCAAGCCAGGAGCAATAAAGGCCCAAAGCTGGTATAGGCAAAAAGGGGAACTTAAGATCGCTCCAGACCAAAGACTAACCCGAAAGGTGACCGAAAAAGCGTCGGGGAGCCCGGTATAGTACAGGCCTAATCCGCTGGGCAGGAGATTGAGGACCGGCTGCATGATCAGATCCAAAATCCGGCCGGCAAAGTTCCAACTAGCCCCGGTCAGGACCAAAATGCAGACTACGCAGGCAATCAGCCGTCGTCGGAGCTCAGAGAGGTGACCGAAAACGGTCATGGAGCCATCCTCGGTCTGAAGCTGCGTCTGGTCGTTGGGCTCAGTGGGCAAAAAAGCGTCCTTAACTAATACTTGGTTATAACCAGGCTGGCCCCGTCAGAGCGATAGAGTTTGGAAAATATTTTCGCACGGGTAGATCCCGCTGATGTGCATAATCCCGTTGGTCGGTTCCATAATGACGGCAGCAATGGTGGCGTAGGAGAAATAGTCCGACTCTCCAGGCAGTCCGTGGGCGCAAATGCTTCGGGGTTGGTTAATGTGGTTGCGGCACAGCTCTTTGAGCCCCTCAACGTCGAGCCGTCCATGGAAATCGTCAAGATAATCTTGGGTGACCTGAAGGCGGACAAAGGTGCCGCCGTGGGTCAGCCAGCCCGGGGACTCCCTCTCTCGCAGGAAGGGATCGAGAAAATGGTTGGTGTGAGCCTGGGCGTCGCGGAAGGTTATGTAGGCCCGGCTGCGGGAGGTGGTCTCAAGGCAAAAGGCGACCCCTTCGGCGGATGATACCTGCCAGCACATCGATGAAGCCCTGGGAGCAAAGGAAAGAGTGCCGATGGAATTGCCAATTTTGCTATGGTCGAGAGCCATGCGGACCAAAAATGGATAGATAACTCCTTCGCGGGAGTCATCGGCGACCAGTTTGTTGATAACCAAGGCCAGCCCGTCACTGTTGAGGCCGTTTAAACCCAAGACCCCGGCCAAAGTATAAACAAGCCGGGAGCGCCCATCGGGACCTTTGATTTTTAAGACGGTATTGAAACGAGCATAGTATTTTTCCATGTCGAAGGTTTGTCCCAGAATTGGAATATGGTTGGCTGAGGCTCGGGGTTTGATGTTAAAAGAAGTACAGCCGGCCGGTTCTCGGGCCAGAAGTTTTCGGTTCAGAGGAGGGGACTTGAGGTCTTCGATTTCCAGAACAGAGTTGATTAAAAGGATTTCGCTCACTGACCGGTTGGCGCCCTGGGCCACCCCGGTCAGCTCCTGATAGAGGATCGGGGAAGTGCGGTTGAGGATCCAGGCGTTTTTCATGACCAGTTCAATGAGATCGTTGCGGTCAATGGAGCCGGCGAGGTTTTCCTGATGAATCTCATGGGCGGTTTCGCAAAATTCTCCGATCAGTTCTCTCAGAGATTCCCCGTGGGCCCGGCCCAAGGCTAGGCCTTCGCCTTTTAGTTCCAATACCCTTATTTGGGACATTACAAACTTCCTTTATTATATATAAAAAGATCATAATCAAATATTTAAAATTATTGATATCAAGTATATAATAATAATAGGTCGAAATTTCAATTACTTTCGGAAACCGTCTGCTCCGGGGACGGGGCTTCGCTGTCGGCCGCATTAGGCTGAGATTGCGGGGCCGAAGGTGGAACTAATGGGAGGCCGAGCTTTTTTTCCAGATTGACCGGCGAGTTGGCCAACTCCTGGAGTTTGGCGGCCTCGGCTTTGAGGGTCTGGGCTTCGGGTTTGAGACTTTGGGCGGTTTGCTTAAGCGTCTCGGCTTCCTGGCCAAAGTTTTCGGTTAGAGCCTTGGAAAACTCCGTTCTTATGGCCGACAGCTTCCGGTAGCCTTTAGCCGCCTGCTTGATGATGGTTGGCAGTTTTTCTGGTCCCAAGACCACCAGGGCCACCACAGCGATTACGACCACCTCGGCCATGCTTAGGCCGAACATTAGGTCCCCTTAAGCCTTGGGCTCGCTGCCGGGAGGTGAAGTCGGAGGGGACCCAGAGGCGGCTGAATCTTTGGCCTGGGCGTTGGCCTCCCCCTCGTCCTGAGAGGAGACCGCCTTGCGGAAGTTACTCAACCCCTTGCCCAAACCTCTGCCCAGCTCGGGCAGGCGTCGCCCGCCAAAGAGGATGAGGATGACTACCAAGATTAATATCAGTTCTAAATACCCGATTTTACCCATAAGGAGCCTCCAAAAAATAAGATAATCGCCAATGTATTGCCAGGGAGAAAAACGATTAGGGCCGGGGGTAGTCTAAATCAGGCTGCCCCAATTGGCAGAAATTGGATTGATTCAATTCTAACAAGAGTTGAGCCGTATGGTCAATCGAAAACTACAAGTTGCCAAGTGATTAAGCGTTGGGCGATGAGAGGCTCAGTAATGAGACTGAGCTGGTCCGGCCGGGAGTAATCACCAAACCTGGCTTGACAAGGTAAAAAATTGATAGTAACTAAACCATATTATTTGCACCGTTAACCTGAGATTTACGTCTTTTTTCTAATTCTATTTTCTCTGATTTGATGTTAGCCTCAGAATTGTTTCCCCGGTCAAATACCATCGTAATATTGTTTTCGTTAGCCGTCAGTACCTTGCAGATGATGGTACCCTTAAAGCACCTCGGCCTGAAAGGACCCAAAGACTTGGCAGGAGAGAATTTACGTCATTTGACAGTTGCTTTAACTGCAGCCCTTGAACAGGATAAAGCAAATTTTCTCCAAGTTAATCCTTAAAAATACCGAGGGTTTTTAACTTAATTCATCATTTTAAGGAGCGCAGGAGATTGTACTCAACAGATTTAGATCTTAAAAATGAAAGGCCTCTTTTCTTTAAATATACCAATTTAGTTACTATGAATTTAATTAAGTATGCCAAAAAAATACGATGCGTGGCTTCATATTCATAATAGAAAAATAGGAGAAGTCAAGTTTGAAAGAAATGAACAACCGAAAATTTTTTTATTGATTTTTCAAGGTGTTGAGTATGAAATTAAAAAAGCTGTAGCTTTTCTTTTGTTAAGTACATAGTTTCATGGATAACCTTTTTGTAATTAAAGCATTGTAATCACTTAAAATTGTTAATCGAGACAACAACTGTTAACTGACAAGGTATCGTTAGCTCCTGGAAGTCATAAGAAATTTTTTTAGATCTTCCCAGACCTCTCTTTTGATCAGTGGCTCATCAAACATGGCTTTTAAGCCGTAAGTGATCCGAAAGGGGATTCGGTCTGAACTGAGAGTCATTTTTCTGATCCGTAAAAGTCCCATGGGTCGGTGGGCTCCAGAGAGGGCGCGACCCGGTAAAAGCCCCAGGGCCACCACGGCTTTGGGAGCCGCCAGTTCAATTTCTTTTAAAACGATACTGGTGCAGGGTTTGAGATTGATGACCTCGGAATCCTCTGGATCCTCGACCGGGCATTTGACCAAAGAGGTTATAAAACATTCGTCAAGACTTAGTTTAAGGCCTTTGACGATGATGTTGTTTAAAAGCTCCCCCATGGCCCCAACTGGCTGTTCATCAGCTTCCCGCTCGGCCAAAGAGGGCGGCTCGACGACAAACATGACCTTGGCCCCAATGGGACCACGGCCGGGAAAAACTTTGTGCCGCTCGTTGGCCAAAAGGCACATTCGGCAGTCCTCCAAACCTTGATAGAGTTCCATCAGGCTCCCGGCATTGGATAGCCAGCTTTGTTCGGGCTGCGGGGCTTTGGAGGAAGCTGCTTGGGCTGAAGGACGATAAGAGGGCTTATAAAAGTCCGGGCCGGTTGGGGGGCGTCCAGCTCCCCGGGCCCATTGGGGCTCACTGGTTGAAGCCGAACCGCCGGCATGGTCAGAATGGTCAGCCTTGGGATAGCGCTCCGGGCCGGGGCTGACATCTCTGGGCCAAGGGTAATCAGACTGGGCCGCGCCAGACGCTGGGCGGCTCGGCTTGGCCTCGGCGGCTCGTCGAGACGCCGTCTGGGCCCGGCTGAGCGGTTGTTTATCACAATGGGGGATTAAAAAATCAAAGCCCAGATCGCCTAGGTATTCGAGGTAGGACCAAGTCTGGAGGGCCAGCGTCCGGACGTCGGTGGGGTTAACTGCGGCGGGTTGTGGAGCCGGCGTTAGAAGCTCCCGGACCTCAGCAGCGGGCTGGTTTTGATCAGAAGTCATGGAAATACCAAGTCATGGAAGGGTCAAATTGTGGAAATGCGTGATAATAAGGTGTTCATTTTTCCCAAGGCCCTGATTACCGGGCCGCCGTGGCTGCGCCGATGACAAAATCCTCAATTTGATAAACGACCAGTTTATCGACCCATAAAAGTCCTCGCATAGTCAGCGTTCGCCGGGCGGGATCATTGCTGATCACTTTCAGGCCCAAAGTTACCTCACGGTTTTTGGGGACAATTTGTCCGCGATAAAGCCACCGGTGCAAAGTATTGGGGGCCGGGGCGGCCCAGGACACGGAAATATCGGCGAAAGCTACTTTGGGGCAATAAGTTTGGGCCCACAAGACCTTGCCGGCCTGGATAAAAGCTTCCAGGCCCAAGGAGCCCGGCCAGACGGGGTCTCCAGGAAAGTGAGCCTCAAAAAACCAGGCTTGGGGATCGATTTTTACCCGCCCCCAAATGCGGCCGTCACCCTTGGGATCTAAAACCAGGGAGTCGAGCATTCTTAAAGGGCCCTTCGGCCAAGCTGGGCCCTCAGGATAAGGCACCGAGGGGCCGGAGGCGGCCGGAGAAGTCAGGGCTTTGAGAAGACTCGGGGTGGCTTTAAGTCCCATCTGCCGATCCAGGCTTTCGGAGCTGTGGAAGCCAAAGTTGGCCAGGCCGTCATAAAAAAGGTTTTTGTCGCAGTGGCAGGTGAACTGGTAGTTCTGGATGGTCATGGAACCAAGGACGCTGGCCTTGATGAGGGTGGCTCTGGTCTGAAATTGACTGGTTAAAGACGGAGCTGAGCTTCGGAGATTGGCTTCTCCGCCTAAATTCCGAAAGTGCATGGGGCCGGTAAAGGACAAAGCCGAACCCATGTAGGCGGCCAAAAAACCGCAGGACTGAAGGGCGATTTCGTTAATGGCAGCGTATGGCAAGACAGGGGGTTGACCGCCGGCTGTGTCGAGGAGCCAGGCCCTGGCCCCGGTTTGCTCCGATGATGGCCGGTAAAAGGCTTCGACCTGGGTGCCGGTCACCACCTGGCCGGGCCGGCCTTTACGAACTGTCGCTTCATCGATAAAGTCGTATGGGGCTTTGGGCAGCCGGGCGACAAAATTACCGCCGTCAAAGCGGGAGTAGTGTGGGCCCAGGGCCTCGGATAGTACGCCCGTGGACATGGCCGTCAGCCTGGCTTTGTCGAAGTAATCGCCGGATTTACCTTGTTTTTCGGGATCGGCCTGATTGAGGGCTGAGCCGTCATCGGCCGGTTTACTGCGGGCTTGACGCCTAACAACGGAACCAGTTTTAAGTGGAGAATCAGGCGCAGTTGGGTCGGCTTGAAGCGTTGACAGACCGGGCTTGGTGGCAGGGTTGCCTTTGGGGCGGCCGCGAGTCTTTTTAACCGACCAGTTGGTGCAAAGGCCGTCATAGGTTTGCCCGGCCAGCCTCAGGCTCAGGCCGGTAACTTCGACGATGGGACGACCGTCGGCCCACATGACCGCCTCGGCCAGGGCATAGGGTTCTCCTCCTCCGCTGCCATTGACTGAGGCAGTCAGGCCAGTTTCCCGTACGTGAACCTCGTAGGCCACCATTTTGGTCTTGGGGGTCACCTGACCCCGGCATTTGAGTGACTGGGGCTGCCCCAAAGTCGGCTGAAAGGAGCATTGACTGCTTTCGCCGAGCCAGCCCCAGGCCAAAAGGTAAAGCCTTAAGGTCTGAATGCAGGCGTCGTACATAAGGGTCCCCGGCATGACCTCATCGCCGGCAAAGTGGGAGGTCAGGTACCAGGCCTTTGGATCGATATCGGTCTCGGTCCGGATAAATCCAGCCCCGTAGGCCCCGCCGCTCGGATCGATTATCGGAGCCCGATCGATCAGAGCCAGTTTGCCTCCTGGTAATAACAAAGGGCGATCGAGCTTCATCCGTCCGAAAGCCGGCCCTAAAACAGCCGCATCACCGGAGCGCAGAGCCGACAGATCGCTAGATGATAAATTTTTAACCTCAAAAGCACCAGAAAAATCATTTAAGGAGGCAAACATTGAGACTTTAGCCATAACTGGATCTGGTGCGCTTTTGGCCAAGCCCTTGCCGGCGGCCAGAGCTTTGTGGGTAAAAAATCCGGCGCAGCCCCGGCGCATTGAAAGTAAGGGGTGTCCTCCAACGGTCCCGTCAAATTCAAAGCGAAACATCCTGGTGTCGGCGTGGCTGAAAAAATTAATCAGCCGAATGTCGTAGACGGCCGTTTGTCCGGCTTCGGGCAGATTGCGGTGAAAAACGACCTCGGCGTCCAAAAGCCGGTAACGGGCCAGACCCTTGGTGGCCGAGTCAATACCCAGCCAGGCCGAAAGGAGCAAATCGGCCTGACCGCTTTCAATGCTCATGCCCGGCGTTAGCCGGTTTCCTTCCACGCACCATTCGTCGGCCCGGATGTCGTGCTCGGTGACAATCCGCCCCGAAGCTAAAGAGTTGGGCCGGCCTTCCAGCTTGGTCACCCGATCGACAAACATGAGAGGTTCGTCTGGGAGCCGGACCCGAGAGGGGTAGGTATCGACCTGAGCAAAGCAGGGGCCCAAAACATTGGCAATGGCGCCAGTGGCAAATTCCAGGCATTGGGCTCGGTTCAGACTGGGAGGCGGGCTGGCCAAATCGTCGTCCGGGGGTTCAGAGCTTTGACTGTCGGCTCCCTGATGAGTTTCGGAGGCTAAGGACGAATCGGCTCTGGCTGCAGCCGAAACCAAAGGACTGGCGGAAGTTTTAGGACCCGGCCGGTCAAGGCGGTTCGGGCGTCCCGAAGGTTCGGCTTGGGTCTCGGCAGCATGGGAACCGACTGAATCAGCTGTCTCGGGCGTTGGGGAAGGCAGGGAGCCAATTTTGCCAGAAGCATCAATTGAGCCAGCCAAAGAGGTCCCTGCGTCGGAGGAAGCGGCTCGGAGGCCCAGTTTTCCGGTTTGCTGTTCCAGCCAGGCCAGATAGTCCGGTGGGGAGACGGTTGGGGCCGCTGGTATTGTTTTGGTTTGTTCCTGCTGGCTGGCGGCTGCGGGATCTGGCCAGCTGAGCTGCGGGGGAAAGAGATTGATGGGCACCTCAAAGCGCGGATCTGGACCAACGGGAGGATCAAAGCTGAGGTGATTGCGGACCAAAGGATAGCCCGAGACCCACAGCTCGGCCAGAACTCTGGCCAGTCCCGTCCCTCCCTCGTCGATGGTCGTTGCGGCCAGAGATTGGGCCATGTGGGGCCGATCGACCAAAATGCTCTTGATCATGCGGGTGGTGGAACTGCCTGGGCCGATCTCAATAAAGAACCTAACCCCGTCGGCATAGGCCTGTTCGATTAGAGCTGGGAAACTGTGGCCTTCCAGAGCCTGGGCGATCAAGGAATCGGCCACCAGCTCGCTTTGAGGTTCAATGGCCCGAGCTTCATGACAGGAATAAAACCTTAAACCTGGCTGAGGTTCTACGCGCCGGGTATGGAATAAGCGGTATTTTTCGGCGACCGGGCCAACTACTGGGGCATGGACGGCGGCGACATCCTCAATGGGAAAGATCGGGGCTTCCAAGGCCTGGGCCAAGAACTGGACCGAGCTTTCCTCGCCACCGACCACCACCTCTTCATGGGTGTTGACCAACAAAAGGTAAGCCCGATGACGATGAGGAGCCGGCAGGTTTTCTAAGGTCGTCCGAACCAGCTCGGCCGGACGGGAAATAAGAGCCGTCAGCCATTTTAAGGGTTTGTGGGCCGGCCAGTTCCAGTGGATACGGCAGGCATTGAGTTCTCCGGTCAGATCACCGTTAAAAAGGGTTGAACTCATCAAATCCCGCCATAGCTCGTCGCGTTCGGGCCACAGTCCGGAAGCCACCAAGGCCGAAACTTCACCCAAAGAGTAACCCAGAACCGCCTGGGGAACAATCCCCATTTTAGATAGAATTTTGGAGCCAATGAGCCCAAAGCAGACTTGACCTAAAATGGCCTCCCGGACCGACAGGCGCTTGTGATTGGGCTCCCACAAAAGTTCGCTTTGAAAAAGTCCGACCGGATCCTGGCTCTCCGATTCCAGCGGAAACATGACTTCTGGAAAGGAGGTGGCCAAGCCCCGGCCCATACCTTTGTAGTGGTTGCCTGAACCCGGGAAAACCCAGGCCAGTTCTCCTTGGACCGGTTCCGGGGGGGCGGTCAGGATTCGGGGCTTATAATCGCGCTCGACTTCCCCGGATAAAAAGCGTTTGATGTGGCTGCCCAGCTCACGGGCATCGCGGGCCAAAAAGGCCAGGTAAGGTTTTCCGTCGGGAAAAAGATTCCAAAAATCTCGGGCCAGGAGCACGAGGTCCCGGCCGGGATTCTGATCCAAAAGGTTTTGGAGAGCGTCGAGCCTTTCATTGAGGTTTTCCTGGGAATGGGCCGAGATATAAAACCAAACGTCGGGTTTAACTGAGTCAGGGGAGACGGCTAGCGGCTGGGGACGGGCCCCGGGGGTCTCTACAATCACGTAGCCGGGCCCGTCAAGGGATCTGGGTGGATGGGTCGGATTTCTGAGCCAATAACAAAAGCCGTGGCCACGGCCCAGAGGCTTGAGGTGGTGGCGCAAATAAAAAGCGTTGCGGTTTAAGGCGAAAAGCCCGGAAAGAGGGCCCATTCTTTCGTCGCGGTCGGTTAAGGTGAGCTCAGCTAACGGCTGGAGGATTTTGGCCGCCCGGGGAGAGGCCAGAAGCAGGGCTGCGGCCCCTTCGATCCAGACGGTCTTGGGGGCCAGAGCGGCGGTTTTGGGATCACCAAAGGTATCAACCACCCCAACTAGAGCCAGATCGAGCAAATCGGCCGACAAAAAGGCCATCGCTTCCCTAAGAGCCCTGATGCCGCTGTCAATTTCTTCCGACAGGGTGAAGCTGGGGCCGCCAATGCCCAAATATCGGGCCAGGCGGCTGGCAACAAAGCTGCCCAAAGAGCCAAGGACCCGGTTGTGGGTCAAAGGGGGCGGGGAACCTTCGCGCATCCGGCGGGTCAATTCTTCGCCAGCCAGCGGCGACATAAGCCCCCGCCTAATAAAGGCTGATGCCGCCCTGGGCGGGGCCAGCCACCGCAGTGCAAAATCGGCCGAGCGGGGGTCGATGTCAACCCCCATGAAAACTCCCACCCGGTCACGATTGAGACCTTCCGGCCAGTGGTCAGGAGAGATCCCGGCCGCATTTAAGGCGGCCAAAGCCGGTTTTAAAGCTAAGGTCTGCTGAGGCAGGGCTTCGGCCAGTTCCTTGGGCGGCAGGTGGAACGGACGGACGTCCAAAGTCAGGTTCTGCTCGAAAAAGAAACCGGTGGCCTTAAGCCCACCCACTCGCCGGGTCAGAGCCAGCGGAGGCTCTTCGGGGGTCAGCCAGTAGCGGGCCAGGGTATCGTAACTGGGCCAGGGGGCCAAAACCGTCCGAGCGGATATAAGAGAAGCCGATAGGGGTGCGGACTGGGGAATCGAAAGACATTTTCCGTTAACGGTCTTGGCGGCCCCGCTGTGGACTCCAGCTAAACTCTCAGGCTCAGCCGTATTTTTGGCTGGTTTGGCAGCTTTTGAGCTTTTGATGTTTTTAGGGTTATTTTTTTCAGTCCCCGACGTCTCCTGGGAACTGTCGGCCGGACTTAAAGGAGCAGTTTTTTGAGGGCCGGCTTTGGCTGAAACGGGCTTTTTGACGGATAATGGAGCTGACCAGACTTCGGGTTTAAATTCTTCCAGTAAAACCTGGGCGTTGACCCCGCCAAAGCCAAAGGCGTTGACCGCCGCCAAGCGGGGGCGGCCGTCAGGCGGGGCGGGCCAAGGGGCGGCTGAGGTCAAAATCCTGAGCGCTGGAGCTTTTTTTAGAGCCAGCTCCGAAGAAGCCCGGGAAAATCCGGCCGTTGGGGGAAGAATTTGGTTTTTGATGGCCCAGGCGGTTTTAACCAAACTGATGGCTCCGGCGGCCGATAATAAATGCCCCAAATTGCCTTTAACCGAGCCGACCACCGGAGGGACGGCCGATTCGGAGCCCGACAACAGCGTTTTGATGGCCGCAATTTCTACGGCATCACCTAAAGGGGTCGCCGTCCCATGAGCTTCAAACAGATCGGGGGGGATTTGAGGATCGAGCCCGGCGTCAGCAAAGGCGTTTTTCATGGCTCTGACCTGGCCCTCGGTGTTGGGGGCCAGTAGATTTCCGGTGCGGTCGTTAGATAGCCCTACGCCAGAAACCACGCAGATTATTTGGTCGCCGTCGGCCATGGCCCGGTCCAGACGCTTTAAGACCAAAGCAACTGCGCCGGAGCCGACCACCAGGCCGTCGGATTCTTCAGAAAATGGGCGGCAAATTCCGGCCCGGGACAGAGCCCGCAGCTGACTGAAGCCCAGCTGGGTAAAGAGGGGATCGGCCTGGGCCAGGCCTCCGGTGACCACAGCGGTCAGACTCCCCTCCCGGAGGCGGTCAAAGGCTAATTTCAGGGCGTAAAGAGAGGAAGCGCAGGCGGCATCGACTGTAAAAGCTGGACCCCCAAAGCCAAAGGTTTCGGCCACCAGTTTGGCGCTGTAGCCCACGGCTCGGAAGTGGTTGGTGGTCGGAGGGGGGTCGAAGGGATTAAACTCCCAGGCCCTGGAGGCTTCGCCGCCATAAAAGGAGACGGCCGTTTCGGCCATGGTCCTGGTCGGCAGAATAACATGCCCGGCAATGACCCCGATGGCTGCCGGTTCATGAGCGGCCAACAAATTGCCGTCCAGTGCCCGGCGAGCCGCCTGGAGCCACCATAACAGACTGAGATCGGCTTGTTTTGGATCAAAGCTGGCTGGAAGCTTGAGATTTCCAAAGTCTTCCCGCCGCCCCGAACTCCAGGCGCCGGAAAGAGAGTAGGCTTTGTCCGGCGCAGGTTCGCCAGGGTGGTAGAAAAGTGAAGGTTCAGCCCCAAAGTCGGTCGATTCGGCAGGACGGAAAAATGTGCGGTTGCGGACGATGTTTTCCCAAAGGGTGTCGGGATCTTCGGCCCCTGGTACGACGAGCCCTGCGGCGACCAAGGCGGCGGCGCAACGGGGGTCACGGTCGCTTCTCATCTAAAGGAACCTCCATCTGGAAGCCCTGGGGCGCCGTCCCCGGTTAACAGTTCAATGCAGGTGCCGTGGCCCAGGACCAGGACCTCGGCTGGCTCTCCGACCGGACTTTTGATGAGCTTGACAAAGGCTTCCGCCCCCTCCTGCAGGCCGATGAGGCCCACACCCTGAGATTTAAACTGTCCGGCCAAAGTTTCGTTGACCATGCCGCCGGCCCACGGGCCCCAGTTAAGGGCCAGGACCCGGCAGTTGGGATGAAGCATGGCCATTTCCCAGGCAGTTTTATTTAAAACCTCATTACCGGCGGCGTAATCAGACTGGCCTTGCCGGCCAAAGCGGGCCGTGGAAGAGCTGAAAAAGACCATGAGCCTTAAGGGCTCGGGTTCAAAGGCTTCCAACAGCAGCGTGGCCAGTTGGGTTTTGGTGGAAAAGACCCGATCGAAATCAGAATGGTTTTTCCCAATGATTGGATGATCGGCCAAGATCCCGGCCCCGTGAATAAACCCTTTGATGGGTCCAAATTTTTGCCGGATTTGGCGGGCGGTGGCTTCAATGAATTGGGAGCTGGTGAAATCGCCGGCGATGTACTCAACTTCCGCTCCGGCTTGCCTTAAGGCGTTCAGATTACGCCTCAGTTCCCGGGAAGAAAGGATGAGCTTGGCTCTGGCTTCGAGTTCCTTGGGGGCTTTGGATTGGTCAGAAAGGCGAAAGAGGGCTTCCATGATCTGGCGCTCGCCCTCCAGCTCGGACAGCCAGTCAGGCTCAGGTGGCGACAGGGGAGTCCGTCCCAATATTACCAGACGGGGCCGGTACAGACGGGCCAATTCCAAAACCACCGCTGCCGTCACCCCGCGTCCCCCTCCGGTGACCACGACCGTATCGCCGGGCTCTAAAAGCGGCTCAGCTGATTCAGACGGCCGGTATGGCTTAAGGGACAGAGCAAAAGGCCTGGTGCTGGTGGGTAGCCCCAATTCGACCGGACCGGGGGCGGCGGCTGTTTCCAAAATAGCCGGCAGCCAGTTTTTGGCTGGGACCTCATAGACAGCCATGGGAATGTCCAGGGCCCGAACTGCCACCTGGGGCCATTCCCGGGCCGCACATTTAAGAAGACCGACCAGAGCCCCTGAAGTGGAGTTGCCCAGCCGGTGAGGAAGCCCGCCAGGGCTAGGAAAACCGAAATAGCCGCCTAAAAAGCTGAGGCCGACGATGGATTCGAGCCGGTCGCCGGAATTATTTAAAGCTTTTAAGGCCTGGGTAATGAGGCCGGGGTTGCGGTCGGGACCTGGCCAGACCAAAAACAGAACTCGAACCCGGCGAGAGTCGTCCCGCCATTTTTTAAAGTCATAACCCCAGGGACGGCGTTCGACCTCGTAGCCGTTGGCCTGGAGCTGTTTTTCCAAACCCTTGGTCAGAGCGTCGGAGCCTACCAGACGGACCAGCCCGGTCGGCGGCCACAGGCAGGCGCCGTGGCCGTCAGGAGAAAAAGGTTCCGGTTCGACTTGCCACAGGCTGGGGTGATGGGATGGGCTGTTAAGGGCCCGGTCGAGGAGATTGCGGCCCAAGCAAGAGCCGGAATTTCCGGTGGGTCTGAGTTTTAGACTGACCGCTGGTACGGCTTGGCCTGGTTGACTGGTGGGATTAGCAGATTCGGCTTGAGTAAAATGAGGGGCCGCAGCTGCTGAGACCGGAGGTCTCGGTTGGCTTTGGCTTCCGGCTTGGCCCGAACGCCCCGAGCCGTTGGACGGGGCAGGGGAAGTCCTGGGGCGGGTAAAAAAATCTTCCCAGTCGCCTAAAGTTTTGGCCTTGGACAGCTGACCCTGGTCCTGGGGTGACAACTGGGCCGTTTCTGAGAGTATGGACAGAATTTCGACCTTTTTGATGGAGTCCAAACCAAGATCGTTTTCCAGATCCAATTCCAAGTTCAAAGTCTCAATGGGATAGCCCGTCTCGGCGGCTACCACTTCCCGGACCAGCCGGCCGCCGGCCGCATTGGAAGGTTCGCTCTTGGCGGCCGGCGGGCAGAAGCCCAGAGTCTGCTGGATGGTCGAGAGCAGATCGCCTAGTTTTTTGGCTTTCGAGAATTCGGCCGGGTCAGCAGCGGGGATTTTTTCAGATAAGGCTGACAGGAGTTCGACTTTTTTAATTGAGTCGAGACCCAAGTCGTTTTCCAGATCCAACTCCGGGCTCAGGCTATCAGCCGGATAGCCTGTTTCTTCGGCCAAAACCGCAAAGAGGAGGCCGGCAGCATCAATTATTAATCCAGGTGAGCTTTCGCCGAAAGCCGCCGCCACAGAGTCAGGCCCGGAGCCGACTAAGCCAGGGCCCGGCTGGTCGAGAGAGCTGCTAGGGCTGGTTGAACTTAAGGATGCATTTACCGGAGGCTGACAGCGAGCGGCTAAGGTTTCTAAAGTGCCGGCTTGGCCGGCGTCATGACCGCTGGCCGTAAGATGGGGGAAGCGTTCGGCCAGAGCCGACAGAAGTTCGACTTTTTTAATCGAATCCAGGCCCAGATCGTTTTCCAAATCCAGGGCTGGGCTGAGACTTTCGGTGGGATATCCGGTTTCAAAGGCTACGATCTGGCAAACTTGCCCCCAAGTCTCCAAGCTAAAGCCCGATGGCCCGACTTCGGCCGGACTATGGTGGCGGCCGCCGTTTGATTTGCCAAGTATGCCCGGCTGGGTAGCTGGAATAGGAGTTTCCGGAGAAAAAAGGGCCGTCATATTTTTCGCCGCCGTTTCATTGGCCCCGAGAGCCCCCGGCCAGTTGGCCGGCTGGCTGCTTGAGTCTTCGCTGGTACTAATCTGGCGGCTCAGATTTTTTAATAGCGCCAAGCTCTCGTTATGTAGGCTTTCAAGCCTTTCAAGGCTATGGAGATGGGCGGCGGTATTAAGTTTGGTGGAAGGACAACCCGGCTCAATCTGGGGCTGCAAAGCTTGCGGCGGCCGGGGGGGAGCAGCCTGGGAGGGAGTAAAAATGTTAGCCCCTCCGATAAGGACGCTGTGGCCTTGGGCCGGGGCTTTGGGAGGCAAAGGAGCCGGCCACTGACAAAGATCTGCTTTAAAACCGCTTGAGGCTGACCGGGCCAAAATCTGGGCCAGCGAGCGGTTGGGATTAGAAAAGTCAAAAAAATCAACGGGGACCTGGCCGCAATGATCGACTGGTGAATAATTGTCAGGACCTAAAACGACGATGTTATGGAGAGGTTTTTGGTCGATATCCGGCCGGGAGGAAATTTCGAGGGCTTTTTGGAATTGAGCGGCCGTTTTAACAGCCGAGCTGGGTCCATATAGAAGGGGTTTGTTTTTCTCGAAAAGCTCAATTAAGGTCTTAGTTACCTTGGAAGCATCCTGACTGGCAGCCAGTTCGTAGGCTTCAAAAGCCGAAAGGGTTCCCGAAAGATACATCGCCGCAATAATTCCCCGGCCCCAGGCCGAGAAATAACTTGGTTTCAGGCCAAATGACAAAAGCAGATCGCCCAAAGCCATGGGGGCTAAAACCGAGATAAAGGCCGAAATTTCGGGGGTATTTAAAAGACTTTGCCACTGCGTTTTGGCACCGGCTGGGGCTAAAGCTGAAGGATATAAAAGGTGTCCCAAATTAAAAGATGTCAGCCCCAGCTTGTGGAGAGCTTCCTCGGCCTGATCAAGGTGCTGCCGGAAGATGGGGAAAGATAAGGCCAAATCAGAGTAAAAATCAACTGAGTTTGAGAGCTGAAAATCAGGCGGACACCAAAAGACCAATTTACTTCTTTTCTCGGTACTGGTTAAAAAGACGCCTGGGGGTAATTCGGCCGGAGGGCTGTCTTTTAAATGGTCCCAAGCGGCGGCTGTTTTATTGAGCTGGCCGTAAATTTCCTCGGCCGTCCCGGCGGCCGTTAACTTAAAGGCCTCTTTAACATTAAAGTTCAAGGTCTTTTGTTGGATCAACTGGGAAAAGCCCGCCCATTGTTCTGTTGCAACCGTATGGCTGGAAGTTTCAAGCAGACTGTTTAGTTCAGAGATTAAGTCTTCTTGGCTTTTGGCGCTTAGAGCCAAAAGTAACAGGTCGGTTTCAGCGGCCTGGTGTTGGTCACGGCATTCTTCTAAAAGGCAGTGGAAATTACTGCCCCCAAAACCGAAAGAGGAGACTGCCGCCCGTCGGGTGCGCAATGGACTGGAAAGCCAAGGTCTGGCTCGATCGTTTAGATAAAAGGGGCAGTTTTCGTCAGTGAGCGGACTGAGGGGTTCTTTGACTTTAATGGTCGGAGGCAGGGTCCGGTAGTGAAGACATAAGGCGGCTTTAATCAGGCCAGCGACCCCGGCCGCCGCCTTGGTGTGGCCGATTTGAGACTTAACCGTGCCCAAGGCACACCAAAGAGATGTTGGCGCTGGCAGGGACAAATCGATTTTGGTTGACTGAGTGTCCGATTTGCTCTGCTCAAAGGCCGAAGCAGTTGGATGGCTGGAGGATGAGACGCCTAAAGAAGGATTTTTTTCAGGGGCTCTGAAGTGACTTAAAAGAGCCGACAATTCGACTTCATCGCCTACCACCGTTCCAGTCCCGTGGGCTTCAACCAGTTCGACGTCATTAGGAGTCCAGCCCGTTTCCCGGTAGGCCGCTTGCATAGCCCTGAGTTGACCTTTGGCGCTGGGGGCAAAAATGGCTGTGCCCCGGCCGTCGGAACCGCCGCCGACGCTTCTGATAATGGCATAAATGCGGTCGCCGTCTCGCTTGGCGTCCGAGAGCCGCTTTAAGACCACCACGCCTACGCCTTCGCCTAAGAGGGTCCCATCGCCGTTTTGGTCAAAGGAGCGGACCTCTCCGGAAGGTGACAGAGCCGGGGTCTTGGAAAAGCAGGTGAACATGAACGGATCGCTGAAGGTATCAATCCCGCCGCTGACAACCAAATCGGCCCGATGGCTTCGAAGCTCAAGCAGAGCCTGGCTGACGGCAGCCAGAGAGCTGGCGCAGGCTGCGTCAACAACCATGTTGGAACCGCCCAAATTAAGACGGTTAGCCAGCCGACCGGCAGTGACGTTGCCCAAGAGGCCGGGAAAGCTTGATTCGCGCCAGGGAGCAAACTGTTCGGCAAAACGGGCCAGAACCTCATCGCGGAGTTGGGGCTCAATCCCGCTGTCTTCTAAAGCTTTTCTCAGCTGAGGATGGACCAGACGGTTGCCCATGGAGACCACCATCTTGAGGGCTCCAGAGACCCCTAAGATGACCGAGGTGCGCCCGTGATCCCAGGTATCTGGGGGGTAGCCGGCATCAGACAGGGCTTCTTCGGCCACGATCAGGCCCAAAAGCTGGGTGGTGTCGGTGGCCTCAATGTCCTTCGGGGTAATCCCGAATTTCAAAGGATAAAAAGGAACCCCGTCGATAAAGGCTCCTCGCCGGCAATAGATGCGGTCCTGGGCCTTAGGGTCGGGGTCGTAGTAGTCTTCGGTCCGGAAATGATCGGCGGGGATATCGGTGATGGTGTCCAGGCCGCAGCGGATAACCTGCCAGTATCCGGCCACTCCAGGACACCCCCCTGGAAAAAGGGCGCCCAGTCCGATAATGGCCACGGCTTCGGGTCGGAGGTCGGCCGACTCGTTGTTTGGGGTGGTCTGAGGCTTAGCTGTCATGCTGATCCTAAAGCGGGTTAAAAGGCTTTCGGGCTCCGATTGGCCGGCGGGGGCTAAATAGAGGCCGCCGATCAGAGGAAATAGTACAATTTTTGATCTTTACATAACTGGGATATTTTTGCAATATCAAATTATAGACGGAAAATCTCCGGCCCGATAACCGACCAGTCAAAAGAGATTATTTCATAAAAAAACTGCCAGACAAACCCAATTTTACCGCTAGTTTGAAAAGGTTTACAAAAATTAAGCCAAAAGATGGAGAACAGCCTCCGGCCTCTGGTTTTTGGGAGCCTCTTTAATCTATGCCGGCTGGTCCGGTGATTGATTCATCAGCAGCTTAAATAAAGTCTGATAATTCCTCCGGCGGCAGAGGGCGAAGGTTGGGGAAGGCGTCGCCGGACAAAAGGCCCAGGTCCCGGGCAAAGGTGAAACGCTTCAGGACCGACGCTCCGTATAAAAGAAGGCCGGCCACGTCGGCGACCTTTCGGTTGGCGGGGTCTTCGTAATAAGACCCGGCCACCCATTCGTTGAAGGCCCCAACGGAGGGTCCGCTGAAAACGCACCAGTCGGTTCGCCGGTCTTCTATGCCATTAATAGCCCAGCGGGAGGCTTGACCAAGGTACCAGCGGAAAATAAGAGCCAATTTGAGTTTCGGTGAGGCCTCAGCTTTGTCTAGGACGGCCGGATCCCGCTGGGAAAAAAACTGCCTGGTGTTCTGCCAGATTTCGGCAAGGGGTTTGCGGAATATTTTTTCCTCAAGATTTTTGGCTTCGGCTGGCGGGATCTCCTCAACTGACTGGTATTGCCGGTAAAGGTCAGCCAGTTTTAAAGCCCGGGGGGCAAAAAGGGTCCCGTATTTAAGGACCTGAACCTTGGCTCCCATTTCAAACATATCGGCGGCCGGGGCTTGGCTCAAGTCGGTCTGGCTGGCTTTGGCCAGCAGGGACCGGGCGCCTTCTGACAAGCCCGATTCCACGCAGCTTTGATTGACAGAGCCGGTTACGAAATAGCTCATTCCCATGTCCTGGGCCGCTAAAACGGCGGCCGGAGTGCCTAAGCCTCCGGCTGCTCCAACTCTTAAGGGCTGCGGGAAATTATTATTGGCGGTGCATTCGGCGGCCAGCTTGAGCATAGAGGGCCACAGAGTTATGGCCGGCCGAAAATCGGTGTGTCCGCCGCTGTCGGCTTCGGCGGTCAGATCCTGGGCTAAGGGAATCCGGCTGGCTAAAGCGGCTTGCTGTTCAGTAATCCAGCCTTGATTGAGGATTTCTTGGACTATTTTGGGCGGCGGGGGGCTGAAAAAGCGCTTGGCCAGTTCCAGCCGAGAGACTTTGGCCATGATCCGGTTGGGGGCGACGATGGTTCCGTCGGGAAAGCTAGTCAGTCCCTGAAGCCGGTAGCGGACCAGTGACGGGGTGATCTGCATGAAAGCGGAGGCCTCAATGAGATTGACGCCCCGTTCTAAATAAATTGAGACAACCTTTTCCTCCCAGGCGGGGTCCAATGGCGAATGGATGAGGCACGAGCCGAAGGTCTGGTGGCCCAATTCTTTTTTGAGCTTGACCACGGCGGTTTCAACATCGTTGGGGTGCAGACCGGCCGCCCCGAAAATTCCTAAAACTCCCAGATCGGCCAAAGCGGTGACCATGGCGATGGATGCTATGCCGCCGACCATTGAGCCACCTACGTAGGCATACCTGAGGTCAAACTCCTTGCGAAAGGCCTTAGAACCAAAGTTGCCAGGGGCAATGGGCGGAATGATGCCGACTAATGAGGGGTCGCCAACCGTCCCTAACTCGCCACCGGGGCGGATGTAAAGGGGTTCCCTGGGGTTGCACAGGGCGGCGATTATGTTATTGCTGGGAGTACCTGACATAGGGTCGTAGTTCCTTGATAACCCGTTAGCCAACATCAGGGTAACGGGGAAAGCATTTATTAAATTTGATAAAAAAAAAGAAAGCCCAACCGGGCAGTATAAAAAAGCAGTCCAAGTGGTCTGCTCTGGTTAGCGGTTGCTCAAATCGAAAAATATTTTAACACAAAAACCGATCTCTTTAAACGGTGGTTAAATGCGGTAAAAATATAATGTTTTAGGCAGCCGTTTTTTGAGGGCCGGCTTTGACCAAGAAGCCTCTGTCCATAGCCTTAACCAAATAACCTGAAGTCAGCCTTGGTTTGGTCAGGCGACCACCCACTTATTTAAATAGTCAGGCCATGGTATGAAACCAAAGGCGGCCAATTTATCGCCGAATGACCAGATAAAAATTTTTCCACTTTGTCTTCCGGCCTGACTCAAACGGTTTCAGCTTGCAACGGCTCAGCCCTGGAAAAACCGAGGCAACCTTAAAATAACGAGAAAACCATGGAAAAAATGAACTGACAGCCCTTTAGCTTGGCCCTTTAACTTGGACTTGAGCCTTGAATCTTGAATCAACCTTAAGCTCTTGGTCGGGATTGATTAGAAAAGTTGCCCAAAAATTATATGTATCATTAATTAGACATCTGATGAATTGTATATTGATGACTTAAGCCAATAGTAAACAAATCAATAGTCTATCAACGCAATATTAGGCTATAAAATTATTTATATAAAATATTAACCAATAAAATGTCTTTCTTAAGTTGTTGAAATGTGAATTATTAGTCGTCAAGGCTAAAATATGTTGGCGGCCACTACCGGGCGGCATAATGACTTAAACAAGACACAGTTAGGAGCGCAAACCGTCCGGAAGGGTTTGAAGAAAGTTTACGGCTCGTATAAGGTGACAATAAAAATGACCGCTATCTGATAATGCCTCATTAGAAATGACCTCTCTGGCTTGACAAGGTGACAATAAAAATGATCTCTTTTCTGCATTGTTAAACTGCCAGTAGAAAATGACTGTATTAAAATTTTTTTAGAAATGATGGCCAAGCTTAATTTGTCAATATTACAATTTTGTTTCATAAGCAATAATAATGTCGCCCAGTAATTATTATTAATTGACAATAAAAATGACATAAATGCTCAGCAATCCATGCTCAAAAGTTAAGTTGGTTCTTTTGGCGGCTCGGTTATTGGTGCGGTCTTGCCTGCGGCCGGCTCGAGCTTAAGTGGGTGATATTACTAATGTCACTGGTTAGAAAAGGAAATGTTTGGCTAATTTAATTAAATCCAGTTAAGCATAATCTATATGCAAGCGCTAAAAATGCAATAAATTAGTAAAAAGCTAAAATTAGTAATTTAAATGTGTTTTAATTTTAGCCTAGAGCTGGAAATTTAGTTGTAAAATGAAATGTTGGAACAAGTATACCAAAATAAACAAGTTGAGCTGCCACTAATGCTCCTCCTGAGCCAATTGAACCTCAAGACTAAGCCTTCAAATGCCTCAAAGGGTGGTAAAATCCACCAGACCGCCGCTCCTTAGGTTCCTAGACTCCCGCCAATAATTATACCTACAAGGCATAATCTGATACAAACGTCTTAAAAATCTTTATTTTATTGGATTTTCGGTTGAAGTGGGTCTTGCGTTCCCCCTTATTTGTAGGTATAATATAGTATACCTACAAATGAGGGAGATGGGGTAATGAGTTCCATAGTTTCTGTTAAAGTTGGTAAGCATACATATTTGTATGAATCAAATTCTTACCGAAATGAA
>JAISWF010000104.1 GCA_031271165.1 Deltaproteobacteria bacterium
ATAAGGCCAATTAAAATTCGAACCCAGCCCAACCGAACGAATAAAGCCGTCTTCCATCCGGGCCAGGGTGACCCCTTTTTCAGAACAATCTTTTTGCAGTTGCTCGTCTACACCAGACGACCAAGCCACAATTTCTCCGCCATTGGCCCAGGCAGCTTGGAGAGCCTTTTGGGAGCCTCGAAAAAAGGCTGTTTGCCCGCCAGTAGACTTCAAATAGGCTTTGGCATAAGGGCGTTTCCACCGACGAAAGCCGAGGCAGGCATGAAATCTCCGATTGCGATCATTTTGCAACTTTTGCTCGGCCAATAAACCGATGGTTTCATGGATGTCGCACTGCTGGCTGCTAATTGGGTTTATATAACGTGAGTACAAAAGATAAGTAGCGGCAAATATTTCTAAAAGGCTTCGTTTTTTCTTCCTTCTGGAGCATCTTTGATGGTCGGTGGTCAGTCCCCACCCGGCATAGAAAGGTAGTCCAAAGCAGTGGACTTTTTTGTCAAGCATCAAAGCTTCAAAACCCATTTGGGAAGTGACGGCGTAGACCACATCAGCCTGATTGAGAATGGAATAGGGAGTATAGTCGGTCGCAATGACGCTTATGCCACGTTCGGCGGCATACTGAGTCAAATAGCCACATTTTTTTTTAGCAATAACGTCAGGATGCGTTTTAACCAAGATGTTATTGGTGGAGTAGGTCGCCAGGGCCTCATCAAGCATGGCCCGAAAGCAGGGCTCCTGGGCTCCTCCCAAGGTTACGCTGGCATCTGATTTGGTCTGGTCAATGACCAAGACTCGAGGCGAACTCGGTTCTGGCCAGAGCTGCGGCGGGGCATCTGGGGCCTGGTTATACTTACTGAGGTGAAAGCGTTTAATATCATTTAAGGCCAGCTGAGCTGATTCCAGGAGTTCTGGCGTCTCCCAGCCTTCGCTATTAAGCAAGTTTTCCAGATCTGAAGGTGCGCCAGCATCGTAGTAGATACCACTATGATCGACCACCATTGAGAGAGGCTGGGTTCCTCGGCAGCCCAAATCAAGGGAGCGCAAAAACCCATCCTCCAAAGCTAAATAAGGTAAGCGGTGAGCTAAGGCATAGCGCCGGGCTTTATTGGCCGTGGGCTTATGACCCCAACCGATGACAAAAGATGAATGCAAAGAGCTTTTTTCTGGCTCTAAGAGTGTATCAGTCACTTGGAAGGGAAGACCTTTAGAAAAAGAAACTATCATATTTTAGCAAACATTAATAGATATAAAAAATAGGCATTGACAAGCATTGATACTTATTAAACAAAAGTTAAAAAAAATATAGCAAAAAAATTAAAAGTATATTATGACTTTTTGGATTTATTTTGTTCTGATTTTTCTATTATGAAATCATAAAGACATGTTAAGGACTTAAAATCTAAATATTTAGATAAAGATGCAGTATCATTGATAAACCAAGAAAAATTTTGAAAATACGAAAATGCCTTGCTGTATACAGTGTCACCTAATCGTCCCAAAGTATGAATTAAAAAGGCAATTATTAATAATGTAGCTAAAACGTTTGTTAAATTAGATTTTCCATGACCAAAATTATGTTCGAAATTATAACCTCGTGTTTTTAATGAATTGAAACTAGATTTTTTGCGCCAGTTAGTAAGGCCTAATTTAATTAAAGTCTGAATATTGTCTTTAGTTATTTCGATATCGGTTATAAAGCTATGGTTATTTGTCTTTATCGAGTTGTCAGGTGGTTTATGTGACTTAATTTTGCTGTTATTCGTCAACTTAACAACTTCAGCGCTCATAAAGTTAACAGTAACGCAATCTTGGGAATCAGTTAAAGGAATGTTATTTAGCCATTTATAAGTTATTTTTTCAAGTTTATTAGGTGCAATTTTGTTTGTTATTGACAATTCTTCTAGATTATTATTGTCAATGAATTCGAATAATGACTTGTTGCTTCCAGGCTTGCATGTCAATATAAAATTTGTATTTGAATTTCGCTGAACTAGCCTTATAAAAGAGACGGTGGCCAGCATGGCCTCGCCCAGAAATATTGGGTCTAATTGTAATATTTTTTTGTCTAAGTTGTTAACTAGTCTTAAGGCTGCTTCATATTCTCTGTTTTGTTTGATTGTTTCATGGCTTTGGGTTTTGTTTGCTTTTGTTTGGCTGTTACTAGGGAAGGTTGGCATTAACGGGATTATTTCTGTCGTGTTAGGGGAACATATTGTCAGGCCAACCAATGTATGAAAATATTCAAATGAATCGCTTTTTTTATGGTATTTATGGCTACAATTTTCGCAATGTGTCGTTTTAGAGTTGAAAAATTCCGTGCTATCAATAGATATAAGTTTCCGATTGTCTAAAACTGTAAATTGATCTAGTATGTTTCTGCTTAGTATGTCATCAAAGGCATAATTAAAAAAAGTTGCAAAAAATTCTGGATTGATTTTGTCTAATATTGTTCCAATTTGCTTGTCTGTTGGTATGTTTTTAATTTTAAAAAGCGTTTGGCTATTTGACGTCCCATTGTTATTCTTTATTCTACGTTGGTAGGAGAGCCAGGATTCACTTTGCATAAAAAAAATGCTAAATGCTGACATTAAAAAGTCAGACATTTTAAATTGTGCATTGCCCTCCGAGTGTTGGTCCAGGGGTTGGTCCGAGGCTTGAGAAGCAATTTCCGCCAATTTGGCTATATTGAGTTCAACCATGTCCATGACTAAATATACCAAATTTGGGTCGGTCAGTCAAGAATGATTTTAATTGCCTCTTTAAATTTTAGTTCAAGCCTTGATCCTAAAAAAATTGGGTAGGTGTCCCAGAAAAAATCTTGTGCAGCATTATAATAAATATTTTATTACGTCTTACTTGTTATTTTTCGCTTAGTCGTATGTTTACCGGTAGATAAATATATAATCATAGTTATCAATAGATAAAAAAATCTGTTTTTTAGCATTATTAGAACTAGCTCAGTGAGAAGCTTCCAGGGCCTTAGTTTTGGCCAAAACATGTCTTGGCCAAAACCAGACCAAAAAATAAAGTTTTTACAATTAGTAATGACGGCCTCTTTACAGTCCGATGGCCACTTTGACGGCTACCCCCATTTGATACAGTATTTGGGTGATATCTTTTACCAATTGCAGGTTTTTGGAATCAAATTTAGGCATAACCAGAATGCGGTCGCCCGGTTCAATGCTCTGCCTTTTGGCAGGTGAGACTTCACCATTTAAACCGACAATTAAAATATTGCCCGAATCAGCCCGGTCAGAAAGTCCGCCGGCACTGTTGAGATAGTCTTTCAGGGTCAGGCCTTTTTTCCAAGTTACCGCTGAAGGGATGAGGACCTCTCCCGAAACATGAATCACGTCGGTTCGCCTGGGAATAACTATTTCGTCGCCGTCCTCAAGCAGCAGGTCGGTGATTTCACCTTTGCGAGAAACGACCAGGATGCCGTCGGGTTCCATTTTGGAAGCCCGCTGGACGAAATTTTGGATTAGTTCAGCTTCTTTAACTCTAATATTGGCCTCGTCCACGGAGGACGAAGTAGCGGTCAGGGCGCTTTGCTCCAGGCGGCGTAGCGCATCGGCCAGAATCACTTTCTGGGTGGTAGCGACACTTTGGCGCCGTAGGTATATCGAACCAATATCTGCCAAATCAGGTTCTACGGCAACGTACTGCAGCAGTGCTCTAAGCCGGGTCTGCTTGAGCACCGGGAACCTTGAGGCCCCTTTAATGGCCCCGGAAACCGTGACCATAATGGTTTGGCCTTGGGTGTCAGCCACAAATTCAATGCGATCTCCATCTTCAAGCTGGAAATTTTGGAAGTCTTCCAGGGTCAAATACAAATTGAAAGGGTTACCATAGCGGATGCCGCCTACACTGACATGGGAAACTCCATTGAGCAAATGAGCATAAATTAACAGGTCCTTACCTTTGGGTTGGCGTAAAAATTCATAACGAGCCGGCTGCCTCAGTCGGCCATAAGCGGCCACATTCATGCCTATCGGTTCGACCAAAATGGTATCGCCGTCCTGCAAGCGAATGACTGGAAGTTCGCCATGTAGTATATAGCCGTATAGGTCAGCTTGGCCGATAACCTGTTGGAAGCGAATAATTTTAATATTCCGATAGCTTCCCTGGCCCGGGATAATGCCGCCAGCCCGGTCCAGATAGGACATGATAGAATCAAGAGGGCCGCCAGCGTACCGCCCTGGATTGAGCACGTTGCCAGCTACGTAAACCGCCAAGGGCTGGGCGCTTTGCAAGTTAACATAGATGTCAACGTTTTCCGGGAAGACTGAGGCCAGTTTAGCCCGGACTGTTCCATAAAGAGCGGATTGGGATAGTCCCGACACCAATATGGGCCCTACTTCCGGCAGGAAGATGTTGCCATTTTGATCAACGAACAAGATATCGTTGTAGCTTCTGGCTCCCCAAATGCGGACGGTGATCCGGTCACCGGGCATGATGATATAATCGTCATTCATGCCGCTACTGTAGGTGGAGGCAAAATTGCCTTGAAACAAATTGGCCCCAAAAGGTTCCAGCCACTGGACCACGTCCTGGCGATAGCTGTCCACTGCCCAGGCGGGAAGCCCTGATAAGGCGGCCGGACGGTTCGCTTCTCCTGGCTGATAAGCAGAACCTGCCGGCTGAGACATGGTTTCGCGCTGAAAACCATTGGGTTGATAAGAAGGCGGTCTGGTAGCTGGCCAGCTTTCAACGCCGCCGGTTCCACCGGGATTGGGATTGCCGGATTGACCGAGGCTTCCGCCATACGGGACAGTCGGAGCAAATAAATCATCCCCTGACGCCGGAGAGGTCAGCAGCAAAAAAAAGGTAACCAGAAGAAAAATATTTATTTTGTTGATAGGCATAATTTATTATTTAAAGTGCTTATAATTTCTGTGTTTCTATTGTTTTCTGATGGTTGCTATTTAAAAATTAGCATGCTCGCGGACGGCGGCGATAATCAACGAAAGAATACCGATTAGGACCACAGTTCCGACCAAGGTATAGGCTGCAAACAGAAACGGTCGCGGATACAATGATTCGTCAGGCAAGGAAGGATTCTGAAAAGCGACCACATAGCGCGATTTAGCTTCAGCTTTGAGTCTGGCTACTTCCATGGAAGTCATGGCCGCAACAAGCTGTCGTTGAGCAAATTCGTTTTCCGTCTGCAGGTCCTCGAATTCTCCGGCCAAGGAACTCAGGCTGCCAGGCTGGGATTCTCCAGCCAGACGCTTCTTTTCATCAACTAGCTGATTTTCCAGGGCCGCCAGCCTGTTTTTCAGCCCCACCAGTGATGGAGCATTTTGGCTCATGTAAGTACTGGCTTCAGCTATTGCGGCCCGGACTTTGACTGCTTCGCTTTCCAATTGACTGATAATGTTTTGCAGGCCGCCAGCCGTACTGGCCGGGTCAAGCATGCCGCTGCGATTTCTAAAATCACGCAGGGCTTCCTGGGATTTCTTGACCCGAATTTCAGCCGTTTTCACTTCGGCCATGGAAAGAGCTATGGCATCAATTTGAGAGCGTTGACTAATAGTGTTGACCAAGGCTTCACTTTTCAGCAGCACGGCCTCAGCCAGTTGTTTGGCCATGGCTGGTTCGTAGGCTTTAACCTTGAGGGCGATGATCCCAGATTCTGGATCGTAAGAAGGCTTAACCACCCAGTGCCAATATTTAAGGCGCTCATCTCGGGTCGCATTGGCAGCCAAGCGGCTGAATAGATCATTGTCAGGCGAAGAAAAATGACTGAAAAGTTGAAGTTCTTGGTCAATTTCCTCCATAATGTCCGGTGATTGGATATATTCGGCCACTATCATAGCGTCCGCTCCCACCGAGCCGCCGGCGGGCATGAACATTGAAGCCAGTCCGCCAACATCGGGAACAGAGGTCGCCGCACTGCGCACTGCGAAATGGGTTTCAGAAATATACATAGGAGAAGCCAGGATTTGGAAATACAAAAATGCTCCGACTGAGGGAAGCAGCATTGCAGCCAACAGTACCTTCATAGCCGTCGAAAAAGACGGCTTTTGAGAGTCCATGATCAGAGATGGCGGAGAAACCAGTTCGACATGGATCTTGTCTGGTGACGTGTTTGTGGCCAATGAACTTTACCTCATCCAAGAGACTGCGGCCCGAACTCTGGTTCTCTTGCCCATAACAGGAGCCGAGAGTTCAACTTTATTTTCGAGCCTGACAAATCCCGGCATAGACACTCAAGGCATCATCAAGTTTATTATATTTTGAAATTAACCCGTTATGGAGCACCATCGCCTGGTCGCAGTTTTGACGGATAGTCGCCACATTGTGCGAGACCACAATCAGGGTTGATTTGGCTTTCCGTTCCTTGAAAACAGCTTCAGCCTTGGCCTGGAAAGAAGCGTCTCCAACCGACCAAGCCTCATCAATCAAGTAAAAATCAAAGCCTATGGCCATACTTAGCCCAAAGGCCAATTTTGAGCGCATGCCTGAGGAATAAGTTCGAACGGGCATATCCATGTACGGTCCGAGTTCCGTAAAATCTTCGACAAAATTCTTGACTTCTTTGATCGATGCGCCGTAAATACGGCAGGTAAAACGCAGGTTTTCACGTCCGGTTAAGCTTCCATTGAAGCCTCCGGCAAAACCAATCGGCCATGACACTCGGGCCCAGCGCAACACCGTGCCCGAATCTGGTCGTTCAGAACCGCCAATGATCCTAATCAAGGTGGATTTGCCAGCCCCGTTTAGACCCAAAATGCCTACATTGGTGCCTGAAGGGAACTTGATGTTCGTATTGATCAACACATCTTGGCGTCCTCCGTGAGGTAGGCGGTAGGATTTGTTAACCTGAGAAAGCTCGATCATGAAAGTTCTCGACCACGCACGTAACGTTCCAGTAACAGTCCGAGACTTAAAGAAACTGCGCAGCAAACGCAGATGTACTTAAGGCTGTAGGCTGGGGCGACCGAGGAAGCCGAAAAACCATACCGCTGCCATTCGATGAGCTGGGCGATAGGATTAAGGAGCAGCGGCCGGGATAATCTGGACGGCAATTCCGAAACAAAGAAAAAGACGCCCGAGGCAAAAAATAGAAACCGCATCACCATGGGGATGATTTTTTCCAAGGTCGGCCAGAGGCGGGCCAAGGAAGAACACACCAGCCCAACCCCTAAACCCAACAAAGGCGCAAACAGCAGCGTAGCCAGCAAGGACATTGGGTCGCGTAGTTCCACAGGCTGCCCAATGATGATGGCCAGGGTAATAATAACCAAAGAGGTGACCAACTGGGTTCCCCAAACCACAATGACCCGTCCGAACATTAAATCAAGCTCGGTTACCTGGGGAAAGGTCAAAAGGGCTTGGTTGGCCCGGACTGCATTGAGGCATTTGGTGACCGTTTCGCTGAATATATACCAGGGAGTGAACCCGCAAAGTAAGAAAATGGCCATGCCCAAGCCGTGGGGGGCACGAGCCCCGAGTACTTCACGAATTAACCAAAATACCCCAATGCTGAAGGCCGCCTGAATGATGGCCCAGAGGTATCCCAGCCGGGTATTGCCGTACAAGGTATGGATTTCCCGGAGGATAAGGGCCGCAATGACCCGGCCCTGGACAACTGTAGCTGCGGAAACTCTAGAATTGGAAGCCGAGCTGGTGACTGACATGTATTACCTGGCCCCACTATCGAAAATGGTGGGAATAAAACGCCAAGCGCCGTTTACCTTACATACCGCCAGCAAAATGCTTTTGGTTTCCATGGTCCCGCGGGCGGAGCGGCATTGGCTGCCCAAACCAGAGATATAGGTTGTTCCAGTTTCAACCATGATTGGCCCAATCGGGCTGTCGGCATAAAAATTGGATGTTCCTTCCGGTTGCCTGGCTACTTGCTCGGCAAAAGATGGTTCGGTATACTCGCTTTCCACTTGTTTTTTCGGGTGTTTATCCACTATCCGTATTACGCAACCGGATAACACGATGCCCAAAATAACCGAAATCAAAAGCAAGTGTGTCCGCATCATTCAACCTTAGTCCGCAAAACTTGTATAAATACAGAGTCAACACACCTCCAGCTGAAGTGGAGGCTGGCCCTTTGCGACTAAAGTCGCTTTGGAAGAACGACATCAGCACCACCAAAAAAAGCTGGTGGTCTAAAACAATTAAGACAACTGGGCCTAAAGCCGCACCAAACCAAGCACCCCTTATAACTTATCGTCACCCTCAGAAAAATCTTGATTCTCTATAAAAAATCTCCAACTCTTTACCTGTAATATTTTAATTAACACTTTAAAAGCATGTGTGAGTGCCTATATAGTCTCTTTAATGCTGTTTCATCTGGTTTAGAAATATTATTATTAGTTTTTAGGCGTTGTGTTGATTATTGGTGTTTTATTTTGGCAATTTTATTAATTTCAGGTCTGTTATGTGTTTGTTGTTGGCCGAGTGTTGGTCAGGAAGAAATGTTTTAGTTACCAGTTTAAGGTTGGTGGTTTTGATTTTATAAAATCGTAACAATAAAAATAATACATTATTTTTAGTTTGAAATTGTCTTTAGTCCTTCTTTCGAGGGATTAATCGGTTTTATACCCAAAGGTCTCCCATTTAGGCCAAAGCTATCTATATTTTTTTGATACTTTGTTGGGTGCTTCGTTAGCTATTTCAAGCTGTTTCGTTATCTTGATGACCTCCAGACATGATAAAAAATCTAAAAATAAAAATCTACTAAAATAAAAAAATATTAATATGTTTAGGCATAGCAGCGTTAATCTTGAATAGCTCAGGTGGACGATTGATGGCTTTGTTTAGAGAAATATTGGCATTTTTATCTTGTGTTTAAATATATAATTAAAAAATTAAATAATGTTTTGTTAAATAAAGCGTGCTAGCTAGCTAGCTAGATAAGCTAAATGATGCATAAAAAATAAAATTAAGGCAAAAGCTGGCGCAGGGAGCTAAAAAGAAAAAAACTAGAGCCTGCAAAGAGAAACCAAGAAAGCCAGACCGACTCGCCCGCCCGGTCAGCGTAGATAGGGGTGAGAATATAACTTGGAAACCAAGTTTTTCCATCAGTCCGTGAAACGGCACAAAACTGCAATCATAAGTCCAACGAGTCAGTACACAACTTGAGAATCATAAAAATTAAGTTGGCTAAAAGCCGGGAAAGCTTTAATAAACCTTAATACTTTAGAAAGGCCATGATCTTAAAATCATTTCTACAATAATACATTCTCAATTTGCTGTCAAGATCTAATGAATACTGGAATGCTGGAATGCTGTTGAGGGAAGCGGCTATGGCGAAGCTACTCTATTGAGCTTGCTTGTATTGGGTGATCGTAGTTCATTATTCCCAATGTAGCGATTGCTCTACTGGGTGAGAGGCTCAATGGTTCTTGTGACCATTTATCAGTTATAGACCACACAATATTGTAGTCATAAAGTTTGCAAATACCACCTGGCAACCTCTAAGGCTTCATTTATGGCCTTATCCATGTCAAGATATTTAAATGCACCCAAGCGTCCGACAAAGGTTAGAGCCCGCTCAGCGGAGGCCAGGGCTTGGTATTGGGCCAACAGATCGTTGTTACTGGCAAAGCGGACGGGATAATAAGGGGTGTCAGATTCACCGCATTCCTTGGGTATCTCCCGGCAACAAACCGTGTCCTCAAAGTTGTGCCAGTAGGTGAAATGCTTGTGCTCAATTATTCTGGTCCAGGGGATTAGCTCATCGGAATAATTCATCACCGCACAGC
The DNA here is from genome assembly GCA_031271165.1 of Deltaproteobacteria bacterium. Lineage (GTDB taxonomy): Bacteria > Desulfobacterota > Desulfarculia > Adiutricales > Adiutricaceae > JAISWF01. Next base: position 9,726 of record JAISWF010000104.1, read on the forward strand.
CTTGATAATCATCAGCTGCCCGAAACCATTGGAAATCAACAGTTCGGTAGGGCAGGCGGCCATAGCTATAACCGAAATAACGGTCCAGAGGACCGGAATAAAAAACATGGTCAAAACCATGTTTTAGACTTTGGTGGTAAGCAGTATTAAGGCTGACCGTGATATTGGGAAGATCAAGCATCTTGGACACCAAGTCGGTATAGCCCAACTCAGGAAGTCCCTGGTATCGGTTATTGAAGTAGTCATCATTGTAATTAAAGCGGATCGGTAGCCGCTCAAAGATACTGGCTGGCAATTCTCGGGGTTGTCGGCCCCATTGTTTTTTGGTATACCCATAAAAAAAAGCGGCATAGAGTTCGGTTCCGATTAGCTTTTGAAGGCGTCCTTCAAAGTTATCTTGGTATGGTAAGTCTTGATTGGTCAAGGCTGTTAAATATTCACGGGCTTCAGCCGGGCTGAAAGCCCGGCTGAAGAATTGATTAATAGTCATCAAATTTATCGGTAAACTGTAGACTTTTTGGTTGGAGATAGTTTTTACTTTATGGTTGAAGGGCATAAAGACGCTGAAACGATTGACAAAAGACCATATTTGATCTTGATCGGTATGAAAGATATGGGCACCATATTTTTGAATCATGATACCGGTTTCCGGGTCGGTTTCAGTGTGGCAGTTGCCAGCCACATGATTTCTTTCATCTATGACTTCAATCTGGCAGCCGGATTCGGCCAAAGTTCTGGCCAAAGTCGCTCCAGTTAGTCCGGCTCCGACAATTAGAATTTTTTTCATTGCTCTCCATCTTTCAGGCAAGTTCTGGCCAGCGCCTTTAACTCCGAATAAATCCGGCGGCTGGAAATTACAAATTTTAGCCAGAGATACAAACCAGCCGCAGCCAGCTTGATAGCTTGGCCTCGGCTAAAGGCCTTGATGGTTTTATTTTTGGGATAAGCCACCAAGCAAGCCGGGAATTTGCCTTTAATCTGGGCAAATTCAGCCATAACTGGCTGCTTTCGGAAAAACAGACCTGGAATTAAGGCGCCGCCGAGAGTTAAAGGCACGGCCAGCAAAGAATAAAACCAGTTCTGCCCAAGGTTGGGCAGTTGTGCCAACTTTACGGCTTCAGTTTCGTCAACCACGATATTTTTGAACCGATGGGTCTCAAGGCGGGCCTCAAGCTCGGCTCCGGTC
>JAISWF010000151.1 GCA_031271165.1 Deltaproteobacteria bacterium
GAAGTTCCCACGCCAATTTGGTGGCGGGATTCGATCGGACGACTTGACGATGCAAGTCTGGGGCCAATCTTGCCCCTTTGACTGCTTTTTTTTTGAGAGGTTTGATGATTTCGCCCTGGGCCTTCCATCTCAATTGCTTGACAAAACCGCCATATTAAGGTATTTTAACCATATTTTTTTGTCCGCTTCACTTTGTCGGTCAATGATTTTGAGCGCCAAAGCAATGAACCATAATTGGAAAATGATTGTGGACAGCCGACAGGCCGGGTGAGCATATTGGGTGATGATTTTAGCTGAAAAGTTATATGCTGGCTTTAAATTTCAGCTCAGGCCATTCGATTTTTTATATTTTTGGAGGGAAAAATTTGTTTGATCATCTAGTAGTAATGACAGATTCCGAGCTTGATGCCCATTTGCCTTTTTTAGATACCAAAACAATCCTAGCCGAAGCCTTTGCCGCTTTAAAACGCAACGAAGCTGTTCAGCCGCCTCAGACCCTGGCTCTTTTTCCTGGTCAGCGGGGTGATTTTATTACCTATCTTGGTATTGTTGGACCGTCTGACGTCTTTGGGGCCAAACTTTCTCCTTATATCGCAGATGGTTCTAAGCCGGTCATCACCGCCTGGACAATTCTTTTTTCCATGAAAACGGGACTGCCGCTCATTTTATGCGATTCAGCTCGGTTAACTCGGGAAAGAACGGCGGCCACCACCGCTTTGGCAGTCGATAAACTGGCTTCTCCCGAAGCCTCTGTTTTGGCAGTAATCGGCTCGGGAGCATTGGCTGAGGCCCACTTAAGGCACGTTAAAGAGCTCAGAGACTGGCAGGAGGTCAGGCTTTTTTCACCTCACTTAGCCGACCATCCCGAAAGACTCAGGGGCTTTCAAAAGTTTCATGCCTCCATCAAGCCGGTTTTAAGCTCTCAAACGGCCGTCGCTGGGGCCGACGTTATCATGCTGGTGACCTCCTCGGCCAAGCCGGTTATTGATTTTAAAGATATTACAGCCAAGGCTTTGGTCACTTCCATTAGCACCAACGCCTACCAGGCCCACGAAATTGAGCCGGCTGCTCTGGCCCAAATGCGGGTCTATTGTGATTATGCTTTGACCACACCCGGCAGCGCCGGCGAAATGGTCCTGGCCGCCGCCCAGGGACTCTGGTCGCCAAATGAGCTGGAAGGAGATCTTGGTGATCTGTGTGTCGGAAAAGTTCCGGATAGAGCCCAAGACAGTCGTCCGATATTCTTTCGCTCCATTGGCTTGGGACTTGAAGATGTGGCTATTGCTAACGCTCTTTATCAACGAGTCAAAGTGGGTAATTAAGGAAAGATCATTATGTTTATTGAAAAATTCGGCGTTGAACGCTGGATGGATCTCTACGAAACTCGGTGTACCTATAACCTTGCCGAAACTTGCGTCGATTCGTTGACTTTAGATGAGTTACTTAATCTCTGTGGTCGAAAAGGATTCCCGGAAGAATTAGGTCAGCTCAGGCTTTCCTATGGCGATATCCCCGGAAGCCTGAGGCTTCGTAAGGCTATTGGCGATTTATACCAAAGCATTGAGCCAGACCACGTCTTGGTGACCCACGGGGCCATTGGGGCCAATTCGTTAATATACGAAACATTAATCGACAATGGCGACCATGTGGTGGCGGTTTTTCCAACCTATCAACAGCACCAATCCATTCCCAAATGCTTTGGGGCTCAGGTTGACTTGCTCGACTTGACACCGGAAAATAACTATCTGCCCGATCTTAAGCAAGTCCGAGGTCTGGTCGGCCCCAAAACTAAACTTTTGGCCCTCAACAATCCCAACAACCCGGCCGGAAGCTTGATGGACCAAGCTTTACTGGAAAAAATAGTTGAGATCGCCCGGCCATATCAGACTTACATTCTCTGCGATGAAGTTTACCGTGGCCTCAATGATGATGGAGACGGGTTTACCTCATCCATAGCTGACCTTTATGAGCTGGGGATCAGTACTGGCAGCATGTCCAAAGTCTATTCTCTGGCGGGGTTAAGACTAGGCTGGATGGCCTCAAGAGCCCCGAGGCTTTTAGAGTCGGTTATGACTCACCGTGACTACAATACGATCAGTGTAGGCCGGCTCGACGATCATTTGGCCAGCTTAGCTTTGGAATCCAAAAACGCCATTTTGACCCGCAGCCATGCTATCACCAGGGGTAACCGCAGAGTTTTGGCCCAGTGGGTGGATAATGAGCCCTTGATTTCCTGGAGCCCTCCGCTTTCCGGGACTACGGCACTTTTGGAACTGCATCTGGCTATTTCTTCTTGGGATTTTTGTGTTCGTTTGGTTGAACAAACCGGTGTCATGCTCTGTCCGGGCAGCGTCCTGGGCCGGGAGGGTTTTTTAAGAATTGGCTACGGCTGCAGTCCAGAAAGTTTAACCAAAGGGCTTGAGCAGTTGACCTTTTTTCTCAGGCAATTGGCCACCCAGGGCCTGACCGAGGGGGCGGCCTGAAGTGGCGTCGGAATTTTTAATTAAAGCTCAAGGGCTCCAAAAAAGTTTTGGGAAACACCAGGTCTTAAAGGGCGTGGATTTGGCCGCCACCAGCCAGCAGGTGGTGACCATAATCGGGGCCTCCGGTTCCGGGAAAAGTACGCTCCTTCGCTGCCTGAACCTTTTGGAGATTCCGGATTCAGGCAGCCTGTTGTTTGATGGTGAGGAAATTGATTTTCAGCCGGGGAAGAAAAATCCCCTGATGTCAAAGTGGGTAGCCTCGGTTCGCCGCCAGATGAGTATGGTTTTTCAAAATTTTAATCTGTGGAGCCAGATGACGGTCTTGGAAAACGTTTCTTTAGCGCCCATCAAGGTTTTAGGTTTGACCAAAAAACAAGCCCATGAGCGGGCTGGCCGCTACCTTGATAAGGTCGGCATTCTGGACAAAGCCCAAGACTACCCGGCCAGGCTTTCTGGAGGGCAGCAGCAACGTTGTGCCATTGCCAGAGCCTTGGCCATGGAGCCAAAGTTATTGCTTTTTGATGAACCCACCAGTGCCTTGGATCCGGAACTGGTTGGTGAAGTACTGAGAATAATCAAACTCTTGGTAGAAGAGGAGCGCTCAATGATCTTGGTAACTCACGAAATAGGCTTTGCTCGAGAGGTTTCCAGTCAGGTGATTTTTCTTCATCAGGGTTTGGTTGAGGAAACTGGCACTGCCCAGCAGGTTTTCAATCACACTGTTTCGCCGAGGTGCCAAAAATTTTTGGCGAGCGTTCTTTGATCGCTTTTAAATAATGCTGCAAACCGAGATTGAGAAGAAATAAAAAAATATGGCGGTGTTTTTAAACTTAAAAAATCAAACACTTAATTGGTTGCCATTGAAAATGCAATAGATCATGACCGAGTTTGTCGCAAAACGTCGTCGCCCCGGTCCCATATGGTATCAACACTAGTACATAGTCAACAGGTTAATTGTGGGTAAAGGCGAACCAGGATAATTCGGGCTTCTTCCACTGTGAACTGCCAGATTACTTTTTTGACGGACGCGTTCCGTTTAATTGTCCAA
>JAISWF010000155.1 GCA_031271165.1 Deltaproteobacteria bacterium
ATCATAGCAAAACAGAATAATTTATGCGTTTTTAAAATCAACGATATGAGAAGCTTTAAGCGCATGTTCCCGACAAAAATCATGCCAAAAATCAGGGGTTCCAAAATTAGAATTGCTGACGGGCCAGGGACTATTCTCTCATCGCCCCTGTTATTTAAATAATGGCCTCGGCAGGCCGAAAGGGTTAGAAAATGAGGTTAAGTACCAAAATCATTCTGGGCTTTGTCGTCGTTTGCGCCATTTTTATCGCCATAAGCCTGGTAGCAGTTTTCAGCTTGATGTCGATCCGGACGGAAACATCTAATCTACGTGAAAAAATCATGCCCGGCAACGACTTGACCGCTTTTATTGAAAGCCAGATTGCCCAGCATAACATTTTTGTCACCGAGTATAGTTTTAATGCCAACCCCGATAGCTGGAAGACGGCTCAAGAGCACGAAAAAAATCTCAGCGAAGCCTTCGTTCGGATAAAGGCGGCCATCCGGGACGGGCTAGCCGCTAACAACTCCAACGTCCGCGATCTGGTCGCCCAGACCGAAAGCTTGTACGTTAGCTATAATGAGACTGCCTCTTTACTCCCCGGCCTTAACCAAGGCATGACCGAAAATCGCACTGCTGTTGTCAAAAGCTATGGGATCATCGTCGAAAATCTGGAAAAATTCATTAACGAGCAGGCCAAAATCCTTGATGATGACATCAAAAGTGGCGGGGTTTCTTACTCTGACATGCCTTCAAGGCTGGCCCACCTCAATATGGCGATAGAAATTGAGCAGGAAGCCTCCAGTATGTACGTCAGTATGTTACGAGGGCTTTATTACCAGAATCCTGAAGCGTTTACCCTGGCCCTGAGTTCCGCTACCAAAGGCATTGAATTGGCCAAAAACCTGTTAGCCGACTGCCGCACTGCTCAGGATCGGGATATCGTCGGGATCTTAATCTCTGAATCCCAGAAACTGGCCGCTTCCCTGAGCGCTTTCCGTGATATTTATGTTAAATTCCACGAAAACCTCACCAGCCGCATTGAGTCCAGAGCCAACCTTCTGAAGTCCGTCACGGCCCTGGGAGTAGCGACAACCCAGCTGTCCAATGACTTTGCCGACACCACTTTGACTTCGGCTGGCCGCTCACTTATGACCCAGATCATTGGAGTCATCGTGGCCTTAATCCTAAGCATGATTTTGGCCTTGTTCCTGACCCGCAGTATTACCCTCCCCATCAACCGAATCATCGGGACCTTGACCGAGGGGGCCCAGGAGGTTGACTCGGCCTCTGGTCAGCTCTCTTCAGCTTCCAACACCTTGGCTGAGGGGGCCACCGAAAATGCGGCTTCCCTTGAGCAAACTAGTGCGGCCTTGGAAGAGCTCTCCTCAATGACCAAGCGCAACAGCGACAACGCTGTCGAAGCCAATTCCCTGATGGGCCAGGCCACCGATGCTGTCGGCAAGGCCGAAAGCTCCATGGCCAACGTCATTGAAGCTATGAACCAAATCGCTACCTCGGGTAACGAAATTGGAAAAATCATTAAGACCATTGATGAAATTGCCTTCCAAACCAACCTTTTGGCTCTCAACGCCGCTGTTGAGGCCGCCCGGGCCGGCGAAGCCGGAGCAGGGTTTGCCGTCGTGGCCGACGAGGTTAGAAATCTGGCCATCCGTTCAGCTGACGCCGCTAAAAATACCGCTGATTTGATTGCCGCTACCATTAGCAACATCAACAGCGGCTCCGACATGGTCAACTCCACTTCGGAAAACTTTAAAACCGTATCAACTCATTCTTCTAAAGTGGCCCAGTTGGTCAGTGAAGTGGCCGAGGCCTCCAAGGAACAGAGCCAAGGCATCAGCCAGATCACCACAGCTATGAGCCAAATGGACAAGGTGACCCAGTCTAACGCCGCCTCGGCCGAGGAATCAGCCAGTGCCGCAAGTCAGCTGTCACTTCAGGCCGGAAATCTCATGACGGCCGTCGATGATATCACCACTGTCGTCCACGGTCAGCACCCCCGCCAGGCATTAGCTGGCAGTCCTAAAAGGTCCTCCAACGGCGGTTCCCGTCGTCCGCAGGCCTTGGCTCCGCCTCCCCCTAGGGCTAAACCTAACCCGTCTAAAGCCCTGCCCATGGATGCTGATGACGATTTCGAGTTCTGAGACCAACGACTTTTGTTTTTAGCCAGCTAGATCAAAAAACCCCGCTTTGTTGAGCGGGGTTTTTTGATCGGACTTTTTGAAGTTCCGGCTTTGGCTTTAGAGCCAGACTTTTGATTGTTTTTAGCCTTGGATTTTTATCCTTCTAGCGCCTCTCCCAAAACTTTAGGCCGGGGACCGGCCCTCTTGCGCCGGCCGGTCTCGTAAACGGCTTTCCGGCGAGCCAATTCGGCTTCAGCGGCGGCTCGATAGGCCGGCGGCAGGGGAGTCAAGAGGATTTTTTTCAGGGCCCTTATGCGATAACGGTCAAGGCCTGGCTGGGCCGAGAGTTGATCAAGATGTCCGCTATACCGGACCACCAGTTCGCGGTTCAATAGCCCCACCTGCCGCCGGGCGCAGACTCTCAGCCATAAATCGTAGTCTTCGGCCGCCGGAAGGCTCTCATCAAAGAATCCGACCTCGGAAAATAATTTCCGGTCCATAATGACCGCTGACGGGCTGATCAGACACAGCGAAAGGGATCTTATAAAAATATCGCCCCCGGCCTTCAGGTGTCTGGTCCCGGGATTGACCCGGCGTCCGTTTCTGATCCAACGCTCCTGACACTGAGATATCATCAGAGACGGATTTTGAGCCATAAAATCGACCTGGGCCTTGAGTTTTTCAGGCATCCACTGATCGTCACTGTCCAAAAAAGCCACCAGCTCACCTTGGGCGGCCTTGATGCCGGCGTTACGGGCTGCACTGACGCCGCAGTTTTTGCCCAAGGCAATCAGCTTAATCAGGCCGCTTTGGACCAGGGAGGACAAAACGTCGGTTGTTTGGTCAGTTGACCCATCGTCGACCACGATGAGTTCAAAATCGGCCTCCTTTTGGGTCAGGACTGAATCAATGGCCCGCCGTAAAGGTCCGATGCGATTATAGGTCGGGATGATGACACTTACGAAAGGATGGTCCATAACCACACTGTCAGACCCGATAAAAGAAACTGGCTGTCAATGGCCATGTCGAAAAGAAAGCCGTCGAGCCTTTCTTTTTTAATAAACCCGGGCAGCAAAAAAAAGTTTAATAATGGCCCGGCCAGCAGGAGCCAGATTAGCGGACGCTCTGGGAAATAAAGCCAGGCCCCAGCCAAAAATAAGGACCAGACCATCAAAAGCAAGACTAAAAAGCGGTTGGCCCATTTCCAACCCATAAAGGTTACCGTGGTCCAGGGTCCGAAAACCCGATCCCCGAGCGAGGCCTGGTAATCCATGCGGATGGAGCGGCAAAAAACTTGGAAAAAAACGGCGGTAAAAGTCACCCCAAGTATTTGAAGGTTTTCCGCTGTGGCCTCAACCAATGGGGGCTGACTCAAAAGACCGGGAATGGTTAAAAGCGTGGCCCAGCCGACGGCGGTACAAAAGGATTTACTCAGCGGAATGTCCTTAAGCCGTCTGACGCCCCAGCGGTCCAAAGGTCTGCCCAAAAGGGGAACAGCATAAATAATGGAGCTAATCGACAATAACAAAAGAAGGCCCAGCACCCGAGAGCCGGCCAGATAGGCGGCCGACAAGGACAAAACAAAGGAGGCCAAGCCCAGGCTATGAAGATATGGGCGGTACTTGGTCAAAAAATCAACCCGGTCAAGATCGTTGTATCTGGCGGCGTTCAAGTCCAGATACCCGTTAATGCAGTGCATGGTTTGAACAAAAAAGAAAAAAAGTCCGAAGAAATAGTCCGGGACCTGATAACCGGCCACAGCAGCCATGGCCAGCCCCAAGCATCCCGAGCCAAGGCCCACAAAAATGTTGGATAAAACCAAGGCCCGCAAAAATCTTCTCAAAAAAGCCGGTAAATCGTTTTCACGGGAGCGGGCTAGGGCCAATAGTCGCTGGTGAACAAGCCGGACCTGCCAGACCGGAGTGGAGGCCCCTGCCAAAAGACCGACGGTATCGACGCCTTCGACAAATGACGACGGTATCTCCTCAGGCCCTTCGACTGAGATTGTTCTCAGGCCCCTGGCCTGACCTATCTCATAGAGTTTACGGGTGTTGGAACTGTGCCGATCGCCGACGACCACCAGAGCCGGACACTCTTCGGACAGGCGTTTGGCCTCGGCCTGCCGATTGGCGGTGGCCTGGCAAACAGTGTTCAGGCACTTGGCCAGCGGCCAGCGAGCGGTGACCGCCGCCGCTACCGCATCCCAGAGTTCAAGATTCTGGGTCGTCTGAGCTACCAAAACCACCCGCTTTAGTTCAGGGAGAGCGGCCACCTCATCGTGTCCGCTGATAACATGACCATGGTTGGCGGCATAACCTAAAAGGCCCTCCACTTCCGGATGCCCGGCAGCGCCCCAAATGATAATGTCGCTGCCATCAGCCGCTTCCTTGGCCACCCGCCGCTGGACAACAGCCACCCTGGGGCAGGTAGCGTCGACCACATCGACTCCGCAACCCCGCAAGGCGCTCTCAGCCTTTGGTGACAACCCATGGGCTCGGATAATGACTGTAGCGGGGCTTTCCTGGTGGCCGGAATCTTGAGAGTTATAGTTTTCCGGCCACTGTTTGAGTCCTTTTTTGGTCAAAATCTCCATAGCCCGGCAGTTGTGGATCATCGGGCCGTGACTATAAACCGGCCCCGAATGACTCTCCAAACATTTGAAAGCCAGATCCATGGCCCGCCTGACCCCGAAACAGTAACCAATATGCCGGGCCGATTTGATTTTCATGTTGTCCGCCTAGGAGGGCTTACGGCCCTTTTTTAGGAATATTATCAATGATCGACCAGTAAAAAGTCTATTTTTTCGTTTTTATCATTTTTAACATCTTAAGATTACTGACAAAAAAATTTAAGAATTCAGGTTTTGAGGGTTTTTACCGGTTGATCATCAATAGCTGACCTGGCTTTCAACCCGGCCCCGCCGCCGAACCCGGGCTGACAATCAACTGACCTAGACTGCTGGATGCCTAATTCTTGCTCAAACTAATCAAGTATCTTATAATATTTATTATTATTAGCCGGGTCCCCTCAGGCGGATGCCAAAAAACTCCAACCCTTAACCGTGTTATGTCTATTTTGAAAATTTCGGCTAATCCGGCCCCCTAAGCCGGGGCCTTCGAGCGAGGTTGTCATGAACGTCCTTAAAATCTCTTTCTCCATCTTGTCGGCCATCGGTCTAGTCATTTTTTTAGTCCTCTGGCTCTTCACCCGGGCGGATCTGGCGACAACCCAGGAAAAGCTCCAAACCACGGCCAGCGATCTGTTTCAGGCCGAAAGCAACCAACGAGGCTGCGAACAAAACCTGACTCAGTCCAACTCAAAGCTCAACAGCGTCCAGTCCAAACTGGACAAAGCGACCACTGAAGCGACCTCAAAAGATCAGCAACTTACCACTTTAACCGAGCAATACCGCACCCTTCAAAATAAATTGACTGCGCTGGAAAACCAAACCCCAGCAGTTCCTGAACCTGGCCATATTGAGAGTACAGAATCGGTGGACCCAGAGTTTTTAAACCAATTGGGAGCTTTGACCGCCAGACTGGTGACCGTAACCCAAGAACGCGATCTATACCTCAACCAGCGTGACGAGGCTCGCAAGACTCTGGAAACCTTAAGGGTTTCCGAGCAACAACCGGCTCCCTAAACTGGACTGTTTTTGGCCTGCAGCGGCCGGGGTATGCTCATTAGCGGCCTAAACCGACTGTTGGTCTGGTTTTTAGTTTAGTTTAATCGCCTGAAGCTTCCCCGGCCGAATTATTTCGACCGCCTCTTAAACTCATTTTTTCCTTGCTCCGGCCTTTAGGGTGATTGGCCTAACTTATAATAGTTCGGCCAAAAAGTGAGAACCAATGAACCCTCGTCCGATAATCATGATTGTCGACGACAATGTCACCAATCTCAAAATTGGGAAAAACGCCCTGCCCAACACCTACGACGTCTTTACCATTCCCTCGGCGGCCAAAATGTTCGATCTTATGGCCAGGAAAAAACCTGACTTGATTCTGCTTGACGTTGACATGCCGGACATGGACGGATTTGAGGCCTTAAAAATCCTTAGATCCAAGCTCGAAACCAAAGATATTCCGGTTATCTTTCTGACGGCCCTCGATCACCCCGATCACGAGCTCAAAGGTCTGGGCCTGGGAGCTATAGATTACATTACCAAGCCCTTTCAGCCGGCCCTGCTGCGCAAGAGAGTCGAAGTCCATTTGACGCTTTCATTGCAAAAATTGACCTTGGAGAGTCAGAGGCTGGAACTGGAAAACTACAACCAAAACCTAAGACAAATGGTTGATGAAAAAACCTCAAAGGTTTTGGAACTTCAAATTGCCATCCTTAAAACCATGGCCGATCTCGTTGAAAGTCGAGATTTGATAACCGGCGAGCACATGGAACAAACCCAAAAGGGCCTCGGAGTCATGATCGAAGGCTTGGTCGACCTGGGCTTGTTTCGCGAAGAGCTCCAGAGCTGGAACATTGATTTACTTTTGGAGTCATCTCTGCTCCATGACGTGGGCAAAATTGCCATCAGTGATTCGATCCTAAAAAAACCGGCCCCCCTGACGGCCTTAGAATTTGAAGAAATGAAAAAACATACTATTTATGGAGTTAAAATCATTGAAAAAATTCAGGCTTACGCTTCAGAAAGTGATTTTTTGCAATACGCTAAAATCATGGCCGGCACTCACCATGAAAAATGGGACGGCAGCGGCTATCCCGACGGACTGATAGGTGAGGATATCCCGCTCAAAGGCCGGCTGATGGCCATTGCCGATGTTTATGACGCCTTGGTCGCCGTCCGGCCCTATAAAAAGGCTTTCTCCAAAACTAAAGCCATCGAAATTATTATCAGCGGACGGGGAACCCACTTTGACCCGGTTTTAACCGATGTTTTTCAACAGGTTTGCGACAAGTTCTGATAACGCTCCCTAACCCTAATCTGGCCGTCACTATCGGCTAGCCTTTGAACTGATCTTTTTAGGCCTTATTGCTCAGGCAACCCCCTGGTTTTTAAATCAACCCCAGGTTTTAGGCCAACCCATGAACCCTTCATCTAACCTTCCGGCGGCTTCCGCCGACAACGGTTCCGCTACCCCCGGCACCAGGATTAAGCGGACCTTCCTATGGTTTTCCATCATCATCCTTTTGGCAGCCTCCGCTGCCGTCATCCTGGCCTTCGTTTTATCAACCCGGCAAACCAACTTAGCCTACGCAGGCCGTCAGCTCCGAGTGGCCTCGGAAACCCTCAAGCTCCGCCTGTCGACGGCCATCGAAAGCGAACTGGTCTTAATGCGTAAATTGGCTGATACTGACGTTATTCGACAGTATTTCCTTAATCCCTCCGATAATTCCCTCAAAAACCAGGCTCTCAGCGAGATCAACCTTTACCAAAGCTATCTGAAAAAAGGCCACGTCTTTTGGCTCAGTCTTGAGGAAAAAATCGTTTTCTCTACGGCTAACCCTTCCTATAACCTTGAGCTGGATAATCCCAATTCGGCCTGGGTTAAAAAAACTCTCCTGGCTCCGAATTCTTATTTTATCAATACCGACTTTAACTCTCTTGGGGATGTTAATTCGATTTGGCTTAACGTTCCGGTCTTTAGCCGGCCGCAGCCGGGCGTAGCTGAACCCTTGGGAGTGGTCGGAGCGGCCATGGCTGTAGCCAAATTGTCCGACGAGATCGCTGCCTCTTATCAAAAACTAGACAAAAATTTAATTTACTATATTTATAACTCAAATTTTCAAATTATTGCCGCAAAAGATAGCGATATTCTTAATAAAAATATTTCTATACTAGATTACATCACGAAGATAAAAGATAATTTACTAGATCTACAAAACAGTAACTTAGAAAGTACATATATTGTCCAAGGTAATAATGTGTATTTAGCAACTAAGGTTCTTGACTTTAACTGGAACATAGTTGTCACCTACCAATTGCCAGAATTTGTTTCAGTCAATAAATCTTTTAACATGATGTTTTTCAGTGCTCTGGCCATCTTTATTTTGCTGATTGTGGCCTCCAATATTTTTATCTCCCGCTCCGACAATATCTTGGCCGCCCAAAACCTCAGACTGATTGCCGCCAACCGGAAAGCAGAGAGAGCTTCCAAAGCCAAAACCGACTTTTTGGCCCACATCAGTCATGAAATCCGGACCCCCTTAAACGCCATCATCGGAATGTCAGAATTGATTCTCAGAGAAGATACTTCCGTTACCGTCCACGACAATGCCCAAAACGTTAGACAAGCCGGCAAATCCCTTCTGGCTATGATCAACGATTTACTCGATCTGTCCAAAATCGAAGCCGGAATAATCGAAAGCACCCCCTCTGAATACTGGCTGGGCTCTTTGATTGGGGATGTGGTCAGCATCATCAGCTTAAAGCTTTCCGATTCTGGACTAACGCTGATTCTCCGGGTTGATCCTGACCTTCCGAGCCGCCTGATCGGAGATGAGATTGGCCTAAGGACTGTTCTCTTAAATCTTCTGACCAACGCCGCCAAATACACCGAACGAGGGAGCATCACCGTAACGGTCAGGCGAAGCCAGACGCAAAAGGCAGCTGGCCGCAGTCTGGCCGCCGGCGAGTTATCGGAAAGAGGCGCCGCTCTTCCAGAAGCAGCAGTGGGCAGGATTAGTCCTCAAGGAATCCAGCTGGAAGAGGCTCCGTTTAGCGGCCCCAGACCGGAGGAGGCTGGTCCTCAGCCTCAAGCCAAACTACTTGGGACAACAAATGATCATTTGGAACCAAATGAGCCCGGCCAGGACCAGGACCAGACCCTTAAGTTAATATTTGAGGTCGCCGACACCGGAATCGGTATCCGGGAGGAAAACCTTAAAAAGCTTTTTGATTCATATTCCCGCTTTGACCGGGAACTCAACCGAGACGTCGAGGGCACCGGCCTGGGTCTGGCCATCACCAAAAAGCTGGTTATGGCTATGGGCGGGGAAATAACGGTCTCAAGTGTTTACGGCCAAGGTAGCGTTTTTACCGTTGGCCTAGACCAAAAGATTTCCGATCCCTCGCCCATAGGGGAAATCTCCAGTCCCAACGACCACAAGCCAGCCCCGGTCCGCTTTACCGCACCGGAAGCCAGGATCTTAATTGTCGACGACATCGCCACCAACCTAAAAATCGGCAAAGGTCTTTTGGCTTCCTATGAGGCGGCTGTCGATCTGTGCGACAACGGCCGGGAGGCGATTAATTTGGTTAAAAAAACTCAATATGATCTGATTTTTATGGACCGCTCCATGCCTGGATTGGATGGGCCCCAAACGACTCAGATAATCAGGAACCTGGAAGGTGAATATTTCCAAAAAGTGCCCGTCGTCGCCCTTTCGGCTGATATTCCGCCCCCCGGCACACCTGGGGAAGAAGGCTTTAGCGACCGCCTCCTCAAACCAATTGATTTGGCCAAGCTCGACGCCATTATGGAGCGATTTATTCCTAAGGAAAAACGCCGCCGGGGGGGCTCGGCTGCCAAGCCGCTCCTCTCTGGCTTGGCGCCTCTGAAAGTCTCCGGGCTTGACTACGCCTTGGGGCTGGCCAGAAGCGGCGGAGACGTTAAAAGATACTTGGACGTCTTGTCGTGGTTTTGCCGAGACGGTGTTCAGGTACTTGAGGGGCTGGCCGACCCGGCCGAGCTTAAGCCGGCGCCAAGCGCTCCCATCTCGGACCGCCTACCAGGGCCCGATCAAACGGATCCAACTGAAAACAGAACTAGGCTCCTGCAAAAGTATGCCGGCCAGCTCCACGCCATCAAAAGCGCCGCCGCTGGTGTTGGGGCGGCCGGGATCGCTGAGGAGGCCCGGGTTTTGGAAGCGGCGGCAAAAAAAAACGATTGGCTGTTCGTCTCCGGAAGATTGGCCTATTTTAAAAAATTTTTGGCTGCATTGATCGACGACCTTTCGGCGGCCTTGGCCGAAAACAATCGTTTCCAGAAGCCGCCGGAGCCTTCTTTTGACCCGGTCGTTTTAGACGAGCTCCGAAAGGCCCTGGAGGCTGAAGACATCCAAAAAACCGACGATCTTCTGAGCTCATTGGGTGAAGTCTCCGATAAATATCCAGCCGGCCGAATGATTAATCTAGTAGCCGACCAGGTACTCAGAAGCGAATTCGGGGAGGCGGCCGAAATATTAACCCGGTATTTAATGGGGCAAAATAAGCAGTAATCATATCGGGCCAGCCTAGTACATAGTCAACAGGTTAATTGTGGGTAAAGGCGAACCAGGATAATTCGGGCTTCTTCCACTGTGAACTGCCAGATTACTTTTTTGACGGACGCGTTCCGTTTAATTGTC
>JAISWF010000159.1 GCA_031271165.1 Deltaproteobacteria bacterium
GACAATTAAACGGAACGCGTCCGTCAAAAAAGTAATCTGGCAGTTCACAGTGGAAGAAGCCCGAATTATCCTGGTTCGCCTTTACCCACAATTAACCTGTTGACTATGTACTAGGCTAACCAAGGCTACCGAGAGTTATCTTTGGTGGCTGCAATGCCGGCCCGACCGCACCAAATCAACTTGACCGGTCAAGGTTAAACTCAGGCAGCCATCTATGGGACACTTTACCAGGCAACGGCCGCAGCCCAGACAGTCTTCGGCCCGGTTGGCGGCGAGAGCCGGAGTGCCCTCCATGGGGCAGATTTTAAGGCAGTTTCGGCATCCTGAACAAAGCGAGGGCTCCCGCTTGAGCCTCACCAGCCTCACTTTGTGGAAAACCCGGCTCAAAAGCGGCACCGGGCAGACGTGACACCAAGGCCTGGTTAGAGTCAAAGCCCAACCCAGTATAAAGCCGGTCAAAGTTAGAGAAAGGCCCGTCACCAAGCCAGAGACGGGACTTGAGGCGTCCCAGGCCAAGCGGCGGCCTTGACCGGCCAAAAGAGGCAAAACGGTTCCGCCGGGGCAGAGCTGGCAAAAGGCGTAAATATAGTCTGGATGAATGATTCCAGTTTCGACCAAGGGCGGAAACAAAAGCAAAATCGTAAGTAAGCTATATCTGAAGACCGTTAAACATTTCAAAGCCGGACCGCTCAAAGGCCCGCGTCCGAGTCCGAGGGCACGGCCCAAAGCGAACAGCCAGTCCTGAACTAGGCCGAAAGGACAAAGCCAGCCACACCATAGCCGGCCTAAGGTCAGACAAAGAACCAATAGTATCCCCAGGGTTTGAAGGTGGTCCAGACCTTCCGGGCTGCCCCAAGAGACCGGCCCGGCCAGGAAGGACATTAAAACCTGGAAATACCGCAGGACGCAGCCGTTGCAGCCGCCGAACACCAAACTGCAAGACAGACAGGGCATGGCCTTGCCAGTCAATACCAGCCCCAGACGTCCAGCGGCCAAGGTCATCAAAAGGAACAGGTGCTGGATTAGAAGTCTGAGTCGTCCGAGAGTCATCGGTGGTCCTTGAATCTTCGGCCGGCCAGCGTCCCCAGGCCGAAAGAGATGGCTAAAAGACCCAATCCCGCCGCAAGCTTGCGCCCGGCGGTGTCAGAGCGATAGATGGCCTCGGTCAGACTGGCCGAACCTCCGTCCGCCAACGCTTGGATGAAATGGACTTCCTTGGTGGCGCTATAGCCTCGCCGGGCCAAGTTTGGGTCTAGTTCAAGGCGGGTTTGATATTCCGAACCCGTCCATCGCGCCTTAGTCTGCTTGTCTCCGTCCAAAACCCAAACAACTGGTGCCGTATCAAAGGCAAGCTCTTGGATAGCCACAGCTAAATTTTCCCCGGTTCGAGGATAGAAACCTGGTCCGGTCAGAGTAAAGAACGGCCAGTCCGGCTTTTCAGCGGCTCGGCCCGGCCCGGTCGATTCCCCAGGTCCTCGCCCGAAAAGGCGCAGAGTTCTCTGACCATGGAGGTGACGACCGCCGGACTGGGCTTTGATCAAGACCACGACTTGGACCAAGGCCCCACTTTCCAGGTCCAAGACCGGAGAGTCCGGCGCCAGCTCAGCCGCAAACCACGAGGTTTGGTCCGAGGGCGGGCCCAAAAGAGTCGAAAAACGATAGGCCGCTTGAACTTGGTCCAAGGCGGCCTGAGGGACGCTTCTCACCCGTAGCTGCTGGTGGATGCGGCCGCTCTTTAGTTTGACCTCGGGCTGGGCTTCTAAAATCAAAAAAGGCGGGCGCTGCAGTTGCTCCTGGGGCTCAGACCGCCGGATTGGCTTTTGCGGGGTTGGTTCTTTAGCTGAAGACTCGGACCAAGCCGGTGAGAAGGTCGAAAAAAGGAACAGACCAGCCACCAACACCATTAGGCTGAACCAGGACCACAATCCGCTTTGGAAGAATGCCTTCATGAATAATTTTTGGCCTAAAGGGGGGTTATGATTTTGGGGTGAGTTTAGCCGATATGCTGGCTAAACTCACCTAACGTTATAGTAATTAGAATAAATACGATGCCGATACTACAAAATAACGTGAAGGATAGTGGTAGTAAGCCGGTTCATAGGCCTCGTTTAAAAGGTTCTTAACCGAAAGGACTAACTTGAACCTCTGGTCTTCTCCGTGATCCAAGCCCAGATTGAGGTCCATGGTTCGGCCGCTACGGTTGTGAAACATGACCGTCCCATCGGCCACGTAGGTGTACTTGGCTGAAGACCGGTAAATCAGATCGGCGAAGAGACGAGTCTGATCGAAGACCTCGCCCTCCCATTTGAGGCCCACCGAGCCCCAAGTTCTGGGAGAACTGATGTTTTTCAAATAGGTACCGTTTTCTTTATTTGTTTGACGACCGTCGACATAAGTGTAGCTGGCGTACGGCGTCAGACCGGTTTCACCTAAGGTGTAAGCGATGTCAAATTCAAAACCTATGGTCCGGTATTCGGCCGAGTTTTTAGCTCGCCATAAATAATGATTATTGATTATGCCTAGGTACTCTGAATAGATAAAATCATCAATATTATTATAAAAAACTGCCGCATCAACATAGAGCGAATTGTCATTGTACCTGAGGCCAAATTCATAACTTTCTGACGTCTCTGGTGAGATATTGGGACTGGGTAATTGGTAGCCACCGGTCCCGGTGAGCTTGCTGGCCAGATCCGGCGTTCGGAAACCTTGAGCGAACTGGAGCCTCAGAGCCAAAGTGTTGGTCGCCTGGTAAACCAAACCGGCGTTCCAGACTAAGTTATCAAAGGCATAAGACCGGTTGGCCCACTGGGGGTACTCGTCGAGACGACCCTGATCAGTGTTAACCTTGGTGTAGCGAAGTCCAGTCGTCAAAGTCAGAGGGTCGATGATCTGCCAAACGTCCTGAGCGAAGAAAGCCAGAGTCTGCTGGGTGGCATCTAATTCATACAATGGAGTCAAGCCGCCGATGGAGTAATCAATCCTTTGAGCCTGATTTTTCAATTTATCATAAGTATAGTCTAGGCCAACATTAATTTCATGACTACCAAACGATAAATCACCTTGCACTGAAGCGAAAAAAGTTTTTGTTTTGTCAGCTAAATAACTACTTAACAAACTAGTTTGTGGATATTGCCAACCAACTTGTTTGGTATCTCGATTTTGATAACTTAATTTTGTACTTAATTGATCTAAATGCGGCAATAAATCTCGTAAAACAACGTTTCCAATTATTGTGTCTCGTCTATTGGCAGGAAAAGTTGATAGTTCAACTAAATCAGGATGACCATAGGGCAAATATTTCTGGACTGGTCCGTCGGCATCCCATTTGCCGCTCATCTCATCAACATCAGAGTCATAATGACTAAACGTAATATCGACATCGCCTCGATCCCAGGTATATCCAAAATTGCCAAACACGCTCTCGGTGGAAAAACCGGAATGGTCTAGCCGGCCATGGGTGACCGCTCGGCGATCGCCAGCGTCCTGATAAGAACCCGAGAGGCGATAACGGTATTGGTCGGTGTCACCATAAAGAGCCAGATGAGGCTTGTAGCTGCGGTTGGAATGGTCGTAAGTGAAATCGACCCGACCACCGAAAGGTTTGCCCTCACCGCCCTTCTTGGTTATGACGTTAACCACTCCGCCAATAGCTTCTGATCCATACAACGCCGAGGCTGGGCCCTTGATGATTTCAATCCGCTCAATGTCAGAGGGGTCGATCGTTAACAAACCTTTATTCATGTCCTCCTTGAAAACCGAGTTTTGGCTCACTCCGTCTATGAGGTACAAAACCCTCAACGGATTCTGACCACGGATCATGAGCATGCTGTTGTTGCCCGGACCGGACTTGTTGGGCGAAAAACTGACCCCCGGCGCATCCCTGAGCTTTTCCGCCGTGTTAGAACCAGGGTAGCGCTCCTCGATTTTCTGGTCATCAACTACGGTCACCGACATGGGAACTTTCATCAAGTCCCTTTCCGAACGGGTGGCCGTGACCACGATGGCGTCAATGGTGCTGGACTCATCGTCCTGGGCCGAAGCCGGATTGGCAAAACTTAGTCCCAAAATGGCTCCGAGGACTGAGTAAGCGGCCACCAATTTTTGGAAAAAACTAGCCATACCATAACTCCTTATTCATAAATAGAATACAATTATAGTTATAAAAATTATTTTGAGTAAAAATTAAAGTAACAGACTGGTCTGGCCCGCGAATCAGGGCCGGAGTCGACTCAAGGAGGCACTGGAGGACGGCCCCAAGGAGGATCGAAAATGGCTTCTCGTCCGATCGGTCTTTGGTGCCGCGGACCATTTGGGTCTAATCTGACAACCCAGACCAAGGGACGGAGCCAAGCCGCAGACGGCCTTCTGATTTGGTCAGAGCCTGACGACTTTATTTCTTGGATATGAGACATGTTATTTCAATTTTTGGACCCAAAAAAATAAATCCCAGGCTTGGCCAACGAAAAAACTGGACCCAGAGGCTGGGAGTCGGTCTTGAATTAAAAATTGAAAGGCCAGCCAGCAGGTTGGAAAATGAAATGCTAACATTCTGAAACCGGCAAAGAGAGTCCAGTTTGGCCAAACTGAATTTTATTAGACATAGGGGATGTTGAAATAATATGACAAAAGACACGACTACGCTCAATGATTCTTCGATGTTATGCTCTAAAACAATCAAAATAGCTTCGTTGCTCTAGGTTTTGGAGCGATGCTCACAGTTGGCCGCCTTGAAACCGGTTCTATTGAAGATAAAGGGGGGAAATCATGATGATGGTTCAATCGAGTCTAAGTGAAGCCCAGCGCCAAAATGAAGGAAATGAGCGCAGTAGGATGGGTGAGGGGGAGTGGAAAAGAAACATAAATTATTTAGGGTTGACGCAATGTTACCAAAAACCAATGAGACTAAGGGTCGCACCAAAAAGCAAATGATTCTGATTCTCATTATTAAAAATAAGATAATCCAATTTCATTTATCTGTCAAATTTTTTTTCCCCATTGACTGAACCAAAGTTCAATATATTCTCAGCCCGGTCAACCGGAATTCAAATTTGGGCTTAACCCGCAAGCCGCAGTCAATAGCCTGCTGGCGAAATCATTCTTGAAGAAGGCTGGCGTAATGGTTGTTTATTAAGGGTGTGACTGGCCGGGAAAAAGGAGGTTGCGCCAATAGGGGAGCGGCTCGAATCGTGAAAACGGGTCCAAGGTCGGCAATATTGTTTTTATTGGCCCCAATCACTGTCCAAGAAAATCGTTAGACTGGAAGTTCAAGGTCGCGGAAGCGGGTGCGTGGATACGCTCAAGGGCTGCCCCATGGGGAACCAACATATCAACATCAAAAAAATGGGTAACAGGAGGATAAATTTTTTTTTCAGCAAACTTGTTCAAGTGGTTCCAGAAAGGAAGGCCGCTCGGTAACAGTGGCCAAGAAGCAGGCTTGGCTGGGCTGCTGGAAAAAAGAGCTGGATTTTTTTCAGATGCCGGGCACTTGAGTAGACGGACAACTTTAATGCCAATACCGATGGCGGCATAGCGATATTGAATCATTGGTAATTTTTGAGCATATCAAGCACTGCTCGTGGTCTGTATGATTGGCTGTAACTTATGCTGCAGTGACTTGCCCGACAGCGGGCTACCGCTCGCTTTTGACGAATTGTCGAAGTAGCCTCCAAAATTCAACTTTTCTTAATCTTTTTTTCTTGGACTTTTTCAGCTTCAACTTGCTTGCCGGCTCTTTTGATAGTAGCTTGAGCCAAGCCTAATACTTCAATGTTTCGACGACATCGTCTAAGTTGGTATCATGGGCTAAATTCCTGAAGGCATTCAACGCTAACCCCATATCACGCTTAGCTGCGCCCTTGACAATGCCCTTAGCGAAGCCCTCGTTTTCGATTCTTTGGTGTTCTTCAGCAGTCAAAATTTGCTCATTGGCCCAATGAATATGATCTAGATAGGCTTGAGGGGCCGACAATGCCAAACCATAGCCTTCCACAAACTGAGCGAAGCCCGGGTCTGGTTGACAGCAGGTCTTCAAATAGGAATCGATTTCCACTATCTCCTTTATTGATTTTTTACTCTTCTAAGCCTCACATAAAGACTTCAGCCTTTAGTGCAGCGGGTTAGTTTAATCACATTTTTTTTTGGTCAAACTTTGGCCATTGAAGATGGTGTATTAGAGTCTATCCGGCAACCATTCCCATGGCAGTTCGCAGTAGACAATTTCCCCAATTTGATGAAAGTTTTGTCCGGTCGGCCTCAACACAAAACCAAATATAGAAACCACAGTGTTATGTATCTTAGCATAAACGAAGAAAGACGTCACTATATATATAAGTATTTAATTTTTTAAGTCTAAGACCATTGGACAAAGTCAAGCGGTTACCTGTGGACAGAGATGGGTGAGCTTAATCCGGGCGTCCTCGGTTGCGAGCTGCCAATCGATCTTTGCAATGTTCAGTCATTAACTGTCAGCCATGAGCCAAGCTTTGGGGTATAGGGGATGAGCTTATTGGATATTCTTATGGCTTGTTGTGAAGAAAAAACTTCGTACAGTAGTGCCGCCGGCCGGTGGGTGTTAAAGATATTGCCGACCAGCTTAAATCTCTCAACATGGTGGAAGCCGCGCCACCAATTTTTGGATCTGTTGGGCCCAACCAACCATAGTGCGCCTTGCGGTCAGTCCGCCTCGGCCAATGCTGCCCAGGCTCTTCAATTAACTGTTTGGGGACCTGAGCCATAAAGGCCAAAGGCTTGTTTGAGGTTGCATATAAAACTCCATGACATCTTCCATAGCCGCTACGCAGTCAGAGTTGCCCTTAGCTGGTATGACAACCACTCTTTCCTCTATTAAGGCTTCAGAGCGCACTTAACCAAGTTTTTTCGAGTTGGGTCCAGTGCGAGACGTGTGTTCTCTTGAGGTAAAAAAATTTCTGGCCACCATTGAGAGCGACCAGTGATTAGTTCAATTTTCCCTCTCTTGGTTAGGCCAACTTTATCAGGGGAGCAACTCTTCCGCCGGGCATGATTATGGGCTTGCGGGCTCTAGGAATGCCGTTAAACAGGTCCCAAAACCAGCCTCTACTAAGCGCATTCTAATATCATCAATAGAGCGACGATGCCTTAAATGGAGGCTGTGGTTTCCGGCTCGGTTTTGACATTGACGCCGCCATGAAAGACAACTGAAGCTCTTTTAAATTTAGAAGTTGATGAGTTTCCACGTAATGCGAACTCTCCCAGGTTGGCTCCAGATCAAATTTTTCAACTCACAGTTAACTGCTTGACTATGTACTTGGCTGAGTCGACCGAAAGCAACCAGGCAGGTTATCAAAGTAACAAAGGGCCTGAGCTCATTGGGTAAAGTTCCGTCAAATGGAGCCATATTGCCCAGGATTTGAAAACCCAGACACCTGAAATAGTTAAAAAAAAGCGCCGCCCGAAAGATGAACCTTTTGGGCGGCGCTTTAGTTGTGTGCCCGGCATGGGCGTTATCCAGAGCGGTGAAATGTCCGCTCCAGGCTTTGCAGTAGGAACTGTAGCTTAAGACAAGGGGAATCCCGTGAGGGACAACTGAAAGAAGTCGACGGCAAACCTTCGGCCCGACGAACAGAAATCGCATATAGGCCATTTAAAGCGGACGAGCTTGCAACACAAAGCAAAGTCCAATACTGCACGAACTTTAAGGGGTAAATGCGGCGGGTGGATGAGGGGGAGGATAACGCCTTTACCCGGGGAGCTCTCAAGCGGCATGCGGTTAAACGTAGGCAAACCTTTTCGGAAACGTGAGGTTCCAACTTGAGAAGTCAGCAGAAGCCATAGTACCAATGCGAATAAGTGTTGGAAAGGGCTGAACAGTGGTCATCCGGTTCATCCAAGAAAAGATGAACACCATCTACCCGAATTGCTAGCGTATTTCTAGCCAAAAGCGAGATGGAGGCAAAATACGCCTGTGCTATGGGTCTACCTGCTAAAAATTTAAGCAAAGATTTTTAGCCTTGCCCAAAATGTGCTAAAATGATATTAATTTTTATTTCGTCGTAATTCAGGTTGGTTGCGTAAAATTTATGGAAACGAACGCCAAGTCATATGGCCGATGGGCACTCTAATGAGCAAAGGTAAAAATTGAGTGACCAGCCAGAGGCTACGCAACGAATTAAAACCGCCGAGAAGATGTTGGAATGGATTTAAATTATGGAAATTGAAACCTCAAATGCCAATTAACTATTTTTCTCTAATTTGTCTTTACCATTGGTCTACTTCGAGGCATTGGCTAATGCTCTAGATGCTGGTGCGACCGAGGTGTCCATTGATATTGATATTCAGGCATTCGATCAGCCCGAAACCTTAAAAATAACTGTTTCCGACAATGATGACGGTTTCAACGACGATAACTTTGATCGGTTTAAAACTCTGCTTAAACCCCGGGATGGCCTTCATAAAGGAATCGGGCGGCTTGTTTTTCTTAATTACTTTAAAAAGTCGAGATAATAAGTATTTGGGATGAAAAAAATAGGTAATTCGTATTCAAAGATGATGCTCATGTAAAAAATCACCAGATTATTCGGCAAAAAGTATGCCAATTACACTGGGAGCTAATCAATTTTTTCACGTCTATATTTGGCATCACAATTATAGGTTAATTTTCCAGCTGAACATTGTAAATTGAGGCTGTCGCTGAAATAAAATGTTCAAAAATTCTTAAAATCAATTAAATTTTTCTTGACATGATCTTCGATAGCTGTTATAATTCATCGTAAATCGAACCGAAG
>JAISWF010000169.1 GCA_031271165.1 Deltaproteobacteria bacterium
GCCGTCATCCCGTCGGGAGCCGATACGGATTCGTATCCGGTCGATCCGTTCCTCGTCGCCGCGAAGCTGACGCCGGATTCGGTGTTGTCGCACCATACGGCGCTGGAGTTTCACGGAAAAGCTTACTCGGTTTATACACACATCACGTACTCGGCATCCCGCCCGCTCGGACCTCTGACGTTCCGCTCCCATGTTTTCCGGGGGACGAGGTTTTCACACACTCTCCTCCGTGCGGGAAAAGTCCACGTCGGCGTTTCGACCCTAGAGTGTGCCGGTATGGAGCTGCGGGTCGCAAGCCTGGAGCGGACCTTGGTGGACGTGCTGGATCGTCCGGACCTTTCTGGAAGCTGGGAGGAAATCTGGCGGTCGCTGGAGTCGGTCGAGTTCTTCGACCTCGACAAGGTCGTGGAGTATGCGCTCCTGCTCAGAAACGCGACCACCGGGGCGAAGGTGGGGTTCTTTCTCGAACAGCACCGCGAACCGTTGATGGTGGAGGACCGTCACCTCAAGGCGCTTCATGATCTGCGGCCCCGGCAACCGCATTATCTGGACCGTGCCAAGCGGACATCCGGTCGCCTCTTGTCGGAATGGAACCTGGTGGTTCCAAGGGAAGTGCTCGAACGGGCGTGGGGGGAGGTACTATGAAAATCTCCCCAGAGAAGCTGGCCGCCGAAGCGCAGGCAACGGACTTCAGACCAGATGTGCTCGAAAAGGTCGCTCACCTGCTTGGGCTGCTCAATGTCATACGAAGCCACCCTTTCCTCAAAGGGAAGTTGGTCCTCAAGGGCGGAACGGCCTTGAATCTTTTCGTCTTCGATGTTCCCCGGCTCTCCGTCGACATCGATCTGAACTACGTTGGAGCCGAAGATCGTGACGGCATGCTCGCCGAGCGTCCCAAGGTCGAGCAGGCTGTTCAAGCGGTCTTCGCTCGTGAGGGCTTCACAGTCAGGCGAATGCCTGAAGAACACGCCGGAGGCAAGTGGTCATTGCGGTATGAAAACGCCCCCGGCCGGAGAGGTAACCTCGAAGTTGACATCAACTTCATGTTCCGTGTCCCGCTGTGGCCGGTGAAGACCCGCGACTCTCATCCCATCGGGATTTGGCGGACCACGGACATTCCCGTGCTGGATCACCATGAACTGGCAGCCGGGAAGCTCGCGGCGTTATTGGCGCGCAGACAGGCGCGGGACCTGTTCGACAGCCATCGGATTCTCCGAATGGGACAACCTTGATTCCCACCGCCTTCGCATCGGGTTCGTGGTCTACGGCGCGATGAACAGGAAGGATTGGAGGACGGTCTCCTCGGACGATGTGGACTTCGACGCCATGGATTTGGCCAGACAGTTGGTCCCTACGCTGCGCGTCAATGCGGCCGAGGTCCAAGCAGAATCAGCCGAATACGGGATGCGTCTTGTAAGGGAATGCGGTGAAGGTCTATCCGCAGTGCTGCCCTTTACGGACTCCGAGCGTGAGTTCTTGGACCTGCTGCTGGACCGAGGGGTGATCGACCCCACGCTTTTGAGCGCCGACGAATCTCTTCAGCGGCGCATTCAATGCCAGCCGCTTCTCGAATGGAAGGAGCTCAACGTACGAAAGCACAAAGGATTGTCTTGATGAAACCCGCGTCCATCAAGCCGCAGTTTCCTGTTTAGATAAACACCGGGTCGGTCGTCAGGGGCACCAGGGAGACGGTTTCCACGCCCACTTGGTTGAGGACGGACTGCTCCCGCGCCAACATGGCGCAGCGCAAGGCGTCGATGACATGGTCGTTGCCCTTTGAGTAGACGATGCGCCCGTTGTGCAGCGTGTAGGTGTGGGTGGCGAACTGGGCCTCGATATCCAGGTCCTCGATAGGGAACACGAGCAGAAGTCGCTGGAGCGCCCCGGCGATAATGCTGGTCATGAATTCCTTGATCCGCTTACTGACCTCGTGGCCGTCGCGCACGGCCAGGGTGGTCATGCTCCCGAAGTCGTAACTGCGTAGCCGCCCCTGGAGAGCCAGGTCCTTCGCCCGCCATCAAAAACCTTGTATGGTTTCGCCGCAGGATTGGGACTCCTTAGCTTGCAGTCAGTCAAAGGTAAGATTTGTTTTATGTCAGCCTCCGCATGTTAATCTTACCTTAAAAACTTGCAATTGAAAATTCTTAACTTGGCTTATGGCACAAAGAAAAACCGCAAACCCCTTGATTTTGCTAGGTTTGCGGTGTTTATTAGTTGCTATGAAAATTTTAAGAATTAGCTTTTGGCTCCTCAGGACGGACTCGAACCGCCGACCCGGTGGTTAACAGCCACCTGCTCTACCAACTGAGCTACTGAGGAATAAAATTTCGTAAGCCTGTTTTACGTGATTGCAGGCTCAATAATTTCAAGATTATACGTTTTTCGTCTCTAAAAAGTCAAGAAATTTTTTGAGAACATTGGCCAACAAGATCATCACAGTCAACGATGGTAAGGTCGGCGTTGTCGCCAGTGATGACCTCATCCGATAGAGATGACAATTGAGCTCCAGTTGTTTCAAATGGAATTCTGGCCGAAAGCTCGGGTGAAGTTAACTGAAAAAACCTTAAGTCCAATAAGCACTTTATTGGTTGACGGCTCGTTCGCATCAATACTGGTGCCGTCTTGGACCTCTTAGGTTTTCTACCTCAGTATCTATATTTCCCTGGTTTTCATTTAATTCATCAGTTAATCCTTTTTTACTTAAAAAATCATGTCGGCCACTTGAGCTTCCAGTGTCAGTTTGAACTACTTGGCTAACTGCCGAACAGCTAAAACCATTTCCTTTGGAAAATTTGCTCAGGGCTTCCAACAAATCCTCTTTGTAGAGTTTATTTTGATACTTTATTTTATTTAAAGACTTAATTAAGTTGCAAGAATTATTTGTAATAAATCAAATGAAGGACATCGACCACCAAAAAGCAGTTGGCTTACAAAATTGGCTTGAAAGAGGGTCCGGCGGTCAGACCAAACCAGCTAGAGTGCTTGAATTTGCCTTTAGCCAGTTAAGACCACGGATAAAGTGATCGAGATAACTAATAGCTTCGTAATTGTTGATGCCGTCGATATCAAGATAGTACCACAGCTCGGTGAGCCAGTAAATCAGATAGAAAAAGCCTCCCGACAACATCCGGACGAAAACCTTCTTTTCAACGTCAGTAAAAGGTGGAAATTTGTGCCCATTAAGACCGGCCTCGTAACCATCTAAGAAGTTGCGGCAATCGTCCAGACGAAGCTGCCCGTCAGTTTCCATTTTCCAGGAAGCGCAGCAGTATACCAGGCCCAGACAGACGTCAAAGAGCCTGACGTCAACCTTGGACCAATCAAAGTCATAGAGGCCGACGGTAGCCTCACCGTCAAACTTGACGTTTCCGGCGTGATAGTCGCCGTGGATCGGACACTGGGGCAGAGCTGCGTATTCGGCCGGAGTTATGACCTGTTCATCTAAATGTTTAAAAATTATTGGCAAGGCCTGGGTGAAATAGGAATGGAAATGGGTGTCAATGGGCTGAGCGGACCGCTCACCGAACATCCGTTTAAAATCCGGGATAAGGACCGGGATTTTGGGTTCGGTTTTTCTTTGACTGCTGTCGGGCTCAAAACCATAACCTGAGCTGTGGAAACGAGCCAAAAGGGAACCCAGATTTCTAAATTCCTCAGCGGTGCTATGATTATCGATCCAGGTGTATTTATCTGCTCCGGGCAGGAACCGGTAAATGGCAAAGACCCGGCTGATTGATTTTCCGCGCTTGAGTTCGTCTAACCTCACGAAACTACGGTCGTCGGTAGTCCTAAAAAGGCCGGCTGCTTCCTGAAAGCCGTTTTTGATAACAAACTCAATTAGACCATGCTCCATCAAAACATCAGTATCGGTGGCCTCGGCCTTGTATTTGCGGATAAAATATTCTTTTTCCACCCCGTCTTTGACAGCGATGACCCCAAAGCTACGGTTGGTGTAACCTCCAAAGACTTCGTAAATCTCTTTGATGGTTCCTAGATCATAGTACCCTTCAAAAAGCCGTTGGAGTTGATTATAGAGTACCTGAGACTCGACCGCCGAGTAGACGGCATTGAAGTTACGCTGAGATTTGTTTAAATAGTCCCGATAGGCTTCCAATTGCTCTGGGGGGATGGCGGCTATTAGTTTCATTTTACTGGTTTCCATCTTGGCAACCTCCAAATGGCAACGGGTCTGAGACCATTTAAAAATACACCTTTGGCGCCGGTCACCGAAGCAGTCCGCTGACCAAAGCCAAAGGCCCATCAATAGATCTGGGCCCGGTTGAAACGGGTGAGGGCGCACTTTTCCCACCCGTATGAGCCAGATTGGCCGCTCCTTTTAGGCCGGCTAATCCGGACTATCTACTACCTCCCGATCCGACGTTGGGTCGCCGGTTCATTGGCGCATTTGGTCTGCAGCCGTTTTAATCCTAATTAGGGCCGCAGCTCTCCCGGGCCGAAAAATGGGTCAGAATCGGCCCCAAAGAGACTTCAAAGATTTATCGCCGGCGACCAAAAGCGGGTTACCCGTTTTTGGTCGCCTTTTTGGCATTTATTCGTACCAGGACGCATCGCCCGGAGGGAGTCCCGGGATATGTTCGCGGACTTTGCGGTCGATGTCGGCCGCTAGCACGTTGGGGTTGGGCTTGGAAAGAATTTTCTTGGCCAGAGCCGCCGCTTGAGAGGCGGCGTTGGGTTTGCCGTCGTTGATCCACTTGCTTCTGAAACCTCTGACCCCGATAGTCGGATAATGGGTGACTTTCCTGAGGTTTTTGGCCGTATGGGGCAAAACCATGTAGTTGCCGCCGGGACCAGTCTTGTGAATCAAGTCCAAGCAAAGATCATTGGGATCAAAAACGATGCCTTTTTTGAGGTGTTTGAGGTTTAAGGCTATCTCGTTGTCGATCACCGCTTTGGCAAAATCAAAGGCCATCAGGCCGCCTAAAAGCCCGCCCATGTTAAACAGATCAGAGCCGGCCAAAAGGGCGGCGGTTGTGTTGAGGCTGGTCTCATAGCCGTTTTGAACGTCATTGGACTGGGAGTTGGTAAGGCCAATATAGCCGCCGGAGGGGACGTTATAATAACGGGCCATCTCCGAATGACCCATCTGAAGGATGCCCGTCTCCATGGCCCCGGGGGCGTAGTCGCCGTTTCTCATATCGCCAACGGTGGAGAGGACCGCATAAATAACCCCGGAACCCTCGCAGATGGCCTGCATCAAAAAGCTCAATGACAAAAATTCAGCATTGCCCATGGTCAGCGTGGCCAGCAAGCTCATCGGCGAAGTCATGCCGGCATTAGGAACGATCGTCCCATAGACTGGCAACCCCAATTTAGCCAGATGAATAACCGAAGCCGTCGACTCCACGTCATAGGTCAGCGGGGAAATAACCGGACAATAATGGTGATTAATAAAAGGACGCTTAAAGTAAGCTTCTTTACTTCCGGCAATGGTATAGCCCAGATCAAGGACCTTTTCTAAATCCGGGATGGAAGGCGTGTTGGAGCGAACGGGTTTCTTGCAGTTCTTTAGGGCCGGGTAAAACCGATAAAGCGAACGCATGTCGGCCGGGGCATCGTCGGCCAAAATGGAAATGGAAAAGACGTCAAAACCTTTGAGCTCATTAATCAAAAAAGCGATGTTGGCCACGTCCCGGCTGGTGCCGCGGCGCTCTTCCCCAGTGACCGGATCGACTACGTTAGGAGCCGACGAGCCGGTGACCACTACCGGACGATCGCCCGGAAGCGTTACGTCAAATTCGGGATCCTGGGCGGTAAAGGTGTAGGTCGGCGGGACGGAAGTCATTTTCTGCTCAACCGTTTTTCTGGGAAAATACACCCGATCACCGTCAAGCTTGCAGCCGTGTTTCAGAAAAATCTCAACAGCTTCCTTGTTTTTCACCACCATCCCGGTTTCCTCAAGGATGGTCAGAGAAGCCTCGTGGATTTTCTTTTTTTGTTCGTCATCAAAGAAATTATAAAAATTCATTGCCTTCCGCGAAACCGCTGCCACTATTGGGCCATGCGGCCTTGCGGCCTCCTTTCCTAGGCTGGAAGTTCGCAAATAACCATTGGTCAACCGCAACTTTTAAATCCGACCAGGTCGGTTTACAACAAGATCGGCGACCAACAAAAATGTAACCAACGGAGAAGTGTCAAACACAAACTTGAGTCAAAACTGACTCAAAATTTAGTTATTAACACGTTAACCTGTATTTTACGTAATCAAAAAGAATTTGTCAAGTCACTTTGCTTAGTTAATAATCTTGTCAAAGGCCACTGTATTATTTTATTTTAATTATCCATGATTAAGTTTATCATTAAATATTTCAATTGCATATGAAACCTCCGCCGCCGTCGCCCGGAGGGTGACGGCGGCGGTCCAAAGGGTTAGAGTTCAACAGGCAAGTACTTAGTCCGGGCTTTGCCAGTCTCGGTGATGATGTACTGGTAGCGCGCCTCACCGGAATTGTCGAAATAGGGCTCAACGGCGTCGATGAGACCGACCGCCTTGATGCTCATCAGATGGCTTTCCATGAGTTCAAGGCTAAACTGGCCTTCACCGGAGTATTCATCATAGAGCTCTTTGTAGATCTCCTCGGTCTTCAGAGGCTTGCCACTGGCCTTGTTGACGAGATGGAGGATACGAAAGCGCAAAGGTAAAACGGCCATGGACCACCTCCATTAGTTGGTTTCGCGAAGCTTAAAGAGCTCGCGTGGGTTGGCCGAGACCAAGATGGCCCCGACGGCGATAAAGCCGGCCCCCAGAAAGAGCTGCTTGGTCGGCTCAAAGGACGTAAACAGGGCCCCGAAAATAACTCCCCACAGAGCGTAGGTGACGTTAAGAGCCATGGCTCGGGCGACACCGGTCATGTTGAGAGCCCGGTACCAATATACGTAGGAAAAGCCGCCCAAAAAGCCGCCGAAGGCGTAAACTACCAGGGCTGAAGACCTGCTAACTTGAACCACCAGTTCCCAGATAGGCGCAGGTCCAAAATTAGGAAGCATGAAAAGGGTAACTACCGGTACAACGAATATAAAGTAGGCCAAGGCGCTGACACCTTCCCGAATGCCCAAGGCAATATCAGGATCCAGCATGTCCATACCGTAAGTCGACAATAAACCTTCAGTCGCCCAACCCAGACAGGCCAGGGTGGTCAAAATCATACCAACGGTAAAAAATACGCCCTTTTCGCCCTCCAAGGGGGCGTAATAAACGACGAAAGAGCCGGCAATACACAATAACACTCCGGCCCAAACGCGGAGGGGGTTGCGCTCTTTAAAAAATATAGTGGCCAAAACAGCGGCCACGGCCGGGTAAGCGGCGGTGATGGGGAGAGCAAAAGCGGGGTTGACGAAAGTTATACCTAAAAGGTAGCCGCTCATGCCGATAGGACCGCCTAAAATAGCCCCGATGCAAACCATCTTGCCGGGCTTGGTCCTCAGAGTCCGTCCATATTCTTTGAATTTGCCGGCCCGGATGTTGTGGACGCCAACCCACAAGGCCGCAAAGGTGTCGTGGAGCAAGGCGCCGCAAAGAGCCATGGCCACTAGCAGCGAAAGGGCAGCATTATCGCCAGCGGAAGTGTCAAGACTGGAGAAGGGTTCAAACCCCAAAGCGGCCCCTAAGACTGTGCCTGAGGCGCCCCAAAGGACGCCAGACAAAACCCCAGCCAAAATACCTTTCTTGGCGTGCCGGAGTTGCTTTGCGTCCAGGATTGCCTGTGGTGATTTGTCAGCCATGCATTACCTCCTTTTCGGTAGCGCGGAAGGCAGAACAAGGAAGAGGCTTTCGACTCCAAAGCCTCCGGCGAAATTTATATACTCTCAACAACCTTGGCCAGGTCAGCTTTGTGAGCCTCGATCCAATCCATTAACCGGGTGATGTGAAGCAAGTAGTAAAGGGCTTCATAATCGTTGACCAAAGTCGGGTCCTCGTAGAAATAAAGAGTGGTGCACCAGTTAATCAGGTACTGGCAACCGGCGGCCATCATCTGGGGGAAGTACTTTTTCTCAGTCTCATTTAAGGGTTCCAAGCCTTTAAGCTGTTTAAGCTGGTTGTTGTAGCCTTCCAAGAAGTAACGGCAATCGTCGAGCCTGAGAATGCCGTCGGTTTCTGGACGCCAGGAGGAACAGCAATAAATAAGGGCGAAAGCGATGTCAAAAAGGCGGACTTCGATTTTCGACCAGTCAAAATCAAAGATTCCAGTGCATTGCTCGCCAACCCATTTGACGTTTCCAGCGTGGAGGTCACTGTGAATGGGGGCTTCTGGCATTTTGGCGAAGGCTTCATCGGGGATCTGGTTTTTCTTGATGGTTTCGATAATGGCGGGCAGTTTGGAATTAAAAGTGGCATGAAAGATCGAATCCGGGACGTTTCGAGCGGCCAAGCTACTGAAAAGTTTGACAAAAGATGGCAAAAGGAACTGAATTTTTGGCTCGGCCTTAGCTAGATTACCGGGTTTAAAGTCGCGGCCGAAAAGGTGGAATCTGGCCTGCAGGGCCCCGATGTTCTTAAACTCGGTCGGGCTGTTTTCGTTGTTGACCCAGGTCCACTTGTCTTCACCGGCCAGATAATCATAAACCGCAAAATAGCGCTTCAGATCTTTACCGTTCTCATCTTGATCGATCAAGCTAACCATGGTTGAGCCATTTTTGGACTGATAAACCCTGGCCGCTTCTTTGAGGCCATTTTCCAGACAAAAATTGATGAGGTTATGTTCATATAAAATATCGTCGGGATTAGCCTCGGAGTTAAACTTGGCTTTATACTTGCGGACAAAATAGTCCTCATTTTTGCCGTCTTTCCGACAGATGACCCCGAAGCTCCGGTTGACGTACCCGCCGAAAATCTCGTAAACCTCCAAAACTTCTCCGAGGTCATAATTTTGTTCGACGACTTCTTTGATCTGAGCCCGAATAAAGTCGCCGTCGGCGGCTTCGTAGTTTGATTTAGCAAATTTGTACAGCTTGGAGGCAGTGATGTACAGATTATTGGCTTTTGCGGCATCGGTAGCGGGAAAATGGAGCATCTTGGAGGTGTCCATCTTTGAGGTTCCCATAAAAAAACTCCTTGGGTAAAACCCGATTGAGGTTGAAAATAATCTTGTTTAAAGGCTGTCCCAAAGGGGGCCTGATGTTGATGATAAAATATCGGCGTCAGGGATTTTAATCCCGGCTCTAAGCTACGCCTATTAATAAAATTTATACGAAATTAATTTATTTTGATCGTTTTTTAGACCGGAATGGTTTTCTTGCCCAATCCAGGAGGCGACGTTCCCCCTGGACCGTTATGGACCGTTTTAAAAACAATCTAAAACCTCTATTAGTTTTTCGCCTGTTCGCCAAGCCCCGAGTTGGGTCAATTCCTCCCGGCCGTGACCACCGGTGGTCATGGCCAAAGTCCGGACCTTAGCCGCCTTAGCGGCGGTCAGATCGCCTACGGCGTCGCAAACATAAAGGGTTTCTTCAGGGCCCGCCCCCAAAAGTTCCATGGCTTTTAAAATCATGTCTGGAGCTGGTTTGACCCTTTGAACGTCAAACTGGCCAACCACAGCTTTAAAAAAATGCTCAATACCCAGCCGACTGAGGATTTTAATGGGATGATCGCGGTTAGAAGCCACTCCTAGCCCGATGTTTTTGGCGCTTAGGGCTTCCAGAGTTTGGCGGCCGCCCTCAAAAAGTTCCATGGCTTCATATTCCGGTTCGGTCAGGTGGTCAGCATAAGCTTCGTACCAAGCCGGATCATAGCGCTTCCAAAGGCCCTCCCAGAGTTTTTCAAAAGTACAGTTGGGCACCGAAATTTCAGCCTGGTAGACCTGCTCGTAAGTGACTGGCGGCAGACCAAATTCCTTGGCCAAAAGATTGGCGCTGGTCATGAGGGGTTTGATGGAATCGACCAGAGTCATGTCAAAGTCGAATATGGCAAATTTTAGATCTGACAATTTTAATATCTCGCCTTTGAGGCTATCCCGGCTTGAAACTGGCTGCCAGCCTGGATTTAGCGAAAGCCCCTGTCAAGGAAACCGGAGTTCGGTCTTAAGCAAAAAATACCTATTTATTGCGCTGCCAAGCCCTGCGGAGGCGATCACAAGATCGGTCCGCAGAGGCGCCCGGAGGACAGCGGATAGGGTTACAAAGGGAGGCCGGGGCCGAGAAGGTGCCCGAAACCATTCAGCCTCGGTAGTCCTATATAAAGAGCCAAAAATACCTCAGATTTCCGAGCCGAACCCAAGGTCAGGCGCTTGATGGTCCGAAAGCCTTAGCTAAGAGCTGAGCTTCAGCTCAAGCTACCCTTGGTGGGGTCGTAGTCGGGGTTCTTGCTGGGAACCCCAAGTTCTTTTTCAGCTTCAACGATGAATCGCCGGATGTCGTCGGCGACCGAAGCGGAAATGGGTTCTACCTGGTGGGTAACCAAGAGATCCTTGGCTTTGTTTAAGGCAACCTGGTAGCAGTCGGGGCTGCCGATCTTCTTCCAAGCTTCCATATTCATGCGATCAAAGAACTTCGGACGGCTTTGGGCCCTCATGAATTTTCTGGTGAGTTTACTCATCATATAATTGCCGTGTGGACCGATCTCGTGAATCTCCTCTAAGTCCAGATTCTCTTCAGTCACTTCTTCTCCTCGAAGAAGGAACAAAACCATCTGAAGCATGTCGGAATCCAAAAGCAGCTGCCCGTAATCGACCGTCATTCCGCACTCAAGCATGCCTGCCCCGTAGATGACGTTGGACCCTGCCAACCCCGCCAATAAGGCTGTGAGTGTTTTTTCGTGGCCGGCTTGGGCGCCGCCGGGAATCTTGCTGTCAGTCTACGTCCCACCGGTCCACGAGGGGACCCCGTGGAACTGGGCTATCTGAGCATTCATGGCCGCCATCATGGCCATTTCTGGCGAACCGACCGAGGCATCGCCTTTTTTCATGTCCAGCTGAGTCGAGGTTCCGCTGCGGAATATGGGAGCGCCCTTGTTGACCGCCTGGCTGAGAGTAGCGCAGGCCATAAACTCGGCGTTCTGGACAGCCATGGTCCCAACCATGGTAATGGGGCTGGTGCTGCCCGAAAGGGCCATCGTCGTAAAGCGGACCGGAATCCGGTGACGGGCCCCATGGATGGCTATTTCGCAACACTCACTGACCAATCTCAGGGGGCTGACCGGACAGGTGCTGATGACCATCAGCGGTTCAAGGTTTAATGAATCTTTGTCGCCCCGAACCATGGCCGCCAGCTGTATCATCTTGTCGACCAGATAACCGTTGCCCCCGCCCAAGGAAATGGGCTTGGTTGTGTTGTGGATCATGGCCTCAAAATTGTGGAGCGGATATGACTCCGGATGGACATCCTGGGAAGCCACGGCCCGATGAATAATGTCAAACTCATCGATCCAGTCGGACAGGCGGGTGATAGCCGCCAGATCCTTTTTGGTCGAATCACGCTGCTCACCGGTGTAGGGGTCGTTAACCCGGACACCCTCACCGAAAGGCGTAAAACTAACCCTCTTGCCACCGATCCTCAGGGCCCTTTCCGGGTCGCGTCCCCGCACGATGAACTGGGAGGGAGCGCTGTTTAACGCAGCCTCAACCAGATGGGCGGGAATACGGACCCGTTTGATACTTTTGTCGACCACACAGCCGATGGAGTGAAAAATCTCCAAGGCTTCATCGGAGTCAACAAACACGCCCGTCTTGGCCAAAATCTCCAAGCCAGCGTAATGGGTCTCCTTAACCTCGTCCGGCGTAAGTAAGGTCAGCCCGCAGCCTTTCTGCAAAAGCATTCCTGTTTGCACGGCTCTCTTCATTAACAATTCTCCTTTGGGGGAAGCGGAATAAAATTCAAAAAAATCCCGGCGGACATCTTTTTGGGAGCAGCGACCTTTTTGCCTCCAGTCGCCCGATTTGCCAATCCAGCGCCGCAAATGGCTCCGGACCCTCGGCTGCGTCCCGGCGACACCCTGTCCCGGGCTGTAAAAAAGTGATCTAGATTCCAGTCATCTATACGACTTTTTCTTTTCGTTAAAGTTTTGTATTATAACTTTAGGTCAGTTTACCTGTCGTCCTTGAACAAGTCAAGATAAAAATACGTTTTCTGGCCCAATAATTTTTCCCCTGTTGTTTTCTGCGGTTAGCTTTTAGGCAATTTCGACAATTACGGGGCCCGGAACGGGTTTGTCAGTTTCTAATCAACATTTTACTCCAACGAGAAGCGTTTTAAAAGCCTAAAAATTTCACCGTTTATAAAACTCGCTCCGACGCCTGGCCTATTTTTGTCAATAAATTCTTGACACCTTGACTTTTTGTCATAAAATTTGCGACAATTTGTCAGCTCACCCCCATTGAAGGTCAAAACAAGGTTTGCCAAATAACCAAAAATAGTTTAAGCTGTGCTCACGGGGTAAATTCAAAACTGGTTCCCCACTCGGTCCAAATTTGGACCGGGAGGCGGCCTGAAAAAGAAAGTCAAGCAGCGTCATTTGACTGAAAAACCGAGACAAATTCACGAATACGTGCCAGGCAAACAGGTAACCCTGGCCCACATAATCGCCCATCCGAGTTCGGAACTTTGCCGCCAAATCGGCGTCGAGGACCAAGGAGCC
The DNA here is from genome assembly GCA_031271165.1 of Deltaproteobacteria bacterium. Lineage (GTDB taxonomy): Bacteria > Desulfobacterota > Desulfarculia > Adiutricales > Adiutricaceae > JAISWF01. The sequence continues at coordinate 12,587 of JAISWF010000169.1, forward strand.
ATCGGCTTGATGACCATTACGCCTGGTGAAGGGGCCATTATCGCCGCCGATGCCGCCGACAAAAACGGTGATATTGTTTTGGAATTTGTCGATCGCTTTACGGGCTGCCTGGTTTTCACCGGCGATGTCGCATCGGTTGAAAGTGCGCTTAAGGCTTCCGTCCAGGCCCTGACCGATATTTTAGGATTTGCGCCCTCGGCCCTGACCAGATCATGAGCCAGGCCGCCAAAGACTCGGCCCGTTCCGGACCGCTTATGATTATTGGTCCGGTGTCTTCGGGGAAAAGCTCTCTTCTGGCCGCCCTGTCCATGGGACCGTCGGAGGTGCGCAAAACTGAATCAATGACCTATAACGAGGCCAAAAGCATTGATACTCCCGGTGAGATGCTGGCCATACCAAGGCTTTACAACGCCTTGATTCTCAATTCCGCCCGGGCTTCGGTCGTCTTGATGGTCATGCCCGGGGATCGGCCGATACTGCTTCCGGCCAAAATCTCTTTGGCCCTCAAAGCTCCGGTTTTGGGAGTGATTACCAAAATGGATTTGGCTGATGCTGCCACTGCTGGCAAGGCCGCCCGGTCCCTGAGTCTGGCCGGGGTCAAAAAAATTTTTAGTATCAGCTTGGTCACCGGTCAGGGTCTGACTGAGCTCCGGGATTATCTGTCGGTTACAACCTTACCGCCGCCCTCTCCAGCCGGCGGAGACGCCGAATAAGCCCGCTGCCAGGCGAAGAAAAAATTCTGGACCAAAAAAAGCCCGAGGTTATTTTTTTAGTTATTTTTTAATTGATTCAAAGGTTTGGCGGCCAGGAGCCCGAAGTTCGGGATTTTTTTAGGGCCAAAAATAAGTCATATATATGACTTAAGCTAATAAGGCCGGAGCCCGAACCACCCACCCGCCATTTAGTGACCAGACCCTTCCGGGCTTACGGCCGGGCCCGGTCCCTTGGCGGCCGAGTTTTATGATTCTGAGCTTTATGCTGCTGAGTTTTTTTTGCCAGGGGAGCTCCCCAAAAGAGCCCCTGACCGCTTGGGGTTTCGATTAGATTCTTTATAATTTTCTGCCCTTAAGATTTTGTTTCGTTTGCAATTTCCGCATCTGTTTGGAGGTAGCCGTGATATTAAAAACCAAGCTGGCCGGTCAGGTTTATGCTTTTAAGAGCCTGACCGACGTCATGGCCAAGGCTAATGACGAAAAATCCGGGGACGTGCTGCTCGACCGGGCCGCCAGGACCGTTACCGAGCGCACCGCTGCTAAGGTGGTGCTGTCAAGGATCACCTTGGAGGACATTTACGAGAACCCGCTTTTAGCCCCGGAAAAAGACGAGGTCTCCCGGGTTCTCAAAGAGGACTTGGGTCTGGGCATCTATGAGCACATTAAAAAATGGACCGTTGGCGAGCTTCGCAATTGGCTTTTGTCCCACGAAACCAGTGGGGAAGACATTTTGCGTATTTCTCGGGGGATTGAGGCTGAAGCCGCCGCCGCAGTCGCCAAGATTATGACGGCCATGGATTTGGTGACCGCCGCCGCCAAAATTTCCGTTCCCTCCACCTGCGCCACGACCATTGGCTTGCCGGGGACGCTGTCCTACCGCAATCAACCCAATCATCCCTCAGACGATCTTGAGGGCATCAAAGCTTCCTTGGCCGAGGGACTTTCTTACGGCGCCGGGGACGCTGTTTTTGGGGTCAACCCGGTTGAGGACACCGTTGAAAACACCTTGGCTATCTTGAACCTTCTGTGGGATTTCATGCAGAAATTCAAGGTTCCCACCCAGAACTGCGTTCTGGCCCACGTCACCACCCAGATGAAGGCGGTGGAAAAGGGAGCCTACGCCTGCTGCCTCTTCCAGAGCCTGGCCGGCACTCAACTGGCCAACGACGGATTCGGGGTGACCGCCTCAATGCTCCACGAAGCCTATGACTGCATTCACAAACTGGGTCAGGCCCCTGGTCCGAACCTTCTTTATTTCGAAACCGGTCAGGGCTCCGAGCAGTCAATTGATGCCGACGGAGGGGTAGATCTGATGACCCTTGAGGCCCGGTGTTACGGTTTGGCCAGAATTTACAAACCCTTTATGCTTAATAATGTTTCCGGCTTCATCGGCCCGGAGACTCTTTACGACGGCCGGCAAATCATCCGGGCCACCCTGGAAGACCATTTTATGGGTAAACTCCTGGGCATTCCCATGGGCATGGCCCCCTGTTACACCAACCACACCAAGATCAACCAAGATGACCAGGAGATTGCCACGATGTTGGCGGCCTTGGCCGGCGCCAACTATTATATGGGCGTCCCAGTGGGTGACGATGTCATGCTGGCCTATCAGGACACCAGTTACCACGACGACGCTACCTTAAGGGAGCTCTTGGGCCGGACCCCGGCTCCGGAATTCTTTGAGTGGATGAAGAAAAATGAACTTATGGATGAAAAGGGACGCTTGACCGCCAAAGCCGGCGACGCCTCGATCTTCTACTGAGCCTCTGACCAGGTTAGAGGCGGCGTAAGTTTTGGCCGCTGAAGCGATTATCAATTACCGGACGGCCCCATTAAGGTGTCAGGCCTTAGGTCGAGCCGCTAAAGAGCCAACCACAGAATTAGCAATCCATGAAGTTCTGTTCCAGGGGGTTTTATAATGATTTCAGAAAATGATATAAGAAAGTATGTGACCGAGATACTTAAGGACATGGCTGCCGAGGGCACTTCATCTCCGCCGCCTGCCGCTCGCCGGTCAGCCGCCAGTTCGGTCGTCTCCGACGATATCCTCCCTGATATCGTCGAAAAGGATCTTTCTGACGAGATAAACGTACCCAATCCACACAATCTGGAGGCCCTTAAGGCTATCAAAAAGAAAACTCCGGCCCGTATCGGCGTTTGGCGGACCGGCACCAGGTATCTGACCGACACCATGCTCAGGTTCAGGGCCGACCATGCGGTGGCCATGGATGCGGTTTTCACCGAGGTCCCTGAGGAGTGGACGGCCCGCCACAACCTCCCTAAGTTCCGGACCCGCTGTGAAAACAAGGACATTTTCCTGACCCGCCCGGATTTGGGCCGCCGTTTTGATCCTCAGGAAGCGGCGAAAATCAAGTCTTTGGTCGGCCAAAATAACCGGGTGGTGGTCTTTGTCGCTGACGGTCTGTCGACGACGGCCATTACCACCAACTCCATGGACACCCTTAAAAGCCTCAATGATGGTCTTTCGTCTTCGGGAATCAAGACCTCGCCTCCGTTTTTCGTTCAATACGGCCGGGTCGGTTCAGAAGACTCCATCAGCGAGATTACCGGAGCCGAAGTGGTGGTCTGCCTGATCGGCGAAAGACCTGGTCTGATCACCAGCGAGAGCATGTCGGCCTATCTTTGTTACAAAGCCTATCTCGACATCCCGGAAGCCAAAAGGACGGTGGTCTCCAACATCCACCGCGGCGGCACCCCGGCGGTCGAAGCCGGCAGTTACATTTCAGATCTGGTAAAACTGATGCTTGAAAAAAAGGCCAGCGGGCTCGATTTAAAGCTCTAGTTTTGGCCGTTGGAATATACTCTGCGCCTTTTTTGGCGCCTCAACTCTTTATTCTAGTTACAGGAAGGGCCTAAACAATGGCGAAAAACGATCCCCTCAAGACCAGTATTTTGGCCGCCAAAATCATACCCAACGTCAGCATTGACCTGGCCAAAGATCTGGGCCTTAAGCCAGGCGTCAAAAGTCTTGGTCTGGTGACTACCGACTGCGACGATGTCACTTACACCGCCTTAGACGAGGCCACCAAAATGGCCGATGTCGAGGTAATCTATGCCAAGAGCTTTTATGGTGGCGCGGCTAACGCCAACACCAAGCTGGCCGGTGAAATCTTAGGCGTTCTCGGCGGTCCAAACCCGGCCGAAATCAGGAGCGGTTTAAACGCCCTGAAGGCCTTCATTGAAAATGATGCCTGGTTTGTTTCGGCCAACGATGACAACACCATTATTTACTACGCCCACACTATATCCCGGACCGGAAGCTACCTGTCAAAAATCGCCGGGGTCCGGGAAGGCGAATCTCTGGCTTACCTGATCGCCCCGCCGCTTGAGGCGGTCTATGCCATTGATATGGCCCTGAAAGCCGCCGACGTCCGCATGGCGGCTTTCTACGGCCCGCCCTCGGAAACCAACTTCGGTGGCGGTCTTTTAACCGGCAGTCAGTCGGCCTGCAAGGCCGCCTGCGAGGCCTTTGGTACTGCGGTGCAGTACGTAGCCGATAACCCCATCGCTTACTGACCACCACCCCCAGGGGGACCGCTATATGACCGTGGAAGTATTCGACCGGGATCTGCTCTCCATTCAGGAGGCCAGGAACCTGGTCCAACGGGCTTCGGCCGCCCATGAGATCTACCGGGCCTTGGAGCAATCTGAGGTCGATCGAGCTGTTGCGGCGGTGGCTGCGGCCTGCGAGGCTGAAGCTGTGAGGCTGGCCAAAATGGCCAATGAGGAGACTGGGTTCGGCCGCTGGCCGGACAAGGTCCTTAAAAACCTTTTCGCCTCACGTCACGTTTATAATCACATCAAAGATATGAAAACCGTTGGTATCATCCGCGAGGACAAAGTCCAACGCTTTTTTGAGGTCGGAGTCCCGGTGGGTCTGGTTACAGCCTTAATTCCTTCTACCAACCCCACCTCGACCACTATTTTTAAGGCTCTGATCTCCCTTAAGGCCGGTTGTGCCGTCATCTTCTCCCCCCATCCAGGGGCCCGCAACTGTATTTTGGAGACTGTTGCCATTATCCGGGGGGTTTTAAACGGGCTGGGACTGCCGGCCGACTTGGTGACCTCCCTGACTAACCCGACCAAGGAAGGGACCGATACCCTCATGCGCCATCCGCGCATGAATTTAATACTGGCTACTGGCGGCAATGCTATGGTCCATGCGGCTTACAGTTCCGGGACGCCGGCTATCGGGGTGGGACCGGGCAACGGCCCAGCCTACATTGAAAAAAGTGCTGACATCCCCTTGGCCGTCAAACGGATCATGGATTCCAAAACCTTTGACAACGGCACCATTTGCGCCTCTGAGCAGTCCATTGTCACCGAGACCTCCATCCGCAAAGAAGTTATGGACGAAGTCGGACGGCAGGGCGGCTATTTCCTCCCGCCCGGAGACAGCGAGCGCTTGGAGCGTATTCTAATGGGTCCGGGCGGCACCATGAATGCCCGCTTGGTGGGCCGGACGGCCGACTATATTGCCAAGGCCGCCGGTATAACCATCCCCGCTGGAACCAGGGTCATTTTGGGGCAGGAAACCCGAGTCGGCGAAAAATTCCCTTATTCGAGGGAAAAACTCATGCCGGTCCTGGGTTTCTATGTAGAAGATAACTGGGAAAAGGCCTGCCTCAAATGCATTGAGATTTTATCCCTTGAGGGAGCCGGCCACACGATGACCATCCACTCGCAGGATGAAAAGGTGATCCGGGAATTCGGCCTTAAAAAACCGGTCTCCCGGCTCATTGTCAACGCTCCGGCTGCCTTGGCCGCCATTGGGGCGGCTTCCGCCCTGGCTCCCTCTCTGACTCTGGGCTGCGGGGCCATCGGCCACAACTCGACCTCCGATAACGTTGGTCCCCTCAATCTTATCAACATCCGCCGGGTCGCCTACGGCCTTAAGGAGCTAGATGAGCTTAAAGCCGGCCTCCCCGACGAAAACGTTTCCGCTGCCTCTAACCCCGCCATCTCTGGGGATGCTTTTGATCTTTTAGTCCGCAAGGTCATGGAACGTTTGGGTTATTGAGGTCATGACCTCAAAAAGCTATTATTATCTTTTTGTTCGCCTGACCAGGCCGCAAAAGCCCTAAGGCGTCCAACTGCTCGGCTCTGATAATTGTTCCGGCTCAGCCGGAGAAATACTTTCCGCCGGTCACGGATCTTGAAAACCAACCGGCCAATAACACGTTAAACACTGCGCCGCTACTCGCCGCTAAAGACCGGCCGGCGGCCTGATGGAGGATTCTAAAATGGCTACAGCCAATCAACAAGCTCTGGGCTTAATCGAAACCAAAGGTCTGGTGGGGGCCATTGAGGCGGCCGACGCCATGGTCAAGGCGGCTAACGTCACCCTCATCGGCAAAGTCCTGGTGGGCGGAGGTCTGGTAACTGTCATGGTCCGGGGCGACGTTGGAGCCGTCAAAGCGGCTACTGACGCCGGAGCCGCTGCGGCTGGCCGGGTTGGGGAACTCAAAAGCGTTCATGTCATTCCCAGGCCTCACCAAGAAGTGGAATTTATCCTGCCGACTCTGGAAAGCAGTTCGCCGGCTCCAGCTAAAAGCTAACCGCGTGGAGCGACCATATTTTTTATTTTATTGATAACCACCAAAATCTTTTTGGTTGGCTATCACAAGGCTCATAATTTACCCCTGGCTTCAGGGAGTTCTAGGCTTTTTAGCCCTTTATTTTGGAAAAAATGAAAAAGAAGAGGACACTCATTATGGCCGCAGATGCTCGGGCACTGGGTTTAATTGAGACCAAGGGTCTGGTCGGAGCCGTTGAGGCGGCCGACGCCATGGTCAAAGCCGCCAACGTCACTTTGATCGGACGGGTCATGGTCGGCGGAGGGCTAGTCACCGTTATGGTTCGCGGAGACGTTGGGGCGGTTAAAGCCGCTACCGATGCCGGGGCGGCCGCTGCCGGACGGGTGGGAGAACTTTTAAGCGTCCACGTCATCCCCAGACCTCACCCTGAGGTGGAGTTTATCCTCCCCAAGCTCACGACCGCCTGAGGGCTTGACCAAGGGTATTGATGACCAATAAGCCGCTCACTAAGGCCGAACCGCCAGAGCCTTCAGAACCGGATAGGCCGCCGGGGGTTGGAATTTTTTTTCCAAAGCCGTCAGTTCAAACTGAGATCGATCCAGAGCATATTTTTGAGTTACCTAAAACCCAAAATAAAAACGATCGCCTCTATCTGGACCAATTGGCTTGGAGCGAAAAACACTCCACTTCCATAGTCCCCGGAACCCCCATCCGGGTGGGCCTGGACTTGGGGACCGCCTCGGTGGTTCTGGTGGTGCTTGACAGCCGCAGCGAGCCTCTGGCCATGGCCAGGCAAAAGGCCAGCGTGGTCAGAGACGGGCTGGTGGTTGATTTTGCCGGCGCCCTCGCTATTGGCCGATTTTTACGGCAAACGACTGAAGAAGCCCTGGGCGTAAAACTTACCCGGGCCGCAATTGCCGTGCCGCCCGGCACCGGGGAGCGGGATGCGGCCACTCACTGCTACGTCTGTGAGGGAGCCGGTCTTGAAGTTGACCAAATTTTTGAGGAACCCACAGCGGCCAATTTTTTCTTGGGACTCAAAAATGGGGCGATTGCCGATTTGGGCGGCGGGACCACCGGAGCTGCGGTGTTAAGTGACCGTAAGCTTATCGCCTCCTTTGACGAACCCACCGGCGGGCACCACCTGAGCCTGGTTCTGGCCGGCCATTTCAAATACTCACTGGAGCGAGCCGAAAATTTTAAGCTCGACCCGGTCAACCGCGACACCATCGCCCCGGTTGTAGCTCCGGTGCTTAGCAAAATGGGCCGGATCCTCAAAGACGGCTTGGCTGGCCATGACGTCCCCCTCCTATGTCTGGTGGGCGGCTCGGCTGCTGCCCCGGGGGCCGGTCCCATCATCGCCCAGGAAACGGGCCTACCGGTACAAGTGTTTTACCAGCCGGAGCTGATCACGCCGCTGGGTATCGCCATGGGCTGTAATGAATACCCGGCTGAAAAACTTTAAAAAAAACTCTAAATAAATTTAGAGGCCCTAAGATAACATCCTGATGGCCGAATTCCATTTATCTCGGCCGAAAGGGGCAAGCCAAGTGACTGTTAACGAGGAACTGGTTACTAAAATTACTGAGGAAATCTTCCGAAGGCTTTCGGCCGTCAGCTCTCCTCAAAAGGCTGGCCAGGCCAAAATTCCCGTCAGCACCGAACTTTTGGTCGTCGGACCGTTAGAAGTGCTCCCGACCGGTGTTGTTCAGGCCTTAAAGGACAATTTCCAGATTACCGTCATCGACTCCTTTGACCAGCCTGACGTTCCGGGGGCCCAGCTCCTAATGACCTCGCTGGGACTCCAGCCTCTGGTCCGAGTTCCTTACGGCGATGAGGGCTGCACCATCGAAGGCCGGGCTCTTCTGCGGGCTCTGCTTGAAGGCCGCCAGGCCGTAGTCTGGGACGGAGGTATTCAGTGGCGGCGCTACCAATGCACCGCCCCCAAGCTTTTAATCTCCGGGTACCTGGCCTCCGAGGCTGCCCTTAAGGGGGCTGGAGTCAGAATCGTTTCTGACTCAGCTATTTTAACCGCCCTTTCCAGTCCACCTTGCTGCCGGCCTAGTCAGGCGGGCATCAGTGGGGAAACTGGTCATCGCTCTGGGCCTGAGCTCCCGGCTTGGTCGGGGGCCGGCCAAAAAGACTTGGGCCAGGCCGCTCCGGCTGCGCCCTGCGGCGGCGGACGAGTCTTAACTGAGGCCAAGATTAAGCAGCTTTGCCCGACCGGTCCCGGCGTATTTACTCTGGCTCCAGGCGACGTGCTGACCCCGCTGGCCCTTGATTATCTTTCGGCCAGCAAAATTGTAGTCAGAAAACCGTAAGGATTTAATATGATTATCGGCAAAGTACTGGGTAATGTCTGGGCCACCAAAAAAGATCCCAAATTAAACGGCCGCAAACTGTTGGTCATCAGAACTACCGGCACCGCAGGGGCGGAAACGATTGTCGCTGTCGATACTATCGGGGCCGGTATCGGCGAGGACGTGCTGGTGACCAAAGGGAGTGTGGCCAGAAATTCCTTAGGCGACCGCGATAGTCCCATTGATGCGGTGGTTATCGGCATCATCGACAGCCTGGAGGTCGACGAAAACCTCCTTAAGTAGAATTTTGTCTGGCTTGGACGAGCCTCTCCCAGAACCAAAAACGGGAGCCTTTAGATCAAGGCTCTGGAGGACATAATAGTGATTGACAAAAAAGAATTGGAAGCCGTGGTCCGCAAAGTGCTTGAGGAGATGCGCTCTGAGGGAACCAAACCCTCAGCCGTTCCCGGCTGGAAAAAAATTGACCCCAGCGGCATCATGGGTATAAAGCTGCCGGAAGTCCATCCCGAGCCCTTTGACACCGGCAAAGCCGGCGACCGGGTCTTTTTAAAAGACGTCTCCGAACTCACCGAAAGTCCGCGTCTGGGCTTTGGGGTTATGGAAATGGACCGATCGGTATTTAAGTGGACTCTCAATTATGACGAGGTCGACTACATAATTGAAGGGACCCTGGAAATACTCATTGACGGCCGGAAAGTTACCGGTAAAGCTGGGGAGGTTATTTTTATCCCGGCCCACTCGACCATTGAATTTTCCTCCCCGGGTTTTACCAGGTTTTTCTACGTGGTCTACCCGGCCAACTGGTATGAGCAGTAAAAAGAAATCTCCGACAAAGGCCGGTATACCATGAAGGTACTTACGGAAACCGAACTTAGACGAATCCTGATGGACCGGACCGTTCCGGCTTGGACCGTACCACCGGGCACGGTCCTGACCCCGGCAGCGGTGGATTTTCTTAAAGAACGCGGCATCCGCATCGTCTGCCAGGAGCCGGGCTCGGGAGTCCTTGATGCCAAATTTCAGCCGCTACCGCCGGGTTCCTTTATCGGTCCTGACGGTGAGGTTTACGATCACAAACCTGAGGCCATGACCCATCTGACCGGCCGGCGGCTGGTCGCTAAAAACCATCCGGTCATCATTTGGCGCGGCAGGCTCGACAGCTTATGCGCCTCCATAATTAATGCCCAGCTGACCGGAATTGACTGCGGACGTGAGGATTTTGTCTCCGATCTCGAAGAGATCTTGGAATTTGTTAGGGCTCTTCTGCCGGCCGAGCTCCGGGGGAAGCCGGTACCGCAGTTTTTACTGGCTGGTCTTGATGCCCAAGCCGTCCGCGAAAGAAGCCACAATCCTCAAAAATTTTTCGGGCATTCCCACATGAAATCCACTTGCCGGATGGGCCCGCTGCCGGTAGCCTTAAACCTGCTGCGAACCATGGTCCGGGAGACGGAACTGGCCGCTGCCACCGCCTTCATTGATTCTGACGGGCACTGCTCCCGTGAGGACATTGTCATGGCTTTAAACCGGCTGTCGAGCCTATTTTACGTTCTGATGTTCAAATATTTACCGGCTGGGTTTACCCCAGAAAGTTCGGGGATCTAACTTAACCAGCCATATAGGGGAAAACCGACTTTGACCGAGTCCATCGTCAGCGTGGGTATTGACCTGGGCACCACTACCACCCAGGTTATTTTCAGCCGCCTCACCGTCGAAAACATCGCTGGAGCGGCTAGCGTCCCTCGCATCCAAATTGTGGACAAAAAAATTATCCACCAAGGCCAGATCCGTTTCACTCCGCTTCTGGACCGCTCGGTCATTGATGCCGAGGGAGTTTTGGCCATTGTCAACGAAGAATATGCCGCCGCCGGCTTTACCCCGGCTGACGTTTCAGCCGGGGCGGTTATCATCACCGGGGAGACGGCCAAAAAGCAAAACAGCGAAAAAGTATTGAGTACCTTAAGCGGTCTGGCCGGGGATTTTGTGGTGGCCACGGCCGGAAGTGATTTGGAATCGGTTTTGGCCGGACGCGGAGCCGGGACGGCCGAGCTGAGCCGGCAAAACCCAGGCCGACCCCTGGCCAACCTCGACATCGGAGGCGGGACCACCAACACGGCCATTTTTTTGGATGGTCAGCCCATGGACACCTCGTGCCTGGACATCGGGGGCCGGCAAATCATTGTCGATCCTCAAAGCCGGCGCCTGACCTTTGTCTCCCCGAAAGTGGCCGCCTTGGCCGCTAAAAGAGGATTTACATTAACCCAAGGGGCTCAGGCTGATCTAGCCGTCTTAAATCAAGTTTGCGACTCTCTAGCTTCCGTCATGGCTCAGTCCCTGGGTTTAGCCGACGGTGCCCCGGAAGATCTTGAACTGTTTCTAACCGCCCACCCGCTCAGAAAAAGCTGGCAGCTTGGCGGACTGACCTTTTCCGGAGGGGTGGCCGATTTTATTTACGGTTCTGAAGAAAACCCTGAACCCTTCCGTTACGGCGATATTGGCCCTCTTTTGGGTCTGGCGGTCTTAAGGTCCAAGGATTTTTCCGCCGTTAAAATTCTGACCCCTAAAGAGACCATCCGGGCCACCGTCGTCGGGGCCGGCTCCAACGCTTTGGAGCTCAGCGGCTCAACCGTTACCATCACTGACCCAGGTGTTTTGCCGCTTAAAAATCTCCCGATTTTAAAGCTTACAACCGATGACGAGGCTGATGATTATAAATATTTTAGTTCCCGCCTGGCGGCCAAGCTCTCTTGGTACCGCGAAGTTGAAAGCGGAAGCTACCAACCCCTGGCCGTAGCTTTTAAGGGCATCAAAAACCCCTCTTACGAGCAGGTGCTTGAACTGCGCAGCGCCCTAATAGAGGGCCTTGATTATTACCTTTCCAAAAACGATCTGCTGGTGGTGATCATTGAGGAAGACATGGCCAAGAGCTTGGGCCAAGCCCTCCGAACGAGTCTTCCCCGCAAGACCATCATCTCCCTTGATTCGGTCAAGGTGGAAAACGGCGATTACATCGACATCGGCCTACCGGTAGCTGCCGGACGTGTGGTCCCGGTGATCGTCAAAACCCTGGTCTTTGGCCGCTGACCCGGTCACTCCTCGAAAAGAGAACGCTCAAGTGCCCATGGACAAAAATCAACTCATAGCCGCTGTAGCCGAAGCCGGGGTGGTTGGTGCCGGCGGTGCCGGATTTCCGGCCGCCGTCAAGCTCAATTCTGCTCCCAGCCACGTCATCGTCAATGGAGCTGAATGTGAGCCGCTTCTAAAAGTCGATCAACAGCTGGCTTTGGCCAATGCCTCAGAGCTGGCCGCCGCCCTCGATCTGGTGGTTAGCGCTCTGGGAGCCGAGGCTGGGATATTGGCCTTAAAAGAAAAATACCACCAGGCGGCCGCAGCTCTGAGCCAGCAAATAACTGACAAACCAAAATTAAGCCTCAAAACTCTCGGCAACTACTACCCCATGGGTGACGAGCAGGTCCTGGTCTTTGAGGTCCTCGGCCGCATCGTCCCCGAAGGTGGGCTGCCCCTGGCCTGCGGGGCCTTGGTCATCAACGTCGAGAGCCTTTTAAATATTTACCGAGCCGCAACCAAAGGGCAAGCTGTTACTGAAAAATACCTCACCGTAACCGGACAAGTGGCCTCACCAGCCACCTTCAAAGTCCCGGTCGGGATAACACTAGCTGAGGTCATTAATGCGGCCGGAGGCCCAACCACTGCCAATCCAGTAGTCATAAACGGCGGCCCCATGATGGGCAAACTTGAAGAGGACTTTGGGGCTCCGGTTACCAAAACCACCAAGGGCCTGATCGTCTTGGACCGCTCCCACCCCCAGGCTGAGGCCAAAAAAAGATCCATTGGCGCCATGATGCGTATTGCCAGGACGGCCTGTTGCCACTGTATGTTCTGCACCGATCTTTGCCCCAGATACCTTTTGGGACACCGCCTCCACCCCGACCGGGTCATGCGCCTGGCCTCATATGGCCACACTGGCGAACCTCCAGACAAAGCCGGGGAAGTTTTTTTATGCTGCGAATGCGGGCTTTGCGAGCAGGCCTGCGTCATGGGCCTTCAGCCCTGGCGCCTCAACCGCGAGCTTAAAGGTCGCCTTGGTCCCCAGGTAGCCAAGGCGCTTATTAAAGTCACCCCGGAATCGGTCAACCGCTTTCGGGAATTTCGCCGCTACCCTATCCCCAAATTAGTCCAGAAACTGGGGCTGAGTCCATACGATCGCCTCAAAGCCCCGCTGACCCCCTTCCCCGGGAAGCCGGACAGGGTCAGGCTCCTTTTAAAACAGCACCTGGGCGCTCCGTCGGTCCCGATAGTTAAGCCCGGCGATGCGGTCCAAGCCGGGGCCAAAGTTGCTGGACCGGCCCAAGGAGCCTTAGGGGCCGCAGTCCACGCCAGCCTCTCCGGCCGAGTGGTCAAAGTCGACCCCGATTCGGTCACCATCGCCAGAGAGTAAATTATTTTTGAGGATAGGCTTTCGAGCCAATACTCCCTTTGATGCCAGGATTCCAGTTATGAGTACCGCCTTAGGATTAGTCGAATTTAAAACTGTTCCGGTGGCCGTCGAAGCCACCGACGAGATGCTTAAGGCTTCCGAAGTTGAGCTTTTACTGGCGTGTCCTGTTTGCCCCGGTAAATTTGTGACTATCGTTTCTGGACAAGTCGCTAACGTGACCACCTCAGTCACCAAAGCTATTGAGGCCGCCGGCATTTTCTTAGTCGAATCCCACGTTTTAACTAACTGCTCTCCGGACGTAAGACCGGCCATCAGCGGGACCACCAACGTCGAAAAGCTCGAAGCTTTGGGAATCATCGAAACCTTTGCGGCCATCAGCTCGGTCAGAGCCGGGGATACTATCGCTAAAGCGGCCAATGTCACTTTAATTGAAATCCGGCTAGCCCGGGGATTAGGCGGCAAAGGTGAGGTCTTCTTTACTGGAGAACTGGGACAAGTGCAGGCGGCTAGCCAGGCCGTCGAAGACCGCCTGGGCCGCGACGGCGGAATCGTAAGCTCAGTCGTTATCGCCAGACCCCACCCGGCTTTGTGGCCGGCCCTGGCCTAAAGCTTAAGCCCAAATCCCATTTTTTCTTGTCAGTGCCTTCTGACCCCTCGCTGAAGTTCTTGCGTTTTCACTGCGGTTTCTCCTTTTCATCAGCCCCCTTGACAGTTCTATTGAATTGGGGTATTTTTTTAAAAATTGTCCGGCTTTCCTTTAGCTCCCAGCTCATTGCCCCTGAAAATTCCTAAAATCCAGCATTTGAATGACAAAAAAATCAAATGCTATGGAGAATTTTACATGAAGAAATTAAGCCCAGATATTATTGTAGAAATTATAGCTAATTCTCCAAATATACCAAAAGATAAGCAATATAATCTGCTTGTTAGCATGGCTGGAAATAGTGCCCAGACAACTGCCCAATCTTTTCTGGTTTTGCGTCCGCAAAATTTACATATAATTACTTCAGAGGAGTGCCAAGATGAAATCATTTTAATTAAACAGGAAATAGCCTTTGGCAAAGGACGTGACGAAATTGATCCTGCTGATGAGAGCATAATAACTTATAGTATTTGCGATCCAACCAATCCTGTAGATATATATAAAACTATTAAAGATAAAATATATTCAATTCAGACAAATGATCTAGCAAAGCTCAAGATCGTTATTGATATTACAGGTGGAAAAAAAGTAATGAGTGCTGCGGCTGCGTTAGCAGCCTGGCAATTAGATATGGACATTGTCTACAGTGAAAAAAGCAAATATTACAATGATGCTCGTTTTCCAGATGGTCATGATAAAATACAAATTATCAAATTAGATAATCCTATTACTATTTTTGGTGATCAAGAAATTTCTAAAATAGATGAATTATTCAATAATGGACTATTTAAAGCTGCAAGTAATGCTTATGAATCTTTAATCAATAGACTAGATGATAAATACTCCAAAAAGCAAATTGCAAAATTAAAATTTAAATTATTAATTTCAAACTTTTATGAATCATGGTGTGATCTGAATAGAGTTAGTCTACATAAATGCACTGATCAGATGATTAAACATAAAAAGTCGATTACTAATAATTTAAATACATCTAATTTAAAAAAAATAAATTCTCAAATAGAATTTGCTAACAACTTAAAAGACAAAAATGTTCCTAAATTTATTAATATTATTAATTTCTTTCATTTAGGGCTTCATTACATGAAAAATAGATTGGATTTTTCAGCCTTACTTTTTTATCGATGCATGGAAGGTATTTTAAGTTCGAGAATAGAGCAGGAGCATGACCCTTTTAAGGTAGGCAAACCTGATTATAAATTATTATTAAACAAAGATATACATTGCATAGAAACATTAAAAAATAATTACATAAAAGCAAGTGCAGATTTATTAAAGTGGGATACAGCTGAACTGCCAAATAAACTGGCTTTTATGAATTCAGTTATTTTATTGGTGGTCCTTAAAGATAAGTTTATCGAATATTGTTTGCCAAAAAATATTGAATCATTATCTGATTTTTGTAAACATCTTCAAAATCTAGGAAACACACGTAATAATAGCATTTTAGCTCACGGAGGCAACTATGTAAAATCTAAAGATTGCGAAAGCTTAAAAGAGCAAGCTAAAACAATGTTAAAAACATATTTAAGTTATTATAGCCTAACAAAATTTGGTATAACGTATTATTCAGAAGATTTAGAAAGCTATCTGTCTGATTTATCTTTTATTAATTTTTAACGTGGTAAATGTCTCCATTATCAGACACATTATCAGGCACTGCATTACCTGATTGTCCGCTTCCTCTCGCTCGTCTGACTTGTCGAATTGAGTTTCTGAGCGGCGGCAGCGTTTCCCAGCGTTGGGGTCAAACCTTAAGAGGCGGATTGGGGTATGCCTTGCGGGATCTGTTTTGCGCTAAGGGACGGTTAGAGTGCGGAAAATGCAACCTAAACACTGCTTGTCCCTATTGTTACCTATTTGAATCTCCAGTCCCGCCTCAAACCGAGGTGATGCGTCTTTACACCCATACCCCCCACCCTTTAATTATTGAAGCCCATCCCAAAATTCCGACCCAGGCAGTACCCGGAGACTCTTTAGATTTCTCCATCGTCCTCATTGGCCAAGCCTTGGCCTATTTTCCCTTTGTGGCCAGAGCCATTGAGGAACTTGGGCGGCAGGGTTTAGGTCGCGATCAGGTACGGTTTACCCTTTGGCACATAACCGATGAGTTCGGTCATAAATGCTGGACGGCTAATGGGCGGGTTTTGACCCCGACCCCAGTGTGTTTGCCTATCTCAGCTGGAAAATCCCGCTCTGGAGTTTTTTTAATAAATTTTTTCACTCCTTTGCGTCTTAAGGTAGGTGGAGGTCTTTGCAAGCAGCCCAGCTTATCTGATTTGGTTCTTTCCCTGACCCGGCGCTTATTTCTTTTACGGTATTTTCATGGCGACGGCTCCAAGGAAGATTTAAACTCCATGTTTGGACCAGCCGCTCAGGCTGCTGTCTTGACAAAGCAGCAACTTATGTGGCATGATTACTCACGCTTTAGTACCCGAAAAAATGTCGAAATTCCTATCGGCGGCCTAACTGGTTGGCTATGTTTTGAAGGCAATTTTGGAATCCTTGAGCCTCTCTTGCGCCTTGGAGAATATATTCATGTTGGTAAAAATGTTATTTTTGGTTTAGGCCAAATAACCGCTGAAGAACAGAGAGAGGTCGCTTAGGAAGCTAAAAAATATTTTTTTGCCATATTTAAATATGAATTTATAAAAAAGGAATAAATGTCAATATTCGGAAAAAATAGCCCTAAAAAAAAGTACATTGAAGCTTCAGAACTAGCTCTAGGGGCCTTGACCCATGATCTGGGGAAGTTTCTGGAACGGACTCAGCCAGCCGGTCAAGGTTTGAGCCAACTGAGCCAGAACCTTCAATCAAGCGTCTGTCCGCTATTTAAGGGACATTATTCCCGTAATCATGTTCTGTACACCAATGAGTTCTTCCTGATTAATCACTTCTGGCCGCCTGAGTTAGACTCGGATCGAATTGCTAACCTAGCCATATACCATCATTTTTCGACCAATGAGGAACAACAATTAATCTCTGAAGCTGATCGCTTATCCTCAGGCCATGAGCGACGCGGTGAGGAGCTTTCAGCCAGAACCCGTTTAACCAAGCTGCTTTCGCCTTTGAGTACAGTTTTTCTTGACTCGCCCGACGACTGGAAGTCCAAGGGACGTTTGCCCCTGGCTCCCTTTTCAATGGACTCCGCCTTTCCGCTAACTGATAGCCAAGAGGAGATTCTCTGTCCTCAGTATAAAGCTTTGTGGGAACAATTCTTAGTCGCCTGGCAAGCCAACAACTGCTCTAAGCCCTTAGATTTTGTCAACAGAGCACTGGCCATTTTGGAACATTTTACCTGGTGCATACCCTCGGCCGTAAATGCCAGGCCTGATATATCTCTTTTCGATCACTTGAAAACGACGGCTGCCTTGGCCTTGGCTAAAGCTTGGTCTGAAGATGCGGACCGTCCATACCTTTTGCTCGTGGGCAGCCTTAACGGAATCCAAAAACACATTTTTAAAGTTAAAGCCGGCCAAGGTGGGTTGGCCAAGCGGATGAGGGCAAGGTCTTTTCAAGTGGCGGTCTATGCTGAGTCGGTCATGCTTGAGATATTGGGCCAGTTGTCCCTACCGTTGACCCAATGTTTGACCCTGGCTGGTGGAAAATTCCAGTTGCTTCTGCCCAATAGTCAAGAAACCAAAGAAGTAATTGAATCTGTTTTATTAATGACATCTGACTGGCTTTATCAACAGTCAGGAGCCGAACTAAGCATTAACTTGGCGAATAAAACTGCCACTGATGAAGAAATAAAAAAAGAATTCCCTCAATTGGCTGACGAGGCTTTAGAATTATTGCGACAGGAACGTAACCGCGAGGGTTCGCCTATTGTCCAGACCCAAGATGGTTGGTCAGAAGAACGATTCGTTTTGGCCAATCTCATGCCAGAGGCAGGGCAAGGCCTCTGTCCAGGATGCGGCCAAAGACCGGAGGCAGATGGCGATCTTTGTCCTTCTTGCCAAGACGAAAAAAAGCTGGGTACTGAACTGACCAAAGCTGAACGGGTAATTTTTTTCAGGGAAAAGTCGCCATCGCCGGACAAATATTCCACTCCCGTAGGCACATTTTCACTGCTTAAAGAAAAGTCTACTCCTGCCGAGGTCAATTTAGTTGCCTCCTTGGGCCCTTATTGTCCCCAGTTTGCTCCCAAGCAACCGCTGGTCTCCAGACCCCGGGCAAGACACGTTCCTTTGGAAGATGGGCAACCCATGGAGTTTTCACAATTGGCCCAAAAGGCTCTTGGTCAGCCAGCGTTAGGTTATCTAAAGCTTGATGTTGACAGACTCGGATATGCTTTCTCCGATGGTTTTGGTGAGGACCGTTCAATTTCTAGGACTGCGGCCTTATCCCGGTCACTGGAAGCCTTCTTTAGCCTTCAGGTCGAGGATTTATGTAAAAAATACAGTGTTTATATTGTTTACTCCGGTGGTGATGACGTGGCTGCCATTGGACCTTGGGATCAAATTTTTGAATTAGCTCTAACGCTTAGAGAAAAATTTCTGACCTATTGCGACAATAACCCGCGTCTGACCTTGTCGGCTGGAGTAGCCATAGCACCACCCAAACTACCTGTCACGGCCGGACTTGAGGAGGCCGAGAAACTCTTGTCTATATCTAAAAACATTCCTGGGCCAGGGGTGCTTCCTTGGGCCTATGTTTCTACCGCCAGCGACGAAACTACCACTTCTGCCACCAAGGACCGAATAAGCGCTTTTTCCGTATCCCTGCCGTGGGCTAAATTTTCTTCAACTATGTGTGATGCCAAACAACTGTCCGATTGGTTGTCTAAAGGATTCGTTTCAACTGGTCAAGTTCGACGGCTGCTTAATTACGCTCAAATGTACCAAAATTACCACATCACAAGGAAGACGCACTTTTTTGAATACGCTCCACTTTTGGCTAGAGATGTGTCTCGCAATTGGACTGTTAAGCACAACGATGCCCCTGAGAAATCACAAGCCAGGGATTGGGCAGCCAGTTTAGCCCTTCCTCATTCGTCCAAAATGGCGGAACTGGGCTTTGTCTGTCGCTATGCCTTGACCGCCAACCGTCATTTCGAAGAGCGGCAACAAAATAATTAGGAAAGGCAGAAAATGGCAACTGAAAAAGGTAAAATTACTAGCATAAAGCAAGATAAAGGCTTTGGATTTATCAAGTGTGCCTCTGGAGTTGATGCTTCTTTTAATTTTGGTGATGTGGAAGATAAATTGACCATTAAAGAAGGTGCTGAGGTGGAATTTCAGCTACAAGAAAATATCACCGGTAACCCGATAGCCATAGCCAAACACATCAAAGTCCTTGGCTCTCACCGTTCCCCTTATCACACCAATCAGGGAAGGACCTTCTCGCCCGCGGTGCCGGTTAATTTACCTAACGGTACGGTATTTACCACCTTTTATGGTGATGATGGACAACTTTGCCCGAGTTTGTTTTTCGAAGCCGCCCAGAAAATATCCAATGCTTTTGACCAAGCCAACCTCAAACCGACTCAATATCGGCAGATATATCAGCAATTTCTTAGTTTAATCATACCTCTTCGCAAAAATGAGGACTACTTTCCTCAGGCTAAGGAAAAATTTGCCATCCTTTACACTGAAAGAATTGTACGAGCTCATAAACGTGGAGTTTTACCAACGATAGTTAAAAATTTTTTTGACTTACACCTAAAGCAGGCATTGTCAACTCCAAAAGAGATGCTCGGTTTTTTTCGTTATATAACTAGTATTCTTTGTTATTTGGACAAATCTAAATAATAGCACCCGCCGAAAGGAGTTTTTATGGGCGTTAAACTTAAAGGCATTGAAGAAATCAAAGGGACCCTAAAGGTTTTGGAGTCGGGATTACGTATTGGCGGCTCCAAAGATAATATTGGTATCGGGGAAACCGACAATCCTATTATTCGTCATCCAATCACCAAATTGCCTTATGTCCCGGGCTCCTCGGTCAAGGGGAAGCTACGTTCTCTGCTGGAATTGCGGGATTGCCCTACAACTCAAAACAATGGCAACCCATGCTCTTGTGGCAATTGTAAAGTTTGCGATTTGTTTGGGCCACACGATAGCAAAAAAGTTAAGTCTCCTACCCGGCTACTTTTTCGTGACTGTCAACCCAAGCCGGAAACAGCCAAAGAATGGGAGTCGGCTGGAGTCAATTCAGATCTCAAACAGGAAGTCTTAATTGACCGCAAGACCAATACCGCCAGCGGTCGGATCGGACCACGCACAACTGAGCGTATCCCTGCTGGTGGTGAATTTGACTTCTCTTTAGTCATACGGTCTTTTGAGGGTGACAACGTGGCAGGTTTTTATCAGTACCTGGCCGAGGGTTTTGAACTCCTGGGCAAAGATTATCTGGGCGGTTCTGGTTCCAGAGGATACGGGCATGTGGCTTTCGTGGCCGAAGATGGAACACCGTTGGCGGACTACCTCCGCAAAAGGACTGAGGGTTCAAAATGACCCCGGGCTACGACTGGAGTCTTTGGACGGACTGGCGTTTCAGGCTAGAGTTGGAGGCTCCCTTGGCTACCCCTCTCCAGTCTGACACTCTCTTTGGGCACTTGTGTTGGCAAGTGGCCCTGGACCAAGGCCCCCAAAATTTGGCAACTTGGCTTTTACCTTTTTTAAATGGTGAGCCTCCTTTTGTTTTGTCTGACGGTTTTCCAGCCGGTTTGCTGCCAAAGCCTTTGTTTCCACGCTCTCGAAGGTCTCTTTCAGCTGGTATTGACACTCGCGAGCTTAAGGAAAAAAAGTACGATTCATATAAAAAACAGGAAAAGGCGCCTTTTCAGACAATCGAAGAATTTCGCAGCACTTGCGCTTCACCAGAAAAGCCTCCCACAGTTGCCTTCAGTCCTTGGGTAACAACCCACACTCCTCATGCGACCATTGATCGGATGACAATGACTACAGGAGGTGAAGGGTCAGCCGGTAACCTTTACGAGACCACGGAAAAGCACCTGCCCCATAAGGATGTGGACGTCTATTTGCGTTCACTGGCCGGCCAGGAAGCTATGGTTGAAAAAAATCTCGAACAAATAGGCCGTTGTGGCTTTGGCAAAGACAAATCTGTTGGGTTGGGGAGATTTACGGTAAAAAACGTTGAAAAAACAACAGATCTCAGAGAAGTTGAAACTGTTGAAGGCTTCATTAACCTATCAAGCTTTGTTCCGGCAGCAAATGATCCTAAAGACGGTTACTGGCGACTGCGGGTGAAGTATGGTCGACTCGGAGAGAATGCTGGAGAGGGGAACCCTTTCAAAAAACCTCTTCTGCAGATAGAACCTGGAGCAGTTTTCAAAAATACGAGACCTTATCTAAAACCTTGGTACGGTCGGATGGTAGAGTCTCTTTCTGCTTCCTTTCCTCAGGCTGTCCAAAATTGTTATACGCTTACTTGTCGTTGTCGCTGGCCTGAAAAAGCCGTCTAAACACATGTGCGATAATTTAAATTCTGATAACTTTCTATCAGCCAGAAATGTTGCAGAATATGCTTATTGCCCACGTCTTTTTTATTTAATGCAAGCAGAAAATCAATTTATCCCAAGTGTTGACACAGAAATTGGGAAAATTTTTCATAAAGATGTTGATAAGCCTAGTATAATCTCGCCACAAGCTGAAAAAAATGACTACGATAAGCCTGTCACAGTATCTGGTTTGGTTTTAAGTAGCCAAAAACTTGGAGTAATTGCTGTTTTAGACTTGGCTGAACTGGATGGACTCAAAGCTGTTCCAATAGAATATCGCAAAGGTCGCCCCAAAAAATGCCGAATGGAAAGCGGAGGCCAAATCGAAAACACCATTCAGCCTTGGCCAGTTGATCTCATTCAAGTGGGACTTCAGGTCATTGTTCTTGAAGAAGCAGGTTATATAGTCTCAGAAGCTGCGCTATATTACGGGGAAGAAAACATAAAGTTAACAATTCCTGTTGATTGCAATTTAAAAACAGAAGCTTTGAAAATTCTTGATGACGCCAAAAAATGTCTTGAAGGGTCACGCCCTTTGCCTCTTGTCAATGACACTAGATGTCCACGTTGTTCTTTATATCAAATTTGCTTACCATATGAGGTAAATTTTAATCAAAATACTGATTCAAGCAGTAGCCAACCAACAAAAAAATTATGGCCCCTTCGCGAAGATGGTATCCATGTTGTGAGCCAAAATGAAGGTTTTAAAATTGGCATTTCTGGTTTAGAATTAAAAATCAGTGACAAAGACGGAAAAGTCACTAAAAAAATTCCTATAATTAACATAGATAGTTTAACAATTGTAGGGATGGTTCAAATAAGCACTCAAGCAATTCAAGTTTTGACAGAAAAACAGATACCAATAACATTTATTTCTTCTGCTGGCAGGTTATTGGCTGTTATATCTCCGCAATATGCTATAAGTTCCTTGGTTCGACGCTCTCAAGTTCTCCAATTTAACCAACCAGATAAATGTTTAGAGCTGGCAAAAGCGTTAATTTATGCAAAAATATTGAATCAGCGCACTATACTCATGCGTAATTCAAAAAATGTGTCCGAAAATATATTTAATGAGCTTTTAATGGTTTCAAAAAAGTCCAAAGATGCAAGTTCTATAAATGAGCTTCGTGGTTTTGAGGGATACGCTGCTTCCATATACTTTAAATATTTTCCTGATATAATACATTCTAAGTCACTAGCAACGCAATTTTTAGATAATGGCAGGAAACGTAGGCCACCACCGGATCCGGTTAATGCGGCACTTTCTCTAGCTTACTCTGTTTTGACACGAGAATGCATTTCTGCATTACTTTTAGCAAGTCTTGAACCAACTATTGGCAGTTATCATGTCTCAACGCCTGGAAGACCAGCTTTAGCACTAGATTTAATGGAACCATTTAGGCCTTTAATTTCAGATTCAGTGGTTATTACTTGTTTTAACAAAAATGAATTAACCGAAGGTCATTTTTTAAAAACATCTGCAGGATATACAATGACTAAATATGGCCTAAAAGCTTTTTTCTCAGCTTTACATAGACGAATGGAAACAGAAATTAGCCATAATGTTTTCAATTATAAACTAAGCTATCGCAGAATGTTAATCTTGCATGCAAAAATGGTAGCTGCCTGGCTCGTTGGCGACATAAAAGACTTATCTTTTCTTATAACAAGATAGACGAGAGGTGCTCTATTACTAGATGCTACTTAGTGCTATATGATATTTCTGACCCTAAAAGGCTATATAAAATAAATAAAATCGTTAAAGGCTACGGTATCACATGGCAGCTATCAGTTTTTTTGTGTATTTTACGAAATATTGACAGAGTTCGTCTTGAAAATGACATCAAAGAAATTATTAACATAAAAGACGATCAAGTACTTATATTAGATTTAGGCCATGACATTGACAAACTATTATCGTCAATCTCGGTTATTGGTCTTCCTTTACCGCAAGGCGATGATAAAGTAATTTTTGTTTGAATAACTTTTTTTGCTAGTGGAAATTTTAAATATTTTAACTTATTTTTTTATGAAATCACCAGAACAAAGGAGTCCAAATATAAATTTGATTTTATTAATTCTCTGCAAATTGGGATCTGATTCAGTTTTCTTTCCATCAATATGAGTATCTTGCGAGCGTGAGGTTGATATGGTTGGGGTCAGGGGACGCTCGCAAGCACGTAACTGCAAGGTTTCAACTTGCGCATACGGTACAGTCATGGCATTTTTTGTGACAAAATTTTGGGACGCTCGCAAGACACACTTGAAAGCCAACATTTATGCTAGGTCCAGAGGCACTGCCTCTGACCTGCTCCCTGATGAATAAGGGATTGAGACATCTCCAGTTGCCAGACTGTTGAATCGTTGAAAACCTCTGACCTGCTCCCTGATGAATAAGGGATTGAGACATACGGGCGCCTGCAATGATAGTCATGGGACTTTTCTCTCTGACCTGCTCCCTGATGAATAAGGGATTGAGACTGAATGGTGCGCTTCGTCAGGCGCTAGATGAGTATACTCTGACCTGCTCCCTGATGAATAAGGGATTGAGACTTAAGACGTCGTCAAATCGCATAAGGGCCCTCAAACTCTGACCTGCTCCCTGATGAATAAGGGATTGAGACTAATGTGAGCGACATAAAGTCCATCGCATCTTGCGCTCTGACCTGCTCCCTGATGAATAAGGGATTGAGACTTTATACTCTATTGTTCCCAGATGGGTGGTTATTTCTCTGACCTGCTCCCTGATGAATAAGGGATTGAGACACCCCTGGAGAAGATTAGACTTTTCCTGTATAGTATTCTCTGACCTGCTCCCTGATGAATAAGGGATTGAGACTCCCGGCCTCGGTTGAGGACGTTGAGGATGCGGTTCTCTGACCTGCTCCCTGATGAATAAGGGATTGAGACAGGATCGTCCACGTCTTTCTGAGTCAGGTAGTCCTCTGACCTGCTCCCTGATGAATAAGGGATTGAGACGGTTCGGCGGTACTCAGCGTGGCGTTGGAGTAGTTCTCTGACCTGCTCCCTGATGAATAAGGGATTGAGACCCACTCTAACGTCGGTAAATCTAATAGATACGCACTCTGACCTGCTCCCTGATGAATAAGGGATTGAGACGCGAAATCGCAATCGACAAACCAGCTGCCGGTAAACTCTGACCTGCTCCCTGATGAATAAGGGATTGAGACCCCGCTCTGTAATTTTCCAGAATCCCGAGGGACTCCTCTGACCTGCTCCCTGATGAATAAGGGATTGAGACAAGTTTTTTACAATCCGCGCCCACTCAGCCCGCTCATCTCTGACCTGCTCCCTGATGAATAAGGGATTGAGACTTTATTTTTCAAAGAACAGGGGCGGCTTAAAAGCCTCTGACCTGCTCCCTGATGAATAAGGGATTGAGACCCCTGAGTGCGTTCGTATTCGTTGTGGCGTCGGACTCTGACCTGCTCCCTGATGAATAAGGGATTGAGACGCCGCCAGATTTAAGGCTTTCGCCTCAGACCAAGGTCTCTGACCTGCTCCCTGATGAATAAGGGATTGAGACAATGCGTTGCCTTTGTACAGCTTTGGATGCACAAAGCTCTGACCTGCTCCCTGATGAATAAGGGATTGAGACCCCTCTTTGACAGGCAGGAGGGCATGAAGGTAGTTGGCTCTGACCTGCTCCCTGATGAATAAGGGATTGAGACAGAGTCAGGCCATCGATAAGGTCTGAGGCATCAACTTCTCTGACCTGCTCCCTGATGAATAAGGGATTGAGACTCCAGCGCGGCATTTATGTCAGTCCGGACCGTCGCACTCTGACCTGCTCCCTGATGAATAAGGGATTGAGACTAATTGTAGCGCTATACTCCAGCTCTTTCCGAGGCTCTGACCTGCTCCCTGATGAATAAGGGATTGAGACATCGACAAACCAGCTCCCTGCCAAAAAGGCTTCATCGCTCTGACCTGCTCCCTGATGAATAAGGGATTGAGACAGTCAAAGTCCATTAATGATAATCTCCCCACTCCCGTCTCTGACCTGCTCCCTGATGAATAAGGGATTGAGACTGTAAAATGTTATTGAAATAACAATAGCCCGCTATACTCTGACCTGCTCCCTGATGAATAAGGGATTGAGACCCTTTGCGGCTCCTGATGGTGCCGCAAAGGGGGTTACTCTGACCTGCTCCCTGATGAATAAGGGATTGAGACGAATGTAAGGACTCACAAACATTGCTCTCTCCTTTTCTCTGACCTGCTCCCTGATGAATAAGGGATTGAGACACCAAGTGGCCTCATCAAACTTCTTGGCCAGGTCGTACTCTGACCTGCTCCCTGATGAATAAGGGATTGAGACATATAAGCCGTTATGCTTATCCATGATTTTTATAACTCTGACCTGCTCCCTGATGAATAAGGGATTGAGACGCGCACGGACAGATGCTAATTCAGCCGCCGATATTACTCTGACCTGCTCCCTGATGAATAAGGGATTGAGACG
>JAISWF010000282.1 GCA_031271165.1 Deltaproteobacteria bacterium
CATGTACACCTTTTCCTCTCATATCCCCCAAAAGTTTGCATGAGCAAGTTAGTTCAGAGGCTTAAAGGGACAACCTCTCATAAAATGTTGATGAAATACAAAAGTTTGCAAAAACAATATTGGGGTCGCCATATGTGGGCTTGAGGTTACTTTTGTTGTAGTAGTGGGAATATCACCGATGATGTAATAAAAAATTACATAGAGGGTCAAAACCACGATGAAGGAGCAGAAACGTTTAAAATTGAATAAAGATGGTTCGGCTTAAGCCGAAGATGAAAGTCTAAAAAATCTTCATACCACCAGCTTCAGCTGGTGGTAATTGATGTCGTTCTTCAAAGCGGCTTAAGCCGCTCAAAAGCGACTTCAGTCGTAAAAAGCATCAAGCCACCAGCTTCATCTGGTGGTGATTGACTAGTATTTGATAGATTATTTAAAATTTGGAGAGAGTTATAGGGGTATTTATTTGATATTTAATAGATAATTGGTTTATAATTTAGAGGGGGGGTAAGTTTTGGAAAATCTTGGAATATCTTGTTTCAGCTATTGTTGTTTCCAAAAAAAATGACAAA
This sequence comes from Deltaproteobacteria bacterium, assembly GCA_031271165.1. Taxonomy (GTDB): domain Bacteria; phylum Desulfobacterota; class Desulfarculia; order Adiutricales; family Adiutricaceae; genus JAISWF01. The sequence continues at coordinate 570 of JAISWF010000282.1, forward strand.
AGTCAAATCATTTGAACATGAGATTGGTGATAACCATCCTATTCCATACTACATCTGCATAGATGACACAAAAGCTCATTTCAGGTGATAATAGTTGTACATATTATCCCCCTACCAGGCTGAATCAAGTGTAAACAAGGATGGTAACATTGCTGTCGTACTATAAAAATCAGACTGCTTGCTAGACGCAGTTTTAAGTTAGCTATTCTTTCCAACCCGGTTGTTTTTTTTTATCTTTACTGTGTATCTTTCGTTTTGGAGTTTAAGTTGGGACACCGCCGCTGTGTGTCACGTGTCAGCCGCTGTGTGTCACGCCGCCGCTGTGAGTTCTTCCAACTGATCAGGATTAAATAATACAGACTCGGTGGCCAGGTTTTCTTTAAAGCGGTGCAACTTGGTGGTTTCTGGAATGGGCACTATCCAGGGTTTTTAGGCCAGCAGCCAGGCCAGAGCAATCTGAGCCGGAGTTGCCTCCTTTATTAAGGGGCATCGCTTTAGTGATTCGACCAAGGCCTGGATGGCCGTCAGGGCTTCAGGCTTACATGGCTGAAGGCTTAACCCGAGGCTGGGAACTCCCTAAGTCAGTACTATCGAAAGTCGTCTGAGCATTAAACCTTGCGGCCAGAAAACCTCTACCTAAGGGGCTGAAGGATGCTAGGCTGATACCTTTGCTCCTCCAGCGTCGGCAAGAGTTCCTGTTCCGGTCGCCGCCAGCAGAGAGAGCATTCGCTTTGGATGCCCGTAACCTTTTGCTCCGCATGAATCCGGCGGATTGTGCTGACTGAAGGCTCGGAAAGTCAGAAATGTTCGACTTTGCCCTCCGACATTAATTCTTTGACCGTGCCCGCCACATCTTCGATTGGTACACTTTGGGTCAACATGGTGCTGGTATTACAGGTCAATAGCTTCCACTCGAAGACGTTTTAGCGATCCCTCCGCAGACCGCCTGCTCTGTTCCGGGCGGCTGTCCGTAAATTGTTTGAATACCTGGTAGGTAATACTGAGTTTAGCGGCTATTGTCACTTGGTTTTTGAAAAGGGGCCAGGGCCTCTCCAACCGATTCTTCATTGATATAAGGGCCACAGATTTCAGCGGTATCAAAAAAGGTGACTTCTAGTTCAACCGCATCTCTAATCAATCTTATCATGTCCTGTTTGTCGGGGGCCGGGCAGTATCCGTAGCTCATGCTAATACAGCCAATGGCCAATGCCGCCGACTTCAAGTCCCTCATTTTCAAGAAAACGTGTCTTCATGATGGTTCCTACATTTCCAAGAAAATGTTTCTTCAAGATAGCTCCTTATTCTCAAAGATTATTTTCGGCAAAAAAATAGATTCTGCTTGCCGCCTGCGTTCAATTACTTTGACTATAAAAGGGCATCGGTCTTGGTCAGAACTGCAATGGATTCACTCGTAGGCTTTAGGTTCAAGAGCCTGATAATGTCCATGGGCATAGTCGTCGCCCACGGCGTAAAGGTCGGTAAATTTATTGACCAGCACAACATTGATGTTGGAAGGGCATGGTTGGCCATGGCCGCAGTATAGGCATTTGCCAAACATATCAGAGTATTGAAGTTCGGAAATAAAAGCCTAATCCCGTTCTTCTGACGATGAATCGTAATAAGCCGCCACTCCTCAGCGAAGTGGCGGCTAAATTCACAAAATTAAGGCCGTGTTTAACGGTGTGCCAGCCCGGCGGCCATATGGGATCCACCAAGGGCCGCCGAGCTGAAACTGTCTTTGCTTTTTGGCAAAGATCTATATTCCATTGTATTCCATAGCTTTACAGTGCTGTTACTGTAAGCCGTGGAAGTTGGTCATAACCTGTTCCTCTTTTTCAGGCCAGGGTACTCCGGCGGCTGCCCCGGCTTCTTTACAGCGAAGGAACCAGGCCATATTACGTCCAAGGTTCCGCATTACCTGCAATCCTTCCAAATCACGCCGCACGTCTTCAGGGGTGAATCCGTGCACCATGTTCCAATAGGTTGACGAAATGATGGGCATCTGGGAAATGGTGAAATATTTGTTCAGTTGATCCAAAGCGGCAGTGGTTCCCGCACGGCGGGCTGAAACAACGGCCGCTGCCGGCTTCAGATAATACAAGCTTCTCCTTGGTGAGAAAAAGGCCCGGTCCATAAATGAAGTGATGGCCCCGGTGGCCGAAGCGTAGTGGACCGCCGAGCCGAAGACAAAGCCATCGGCGCTTTGGGCCAACTCAGTGAAATCATTTACTATATCGTCTATAACGCAACGGTGCAGCTCCTGGCATTTGAAACAGCCCAGGCAACCGGGAATAGGTTTTTTGCCTAACTGAAAGATTTGGGTTTCAACCCCTTCCTTTTGTAAAGTCTGAGCCACCTCGGTCAAGGCGGTAAAGGTGCAGCCATGTTCATGCGGACTGCCATTTACTAAAAGTACTTTCATCATGCCTCCCATTTGTAATTCTTCTGGCTGATCAGCCTGGCCTTCACCAGGCTGGTTCTGAAATCAGGTTAATCCAATTTCTTTTCCTTGACCAGGCGGAGAGATGATCCGCTATTTCCATTTTGTTCAAGTCGGAGTTGGGGAAATGCAGATTGCCTTTTAACCCCGCCTTTGTCAAATGAACCACAGTGACGTCTCCGCCGTATTTGTTCACCGTCTCAGCAACTGGTTGGCCATTTCCAGACAGGCTCGGCAATAGTCCTGAGCTGTGATGCCGCTAAACTAATCAGGGATATTATCGTCATAATAGATGATGATCGGAATTCTTGTCAACTTTTGGATTTCCTTTACCGGAACCGTGGTCGGGTTTAGGGTGGCCAACTTATTCTTAATGAAGGCTGGTGCTTCCCCGTCGGGAAAAGTGGAGCGGCTGCCGGGTTCGTAGGCCACTATGGCGCTAACTTTGTCACTTTTCAGGCCTGTATGGCAGCCGGGTCCGCCGCCCTGCAAATGGGTAACCAGAATTCCAACTCCAATTATCTTATACAATGCGGCCTGCCCATCGGAAATAAATCCTCAGTCATACGGTCAAGTATTCGGCGTCATATGATGGAAATACTGATTCAGAGTTTCTTGATCCTGCTGGATTTGTATCTCGGGGTAAAAGTCAGGCAAGCTATAACTTTTTTGGAATTTGGGTTATATGATTTAACAAACGAGGCAACTTACGAAAAAGGGTATTCAACTTGGAATGGATACAGACTAACAGCCACGGACGGATCTAAAGTACAATTACCATTTGACGAAAAACTACATGAAAAATTCGGTACAGTAGGTAGAAATAGTACAGCGAATACAGCGCAAGCCTCAATTCTTTTCGATGTTCTAAA
>JAISWF010000258.1 GCA_031271165.1 Deltaproteobacteria bacterium
TGGACAATTAAACGGAACGCGTCCGTCAAAAAAGTAATCTGGCAGTTCACAGTGGAAGAAGCCCGAATTATCCTGGTTCGCCTTTACCCACAATTAACCTGTTGACTATGTACTAGAGCGCTCCCAGTGGTCTTGGGCCATAAGTTTTTTAAATAAAGCCGCATGGGCTTCGTCTAAACCAGTCAGCCCAAGTTCAAATAGAGTTTCATTTTCGGCGGTTTCAATCGGGACAACAGCATCAGCATTGTCATCAGCAGCAAAAATTTGGTCAAGAACGCTACGGACCTGATTGGTTTCCTGCTCCCGGACTCTGATCAATTTTTTATTCAGGTTAAGCTCGGACTCTTACTCGGATTTGGAAGAGGCCAAAGATAATGTTGGAACAAATTCACGAGGAGCGACTTTAACTTGGTCAACACCGCTGGCCAGGGCATACAGCCCACCAAAAACCTGATTTTTATCCAGTCCTATGGCGGCATATAATTGTTCAAGCTTTTTTATCTCTTGGGGAGCAATTTTACCATCAGCCTGAGCAACTTCCAACAAGAACTGCCCTAAAGCCTGCCGCTTGGTTTCTGTCAGTTTCCTTAGATAGAGTTTCAGGCCAACTAAGGTTTGAGGACAATGGAGGCTCCAATGCAGGAAGGCTTGCAAAGAGATTTTTTGCGTCTCCGTCAAATCACAGTTATTATCAATAAATTTTTCCAAAAAAGCTTCTTTCTGCCGTAAGATTACCCCCTCGCTCTGACTGAGTATGGACCCCAGACGTATAAAAACGCCGGTTTGCCGAAATAATTCTGTGGGCTCAAAATCTGGTCCATGGCCACCCTGGAAGAGAACTATGCTTTGGTTAATATTCGAATTTTGTTTATAATAACAATAATAATAATGAATAATATAATGACGAAAATCTGGTATTAAGCTATATCCCAGCTTTTCACAAAAAATGGCCACATATACGGCATCTTTATTGGAAAATCGCTCTGGTTTTTGGACGCCAAGAATACATAAGAAGTTATATAAAGAAATCAATATAAAATTTTTATGTATTTTTTTGATCTTAATTCGTTTTTAATACAATTTGTGCTCTCTAAAGGCAAGAATAATTCGATTGGCAGCAGCGATTCAGCTTGCCAAGAGTCAGAAGAATAATTATTTTTTGATAAATAAACATAATATTCCTTTAAATCATTTATACACCACTGGGCAATATCTTTTAATCTTATTATTTGTTTTGATAAAGAAGTAACACGCGATAAATTTGTAAATCTATACTCTATACTTCCTAAAAGAGACTTATTAACAGCCTTATATTTTAAAACAAATTTATTATTACCTGGTTCAATGATAATGCCATTGCCAAACTTTTGTTGATATCTAAGGACAAAAAGTTTAAAAATTCATTGGTACAACTATTAATAACTGGACTATGACAAAATAAAGAAGACCTCATAACCAACTTATAGGCCAAAAAGGCCGACATCGGCTCATGACGGTCGGCCTTGGTCGACAAAACGAAATCTATCAAATCTGAACTATAACTGTCAATTATTTTGTCATTTTCTGGCAATTAGTCACTATTATATTTCAAAATATAGCTAATAGTTATAAATACAAGTGCATCGTCTTTAAAACTACTATCGTCACCGTAAATAGACAAGAGCCTTCGAATTTCACTATTAATCGCCAGCCGTTCCTCCTTTGACACGGGATGTTTTTGGCTATCAAAAAAAAGACGCCGTTCGAGGCCGTAAAAAAAGAGATAGACATATTTGATATTGGCTTTAGGGTCTGAACGTCCAGTGGCCAGCCATTTTAGATACCCCCCGCAGCCAGAATGTGACAGAGCCGCATATCATGGTCAAAAGCCCTGGTTGATATCAGCTTGGCTCGGCTCACCAGGAGCAACTTTGAGGGTCGGGTCAATTAAACAGCTGTCATTTTCAGGTGCACAATAATCAGGCAAAGAAGTCCCGACAAATATTAAACCACCAGGGATAGAATAATTATTAATCTTGACAGGTTGACCGGGACCATACCATTTGGCCTGGACAAGTTGGTCTGGACAAGTTGGTCTGGCATGTTGGGCTCAAGTTGGCTTTGCCGGCCTTTTATTGGCGAGGGAACTAGATAAAAAGTCTCAATATTAGGCTCCATAAGCAGGCTATTTCTATTCTGAAATCTGTTTATTTACTTGACTGGTACTCGTGCACTTTTTTTGGCCGCCTATATGCGTGACCGGGCTGGATTTTTGACTTGACCCAAAAAAATGATATACTTGGCCTACTTTCCTAAAACAACCAAAGAGTTTTATCACTTTTTTGAAACTGAAGCTAACGGCATCAAGTTTTTGATAAAAATCAGGCGGCCTAACGGATACCAATACACAAAAATGCCTAAAATCCAGCCTATTTGGGTTTTAGGAGAGTTTTTAACCTGCCCAGTTTGTCAGTCCAAAGTTGGCGTTTGGTCAGCAGCCTTATTTCCTATAAGGTGACAAAGTTGCCTATTTTAGACTAGAGGCTTTGGGGGCTGACATCGGTCCGGCTCACCAGGAGCAACTTTGAGGGCAGGGTTGAATAAACAGGCGTCATTTCCAGGTGGTCTGCTGGGCTGGTCTGGGCTGGCCAATGGCCAAAAAACGATACTTGCAACCACAATAACCACTGTGCAAAACATACTAACAAATTGAAAACGATCTTTACAGATGGTTTCTGGCGTAACCGTTCTCAGTCCCTCAGAGCCGCCCCCTATTCCATGAAAAAGTCTTTTTTTGGCCAAACCAGATGTCAAAAAATAACCTAGAATTTTTTTAGCAATAAAGGCCTGGGCTTGACCGTTTTTATCTCAAACCCTTTGACAGACCACCTCAAAACTGGTATAGTCAATAAAAATATAGGCTGCCAAGAAGACAGTCTGGCCCGGCTGAAGCTAGGCCAATACTTATTTTTTGGGCCGTACCATCTGTATCGGCCTTGAGCTAATTATTAGACAAATATATTTTTTCGTTTTTTTAGCTTAAATAAGTTTTTGCTTTTTTAATTTTATAATATATATCAGTCATGAAGGCTATCTTAAACCCTATCTTTTCCAGGGTTAAGGTAGCTTTTTTTTTGAGCCAAATATTTCAGTATCTTTTCTTACCATTTAAAAATCACCGGTTTAGCTATTTCCAAGAAAGCCGAGGTCTTGTATGCCCCAATTAATATCCACTTTTCGGTGCCTAATGGCCCTAATGACCCTGACCGTTTTCTTGGGGCTGGCTGCTCCGGCAGTCGCCCACTTCGGGATGGTCATCCCGTCGGCCCCAACGGTCATGGAAACCGCTGAATCGGAACTAAATGTCGAAATAAAATTCTGGCACCCTTTTGAAAACCAAGGCATGAACCTGGACAAGCCCAAGAGCTTTCAGGTTTTTGCGGCCGGTCAGCCGACCGACGTCCTGGCCAACCTTAAACCAGCCAAGCAAGGTGAATTTTCGACCTGGACGCTTTCCTACAAGACGTCCAGGCCCGGCCTTTACGCCTTTGTGATGGAGCCTCAGCCCTACTGGGAACCGGAAGAGGACTGCTTTATCATCCATTACACTAAGGCCTATGTCGACGCCTTTGGTGACGATGAGGGCTGGAACGAGCCTTTGGGCCTGAAAACTGAGATTGTCCCCTTGGCCAAGCCTGGTGGCCAATACGCTGGAAACGTCTTTACCGGCCGAGTCTTATTAGACGGAAAACCGGTCGCCAATGGAGAAGTTGAGATTGAATGGTATCCAGGGCCGGATCTGGCCGGGGAAGCCCCTTACGAGAGCATGATAACCCAAGTGGTTTTAACTGACGAAGCTGGAATATTCAGCTACGCTCCCCCGGCGGCTGGCTGGTGGGGTTTTGCGGCCTTAAACACGGCCGATTACCAACTTGCTCAAGATGGAACCGATAAAGACGTCGAGCTTGGGGCCGTTCTTTGGGTCTACTTCCATCAGTTTAAACCAGCCGTCAAAAAGTGAGCTACTCTCCCAAAAGGTCTCGGCCAACTGACTCACCCCAACCGCTTCTTTGGTCCGGATCTCTAGTCTCCGGCCGCAAAATCCGGTCCCGGGGCTGGCTAAGACGGCTGACTTTCAGGCTAACGGCTGCCTTTCTTGGGGTCTTGACTGGGGCCTTGGTCCCCGGGCTCGCTTTCGGCCATTCTGTTTACATCTTTGCTTGGGGCCAAAGCGATCAGATCTGTACTGACAGTTATTTCTCCCGCAAGAGCCCGGTTAGAGGCGGCCGGGTCTTAATGAAAACCGCTGACGGAACGTTAATTGAATCCGCTACCACCGACGAAAAAGGCTCGGTCTGTTTTAACCGGCCAAAGGCGGAAGGCAATCTCCTTTTTGTCGTGGAAGCTGGCCAGGGTCATCAAGCCGACTTTACCTTCAGAGCCGAAGATTGGCCGGCTTTAACTGATGACACAGTTGCGCTCAGCCCGCCGCCTGCGGCAGCCACTGACTTGGCCACTGCGGATATTTCCTCCACCGAAATTGCCTCAGTCCAGCCAACTCTTGACATCAACACCATTCGGGCGGTGGTCCGGCAGGAATTAGCCACTCAGCTTGGCCCCATCAACAAACAGCTGGTCCTCCAAAGCGAGGATCAGACCCCGGGCTTAAGAGAAATCATCGGCGGCCTGGGCTGGTTGGCCGGTGTTTTTGGCTTGGCCTTTTGGTGGTCAGCTCGGCGCCGTAGGGCGAAAACCCCTTAGAGCAACTGACCGGCCCATAACCGGTTGACCTCAACCTAATGGCTTTCCAACCAGCGGGACGGGACCAAAGAGCTGTTCTGATTATTTGGATCTATTGTTGACCTTTTATTGCCTTTTTATTGATCATTTATTGTCCTAATTGATGAGGAGTCACCCATGCACATTTCTGAAGGTTTAATGTCCGCCCCGGTTCTGGCCGGAGGAGCGGCCTTAGCTGTAGCCGGTATGGCCGTGGGCCTAAAATCGCTCCGCTCAGAAGATATCCCCAGAGCTTCGATTTTATCGGCTGTATTTTTCGTGGCTTCCCTCATCCATGTTCCCATCGGGCCCAGCTCAGCCCACCTTGTTTTAAACGGGCTGATCGGCACCATCATGGGCTGGGCCGCTTTTCCCATTATATTTATGGGACTGTTGCTCCAGGGCCTTTTGTTTAATTTCGGGGGACTGACTACCCTAGGCCTCAACACCTTCAACATGGCTGCCCCAGCGGTTCTCTTTGGGGTGATGTTACGGCCCATCGTCAACAGTCAGCAGCCATGGCTGCCGTGGGTGGCTGGTTTTCTGGGCGGCGGACTGCCAGTGCTGGCCTCAGCTATCTTGGTGGCTATCGCTCTTTACCTTTCCGGTGAACAGTTCAAGTTTGTGGCCCTCCAGGTGATCGCTGGCAACCTTCCGGTTATCATCATCGAATCGGTAGTAGTTATGTTCTGCGTCAAATTCTTAAAAAAAGTCTGTCCCGAGATTCTCGATCCCGGGGCTTCCAACGCCCTGGAAGGCGTCTCGGCCTGAGACCGCACCAACTGACAATAGTCAGTTTCCGTAATCGACTTTCCCCCCCCGCCCTGCTTCCGGCCTATCAAAGGCCATCCGGTCGGTCCCCGGCTGGCAACGGCGATAACCCCAAGACCGACTCAAAGGTCCGGCCGAGCATCTGGCAATCGGCCGGACTTTTTTTGCGTTTTGAGAGGTTTTTTTTGGACTGCCTTTCGGCTGCTTTGGGCTGACTTGAGGTCTTAGGACTCTATCAGCTTTCGGGAGGCAGCAGCCATATTAATGACCTCGTCGGGTAAGGGGTTAGAACTTGGATGCAGGCTCAAACACAGGGCAGTTTTCATAGTCAGGGACCGGCCTTTGTCAGTGAATGAGGATTTAACCAGATAATTAGACTGGGTCAAATCTTTGAGTCCTTTGGCTCCCAAAACGTTCTCAGCCGCAACAATAGAGGCCGGAGAATTTTGCTTACCCATAAAAAGAGAATCACAGTTGCCAACGATATTGTTATCAACGCTTTTAAAAAGCTGAGAGGCAAAAATTAGCCCATAACCGTATTTGCGGGCCTGGTTGGCATACCTTATGATGGACTCTTTGGCCGGAGAACCTGATTTTGACGGTGCAAAATCCTTGGCTTCATCAATAACCACCAGCCCAGTCAAGCGTCCGTCACGGCCAGGGTTTCGGGAAATCCAGGTGAAAATCTCGGTCATCAAGTTTCTGACAAAAATATTTTGAGCTTCCTGGGAATTTAATTCTTTAGTATAAACAACGCTTATCCTTGTTTTAGCATTTTTTGAACAAAACAATGATGATATTTCCGTAAATTTATCTTTTTTAAGATTTTCATTGGCCATCAAGGCGCCTTTTAAATCTTTGCCCACTTTTTTAGCCTGCTCACACAACCAATCCGACTCTTCGTCCGGCCAATCCATGAGGATGTCGGAGAGAGCGACCAAACCCTGGAGCTGGTTTGCTTCCATATATTTGAAGGCTCTGGTCAAAAGTCCGTCAAACAGGGTATCGCTACTTTTTTTCTTGAGGATATGCTTGACCGCTTCGCTGGCCGTGGTTATGCGGTACTGGGAAAAATCAGGATCGTCGGTCGGCACTGAAAAATCCGGGATCGGGGGCAAATGCAGAGCATTGCCCTTTTCGCAGCCCGGAGTCCAAATGATGGTTTCGGTAGTATCAAAATACTTGGCCGCCCGCTCCTCATCCCCATCTAGCCAACCATCAGGCTCCTGAAGGCGCTGGCGACCAAGATAAGTCAAATCTCCGGACAAATCAATGACCACCGATGAAACTCCGGCCAAGGCTGCTTCCTCAACTAAACGTTTGATTAAAACAGTTTTTCCTGAACCAGAACTCCCGAATACAGCCACGTGCCTCAAAAGGGTATCCGGAGAAATCCTGACTAAATTATCGCCTGGAACCTTCAGATAACGACCGATCACCATGGTGGGCTGATTATTTTCCGGCCTAGTGGTTGGAGTTACTCCGGCTTCGGTCTCGGCGATTGATTGTTTAATTTGCTCCCCAGGCAGAACGATTTGCCGGCCGGCAACGGGCTCGGAGTAATTAAGAAGCCAAAGAAAAAAAGGTCGGGCAAAAGCCACTTCCCAAGCTGGCCGGCGAATTTTGGTCCACTCTTTTAAGGCCGATTTGGAAAACTCTTTTTCAATAATCGCCAAAGACCGCATCAAGACCAAATCATTTTGGTCGGGACGAAGCCATTGGCCGCCTTTTTCTTGAAATTCTTCTAAGAGTTCCTGGGTGATTTTGCCTTTGGAAAGGGGCTCAAAGCGAATGAGCCCGATTTTCTTGGAACTGTTGTTAGAACTAATGCCTGACTGAACGATGGCTTCCCTGAGCTGGGCCTGAAAAGATCTGGCATTGGGGATATCAATGATGCCAAGACTCAGATACCTTTCGGGTGCCTGATCCGGCTGACTAACATACCTTAACATGACATAATCATGGACCCGTTTTTTTCCAGTAGGGAGACTGTCGATCACCAGTTCGGCCGACCCCGGCAAAACCTCCCCTAAGACCAAAGACTCGCTCAATGCCTTTAAGGTCCACCCCAAATCGACTTCTGCGACCTCGGTCTGGTCAGATTCCTGAGCCAGCTTGATAAGTTCATTGAAACGAAGCTCGATTTTGACCGCTTGGTCGGATGGCTTTTCGGGAGGCTGCCCTTTGGCAACCGGTCCTGAGTCACCAGAGCTTAAAACAGAAACGTCACCTAAGAAACTGCACTCATCGATCCGCCCTTTTTCCCGGCAAATTTCCAAATAAGACTCCACCCGTTTTAACACTTCCCTGGGGGTGAGCCCACTATGCCCTTCAAACGAAACCGGCAAAAAAGGCCAGCTGGGATAAGGCGGGGTTAAGTTATTAGTGCTAAAAAATGATTCCAGGCGCTTGGCGACAATTAATCTGGCCTCTTCAGCTGAGTTAACGGGCTCCAAAATCAATCGACTCTGGAATCTGGCTGTAGAAGTGGCCGTACCAAAGCGGGAGAGTTTATCCCAGCCGTCGGCCAAAAGGGCGATTACGGTCAAAGTCGAAACCGAACTATTGATCCAAACCTCCAAACCGATGCTAAGCTTAACTAAAATAGTCCTGGCTTCTTCAGCTTCAATCTCCAGAGCTTTGGTCGGCTGGTAGCCGGCAGTATTTATAAAGTTCAAAATGTGGGGCGAGAGAATATTATCAAGTTGGTCAAAGCCGGTCACGGTAAAACCGCCGCCCAGAGACATCAGCCAATTGAGGGCCTTGATGATCTCGGATTTTTTTCCAGGAACATATTTGAAGCCGAAATCTTTAAATTCTTGATCGAGTTCTGTCAAACCGCCTTGAATCCACCTCTTACCGTTATTGACCATGGTTATATCGTCAAGATTCAAAAACAAAACCGCCCGAATCAAATCGCCGATAAAGGGCGGTTGCTGGCGGTAAAACTCATTTCTAAAAAGCCCATTATTGACTGCCTCTGAGAGTTTGGACGCCGCCTCATAATCGTCTCTGGCCAATAATTCCTCAAGGGGCTGCGGCTCGATTAGACCTGCGGCTTTAATAATTCGGTCGGCCAAGATAACCCTTTGGAAGCGTCCGTCAAAACCTTTTTGCTCAAGTGCTTTAATTATAAAAACACTTAAAGTATCCCAAAAATCAACCATATTCTCGACGTTGACCGAGACAAAGTATCCTCCCAGCTCGAAAGTCTGCCGAAACAAGTGGGACAGAATATGGGTTTTTCCAACACCGGCGCTGCCGACAATGGGAAGACCCAAAAGATTGCGGGAATTCATTCCGCCTTCGGCCTTATTGGCCGCTAAACCAGCCACCATTTTGACCTGGGCGCTGATAGCCTCACGTATGGGACTATTGATTTGGGGCACATCCCATAGTAGTGGTTCCCAAACCGAACCGGTAGCCTGGACAGTGTTGAAATCCCAATATTCCAGTGCTTTTAGAGCTCGATCGGAAAAATCTTGGTCCATGTTCATCTTACCCTTGCCTCCGACAATTTTTATCAAAAAAACTAAATATAGATCGTCTTATAACTAAATTATGTTAAATATGTAAACATATCGTTGATAAAAAAATATGACCAGTCCTTTGATCACTTTAAAAAAAGATAATGCCGAGGCGCCCCAGAGATATACAAAGTTGCTTCGGCATCGGCCGCCGTAACCAGGGCCGGGGAATCGAAACGATAGAGCACCAATTGTCTTTCCTTTTGCATGTCCAAAAGAGTGCGGTCAATTTCTTCTTTATCAAATTCTGGCAGAACTTTTCTTAATTCACTAAGCCGCAGGCCTCCGCCAGCCATGAAAAATTGAGGGCTTATTGTTCTGATGCGTGAAATTATGATCTGTGAGGTTAACTTTAAAGATAGCGCCTGAGGTACGGCATTAGGCTGGTTGACCACTTCTCGGCCACTCATTCCAAGCAGATCGTTTATGGCCTCCCGGCCCCTTTTTTTGGCTCCCAGGCGTTCCATAATAAAAATTAAGACCGGGGCCGCCGCTGTGGAAGTCTTGGAAATCGGATCGCCCAAATGGTCCCCCAGATAAGTAAGTCCCCGATCGGTCAATTTAATCTTAATTAATTCCCGGACTGGGGCTTTTTTGGTCTTTCCAGTCTCGTCTTTGGCCTTAGGTTCTTTGACGGCACTTTTAGCCTCTTTAGGCGCCTTTTTGAGCCTTGCCAGATCCTCCGGCCCTGGCAATTTCTTGAGAGTCTGAAGTAATCCCAGCTGCCTTAAACGCTCGCGCTCTTTGGCGTCCAAGGCCGGGCGAATCAGACTGTTCCATTCCTCTCCGCCTACGGCCAATAAATTCCAGAGCTTAAGAAGATTAAGGGGTGATATGGTAATGTCCATGGTGGCCTTTCCTGTTGACAAAGAATTCGGAGGATCCAAGGTTTAAACCCTGAATAACTGCAGTTAAATCAGTTGTTTAAATATTTGATCTTTATTGAGGACTGGTCGGGATAGTCAGTCCGTCCCGCTTGGCGATAAAAGTTATGACCTGCCAGATTTTTTCCAGAGCCGCCCCGACGTCCTGCATGACTTCCATGGCGGTCAGCCGCAAAACAGATCGTCCGGATATCAAGTGAAGATAATCGCGGTGGCGATCATTTTGAAAGTTTTTCTTTTGGTTGTGATATCGGTAGCCGTCAACTTCGACGACCAACTCCCCCATCGGCCAATATAAATCAACCTCAAAACTTTGCTCAGGTGTTTTAAGGAAATAATTAAACCAAAAAAGCCCTTGAAAACGACTATCACTGCTCATGGCTTGAAATAATTCAATTTCCGGAGGGCTTTGCGGGTTAGGAACTCCCTGCCCGCCGCTTACGCCCGGCTCACAAGCACCAAGACTGCCAGTACGGTCAGCTGCCTCCTTCCCTTTCAAACCTTCAGTACCGTAAGCCTTGCCAGTTGAGGCCGCTCCTAAAGTTTGCTCTGACCGGCCCAGTCCGCCAAGTCCGCCGGCTTCGATAGCCGTAACAACAGCCTCAACTCTTCCAGCCTGGCTAGAACCGCCAGCTTCGGTGACCGTACCAATAGTACCAGCTGCACCAGGACCGTCATCAGATCCGGCCGGCTCTAACCACCCCCCAGCCTTTTGGCCGGATACAGCTTCCAAACGTTCAAAGCGGTAGTGTCCTTGGGCAAATTCTTCCCACTGGCTAATGTTTTCATCAATCAACAATACCGACGGAAGTCCGGTCAAAAGGCTTAAGGCTTCCAGCCGTCGGTCAAATCGCAGCCACTGACCAGGGACAAGGAAAGATTTGGGGGTAATCACAACATGGATAGCTTCGACAGCATGGTTTAAGGCCAACCCAAGCTGCTGAGCCTGCGTTTCCGGGCCCAAATCGTCAAAATAAGGGACTTTACTACTGCCGACAGCACGGCTGGCCCGAGCCAGCCAAAAGCGATCTACTCCCCGGATCGCATCCGGGGCGGCCCCAGGAAACAAAGGCAACAGTAAATTTCCTTCGTCCCCGTAGGCTCTTTCCCAAGGAACGTACCAGCTGGGCCACAGCGAATATGCCGCCCTGGCCAGAGCCAAGAGAATCGCTTCAGCGGTCCGGCCAGGTTCGGAAACCTGAGCCTCGGCCACCAAACCCGCTCCAGGGCTGGGCCGGCATTTACGCAAAACCTCAACCGCTGTCAGCTCAGCGGGATAAACGACCGCCCTAATCCGTCCCTTGGAAATTGACGGGGGACTGGTCACGAAAGAGTCTCTTCCTCACCAGGTGCGGCCGAAAAAAACCTGGGTTGGGCTGATAAAGCCGGGGCCGCCGATTTAGAAAGTTCATCGACTTTGGTCTGCAAAGCCGGATAATCAATTTTACACAAAGGTGTCAGCGGGATGTTATCAAGCTGGAGGGTCATTCTGGGGACTGTGAGATCGGAAAAACCCTGCTCCCGAATGGCCCGGCGCAAAAGATCAAGATCAGGCTTAAAATCTCCCTGGTAAACCAGCAGCAAAGCTTCTCCCCGGGCTTGGTCCGGTCTGGCCAGAATCGCTAAGAGCTGGCCCGGCCAGAGCCTAAAGGCCACTTCCTCGACGGCGGCCAAAGAAATCATCTCGCCCGAAATCTTGGCGAATCGCTTAAACCGTCCAACAATCTTGACAAAACCCTCATCATCAATTACGCATATGTCGCCGGTATCGTACCAATCGTCAGGAGAGCGCGCTTGCAGAACCCCTGGATTTTGAGCTGATAAGTACCCCATCAACAGGTTAGGACCGCGGACCTCCAGTCGCCCTCCTTCGGTCATACCCTGGACCTCGGCCAGCCTGTACTCAATGCCGGGCAGGATGTGCCCGACGGTACCATCTTTAACCCGCATACGGCTGGCCACGGCCAAAATTGGGGCCCCTTCGGTTACTCCATAGCCTTCAAACAACCTGATTGACAGCTTCCGAAAATATATATCTAACGTTGTGGGCTTAAGTTTTTCAGCACCAAGGAGCATAAAATTAACGTGACAAAAATCGTAAGGGTGGGCATTTCTGGCCCAGGCGGCGGCAAAAGTATCGCCGCCTATGACCACGGTCGCTCTGGTGTCATAGATGAGTTCCGGGATGTCTTTAACGTGGAGCGGGCTTAAATGTGAATAAGAGCGCATCCCGGAAATCAGAGGCAAGATCATCCCGACATTAAAGCCAAAGGCGTGAAAGGCCGGCATGGGGTTGAAAAGAACGTCGTCTTCGTTGATTTCAATTAGACTTCTGGCCTGCCAGATGTTGGAGATCATGTTTTGATGGCTTAAAACCACACCTTTAGGATGGCCCTCCGAACCGGAGGTAAAAAGAACCGCCGCTGGGGTGTCAGGTTTGGCCGGGCGAGGCCGCCACATCAAGCCAAAAATCTTTTGGAAAAAAGAAATTTTGGTCTCATCAAGATAGATTAGTTGGGCCGGGATATCTTTAATCAAATCCTCAAGATGAGCATTTTGGATAAAGCTGCGGCTGGTAATAACGATTTTGACCGCCGCCGCCGTCAACGCCGAGACCAGCGGTTGATGGCCCTGGCTGTAGTTGAGCATGACCGGGACCCGGGCTCCGGCCCATAACCCAAAGGCCAGGCTGATCAGAGGGCTGGAGTTAGGAAGGAGAATCCCCACGTTTTCTCCGGGCTTGGTCCGGCTGCGAAAAAAATGCCCCAGAACCTTAGCCAGGCGGATCAGATAGCGATAGGTAACCTTTCGCCGGGTATAATCCTCAAAGACGACCCGGCTGTAGCCAAAGCTAGCGGCGGCCTTGGTTAAGGCGTCATAGACATTGAGCTTGTAGTGCCGACTTTTAAACATCGACTGGACCATGATCTCGTAAATCTGTCCGGTAACCCGGTGACGATAGTTACGACGGCTTTCCCCGGGTGACCTTTCATCCCCCAAGACCACCGGCTCCATGATGGTCATCGACACTTCAAACTTTTTGGGCCGGTTTCTCATGAGCCGGCGGAGCTTTCCGAAACGGGTATACTCAAGACCGTGGAAGATAACCGGCAGAAGCGGACAAATGCAGTGAGAGGCCACCAATCCCGGACCGTCGTAAACCTTCATAATGCTTCCGGTGGTAGTCAGCCGCCCCTCGGGAAAGATGACCACCGCCTCCCCTCTCTCCAAAGCCGCAATCAGTTCTCGGGTGGCCAAAGGCTGGGCGGGATTGACGGGGATAGTTCGAAATACCGATAAAAACAGTTTAACCCACCAGGCCTGGGCCCGGTAAACGTCGATGGCAAAGGTCAGGCGCCTGGGAAAGTAGGCCACCAAAAGGGCTACGTCAGCAAAAGAGGTATGGTTGGGGATAATCAAAACCGGCCCAACCCCTACAGCCTCCAGATGCTCCAAACCCTTAAGTTTCGGGCGGTAAAATACGGCCAAAATGATTTTGGCCAAGCTTTTAATAACCGCCTCCGGCAGAAAAAAAGCCGTCAGGATGGTTACCGCCAGGGCGCTGGCCGCCACCACAAAAAACACGGTGGCCGTGGAAAAGCCGGCCCACACCAAAAGCATGACCAAAATGTTGCCCGAGGCCATAAAAAGGGAATTGATAATGTTATTGGCGGCAATGACCCTGGCCCGTTCTGTGTCTCCAGCCCGGTGCTGGAGGAGGGCATTTAAGGGCACGACGAAAACGCCTCCAGCTGTACTAACCCCCAGACACAAAAGCCCGAGCCCAATATAGATCGGAATTTGGAAAAAATCTTTTAAGGTCACTGTGCCGGCCGGAGCGTTAGGTAAATTTAAAATAACCAAAGCCATAGCCGTCATCAAGACCGTCAGAATAAAGGCCGACACCGGGGCTAAAACCGCTGAGACCCGGCCCCGCAAGAGCCGTTGGACGCCCAGAGAGCCGATGGCCACCCCTAAGGCCATGGTGGTCACCAAAAAAGTCCCCACCGCTGGCGTTGCGCCCATGGAAGTAGCGGCCAAAACCGGCAACTGGGTCAAGAGGATGCTCCCCATTCCCCAAAACCAGCTGATGGCCAAAATCGCCAACCAGAGTTCATCTCTTCTTTTAACCGAACCGATGATCTCAATGGTTGAACGCCAGATCATCGGGTCGACTTTGATTTCCCGGTCGGCCTGGTGGGAGGTCGGCTGCCGGAGAGAAATAAGAAAACCTATGCCGGCCGCCAAAAACAGGCAGCTTGGCACCCAGACAACCGGACCGCTCCCGATATTGATCAAATATGATCCGGCCATGGTACCCAAGACAATGGCTAAAAACGAAAATCCGCCTACCAGTCCGTTGCCAGCCACCAGATCCCGTTGATCAAGCACTTCTGGAAGCAGGCCATATTTGATGGGCCCAAAAAAAGCCGACTGGGTTCCCATCAAAAAAAGAAGCAAAATTAAAAGCTTAAAATCACCATAAATGAACAAGGCTGCCGCCACCAGCATCAAAACCATTTCCGCTCCCTTGGTCACCTTGAGCATCAGGCTTTTAGAGAGGCGGTCGGCCAGCTGCCCGGCGAGGGCCGAAAAAAGGAAAAAAGGCAAGATCATTAAGCCGGTAGCCAGGCTACCAAACATGCTCCGCTCTTGGTTGCTCAGCCCTAAAGCCCCAAAGGCCAGCATTGAAATAAGAGCCTGACGGAAAAAATTGTCGTTAAAAGCGCCCAATCCCATGGAGCCAAACAAGGGCCAGAAGTCACGTTGCCTCAATATACGCAAAAATCTACTCATATAAATCCTTTAATACCATTTAATATTCTTAATCATTAATTTTAGTGCTTTTAACCACATAATAATTATAATTTCAATCAGCAAATCGACCCAAAGTAGTGATTTCTCCAGCCAAAAAAATAACTAAATAGAAATAATAATCAATATGCGAATAGTATTAAGACTACAAAAATTTATCTGATGGATTGAATAAAAATTTTAAATAATTTTCGCCGCTAAAAAGCCTTGATGCCTAAAAATATCAAAAAAGCCGTATAGTATCTGGGGGCGGACAACATGTTGGCGGAAGACTATTCAGGGGGCAATACGTTCCTGGATTGTCGGCTTTTTGACAAAACTCAACCCTCTCTTGAGGGTCTAGTGGAATACCTTCGGTATCAGATTAATAATGCCGGGCCTGCTAAGCTCCTTGAACTCAAGGCCGCTGAACTCGGCGAACAATTCGGTGAAGGCTAGATAGTCGCAAGGTCTGTGAGAACTGTTGGCTTCTAGAGCATATTTAAAATTTTTAAAATTTTTTATTTCAAATAATTACTTTAAGTCCAAAAAAATAACCTTACCCCCAATCAGGCCCATCGCCTCATGGCTTCCACCAAGGGTTAATTTCTAGACTTTAGGGCTGGCCGCTTTGGTCCACAACCATGAGGACGACGGTTTGGTAGAACAAAAAAATTAAACCCCCTAATAAGTCCATTTGGCAACTCAATCAATAAATCATTGTATTTCAGGTATTGATAAAGGTCAACGTCTCGGGTTAGGGCTTGCTTTCGCTCTTAGTTGATTTTAGGTCCCGGAAAGGCCGGCTTGATAATTTCTACCGACTGCCAGGGTGGGCCTTGGGCAAAACCCTGCCGATGCGTTTAGACCATCTGAGCCGTGACTAAAGCAATGAACGGAGCATTTGACCGATTTGGTAATCTTCAAATTTGGAGAAAAATAATGGGACTGCTCCATGGGTTGGCTCACGTCCGTAAGCAATTCAACCAAGACCCAAGGCCCGAAAACCTTGAAAAACTTAGTCCAAGTGCTCAATATTTCGACACTTAAGACGCAAATCTCTGAGATAGAGGCAGACCTGCTGCTTTGGCCCAGAGATTTCAAGACAAAAACCAGGCAACTTCGGCTCATTTGAAGACAATCCTGGGATGGAGTCGGCAAATAACGCCGAGCGAAACATCAGAAAAATAGTGACAGCCAAGCCAGTGACCCAAAATAACAAAAAAGGAAAAAATGGAGATTGGCCGCAATGTATTGGTTTGTCAAAAACACTTAGGCGATATGGCCTTTAATCAATTCTTTAGGCAATTCTTCAAGTGATGCAAAAAAAATGGTTAGGCGCTCTGGCAGGCCTCCTCAGCTCCACCGGTGTTGGTAAGACTCAATCACAGAAACCCTAAATCTAGTGGCCGTCTTCTTGGTCAACGCTAGCGACCGCTAGAAGCTATCGAAAGCGGGCTCGGAACAGCAAGTCTCCTTAATGTTGGCCTCATTGGCATCAATAGATAACCCCAAGCCACTAACTTCGTTGCCTTTGAGATTTATAAAGGCTTAACTATTTCTTTAAGCATATTATATTATTGCTTTTAATTTATTAAACTAAAATATCAGAATGTCAATCGTGCAAAAATATATTTTTACGCCATAGACAATATTTAATATCAGTTTTAATAAAATATTAAATATTAATAAATAGAAAAATATGTATTTATATTGCCTAACTCGATTAATATTTCAAAAAATTCAAAAAGTCCCACCACCCAAACAAAAAACATGGCGTCAAAAATTTCCCTCCGAAAGACTTTAGTGTTGACAACATATTCCTTCGGTTCAGAAAAGATAGAAAGTTTCGGAAAAAACCGCGGCACCTTAAGATAGTCATCATAAGCGCGGCCAAAAATGCGGGACAGTTTTCCTTCTTCACTTCGAATCGTAATCGGGTAAATAACTGCAAAAACCAAGACTATGGTTAAGGAAAGAACCAGAGACTCGGTACAAAGTCCAGCCCCTAATCCTCCAAGAAAACTGAAAAAATAAAGTGGGTTCCGACAAACGGAGTATGGTCCTTCAACGACCAACACGTCGTCCTTATATCCGGCAATATATTGGGCGCACCAAAGTCGGCCAGCAGTAGCGAAACCCACGAGGATGCAGCCGACGATAAACATGATTCCAGTGACCAGAGGACTATCATGTTCAACCCAATTTCCCATGCCAATTCGTACCAGAATGTCAAACCATCAAAATTCGGCAATTTAGAATCCTGGAGCCTATATATTTAGAGGTTAAAATATTTTTTCTTGACTTTTTAAAAAATTT
>JAISWF010000270.1 GCA_031271165.1 Deltaproteobacteria bacterium
TAGTTATACAAGCCAAACATGCTCCCGAATTTTCTAGGGGCTATAGTACCGAGATAGTATTTTCTAAACATAATTCTTTTTATCGTATTAATTGTGCATAGTTAATGGCCGCGCTCTTAGGCCCGTAAAACATTAGTTTCCTAAGCTACCGTGGATTCTTGATTTTTTGTTGGACAGCTGTGATATTTACGATAATTATTTGTATTTAAATTAGCGCAGTAAATAGTAATTTAAATAAATTAGCTGAAATAGGCAACAATTTTATTTATCAACTGGAAAAACAAACCTCTACCAACCCCAGCCAGCAACTGGAACAATCGGCCGACTTAAAAAAAATCGGGGAAGCCTTGCTTCTCCTGACCCGCCAATTACAATCACCCAGTCCAGCAACCCAGGTCAAGCTCTCTCCCGAAACCGCAGAGTTTGCCAAAAACGACTTTCAACCGACCGCCGAAAACGCTGTCAAAACCATCCAGGTTTCAGCTCAATCGACCCAAAAGCTGTCCGAGAGCCAACTGGTCAGCCAGTCAGAAACTGTCACCTGGCAGCCAGTTCTGAAATCGACCGAAAAAACGTTGGAAAATCTTTCTCCCTGGCCGGACCATAAGGAAACTGTTGCCTCGGAAGAACCGACATCTTTTCCAACTCAGCCGCCAAAACAACCACTACCGCCCCAGAACGATGACTTTGACCAAAATTCAGTCCCTTTGGGTCCTCCCCATTCTCCAATGGTCATCGACGAAATTGGCCTTCCTCCTGTTCCACCAGTCCCGAAGGCCTCATCGGAATTCTCGCCGCCTACGCCAACTAGACAGGACCAAACCATGGAACCGTTGTGGAAAACACCCTGGCTCGCCTCGCCTGCCCAAGTGACACCAACGGTTTCCTCTCCCCCGCCAATCCCTGAGCTACCGAAAATCCCGGAGCCATCAATAATCCAGGAGCCGCCCAAAGTCTTGGCTTCACCATCCGACCAGCCTTCTCAGATCCCGGAACTTCCGCTCACCGACAACTTGGCGCCAATTTTTCCGCCCGACCAAACACCTCCTGGCCAGGACAAGGTCTGGAGCGCCTCTGAAGTAGCTGCTCTGAAGAACTCCCTGGCCTCATATCCGCTTCCAGACGCTGAAAAAAGCTCAGACACCGAGCAATCAAATGACGCCTCCGCTGAATCGGCGGCCGAGCCCGTACCCGCTGACACTCATATTATCCCTGCTGACCAAGTCAGCCAGACTGCTCTACCACCATGGCTTTCGCCGCCGCCTGACAACGCCGATGAAACTGTCCCATCTGGTTGGTTGCGGCAAAAAATCTCCGCCGCTTACAGTTGGCTGATCGCCGAAGGTAATATTTGGGTGACTTCAGGGGTGGTTCTTTTCTTGGTGGGTTTCACCCTTCTTTTCAAGTACGCCTATGACACCGGCTACATAACCTTGGAAATGTGCCTGGCCACATGCGCTGCAGTGGGGCTGGCGATGTCCGCCTTCGGCTGGAAAATGCGCTCCACAAAACGGACTTTCGCCCTAATGCTTCAGGGTGGGGGCATCGGTCTACTTTACCTGGTTATTTTAGGCTCCAACAAAATGGTCAACGTTCTGCCCACTTCGGTCGCAGCCTTGAGCATGCTTTTTCTGTCGGTCATCAACGCCATCCTGGCGGTGAAACAAAATTTCCAACCCCTGGCCATTGTGGCCATTTTGGCTGGGTATGCCACTCCTATATTGCTGAGCACCGACTTCAACAATTTCGTGGTTCTATTTTCAATCTATTCCCTGATGAATCTGGAAGTGTTAGTCCTGTCATTTTTCAGGGATTGGAGCTTGACCAGATGGACCGGTCTGAGCGCCTCAGCCGGTGTAGGTCTGATTTGGGGCCTATTGCGCTGGGACCCGCAATACCTGCCCTCGGTTGAACCTTTCATTATTCTTTTTTTCTTCAACTACCTCGCAGTGGCCTTTATTCCGATGATCCAACGTTCAATTGCAGCCCGGTTCTCCTTAGATTTTATTAACCCGGCCCCAAAAGCCGATTCCGTCATGCTGGCCCTCCTGCCCTTTGTCTTTCTCGTCATCCAGCTAAGCGTCTGCTCTTCAACCAGATATGGGGCGGCTTTGAGCTGTCTAGGCCTGGGGCTGGTCTACTTATTTAGCGGGGCCCTGGTCAGTCGAAGCCAAGAGGCCCGAGCCTTGGGCTACCAGCCGGCCATGTTGCTGGTCTTCGCTCTGAGTTTTTCCAACCTCACCATCCCTTTCATTTTTCAGCAAGCCTCGTCGACGGCCATTTGGGCTCTGGAAGGCTCTTTTCTTCTGGCTTACGCGATTGCTTTCGAAAAGGGCTCCCGCTCGACCGGGCTGGTCGCCGCCGGTCTGAGCCTCCAAGCGGCGGCCTTAATTCTGTATTACCTTGGCCCCGAGCTCCATTTACCTGGAGGCTGGGCTTTGGCCAACCAGACTAAGCTGCTGGATTTCCGCAGCCCAAGGTCGCCCTTGGCCCTGACAGGCTTTCTTTTCAGTTTGTCAGCTTTCATCAGCGTCTGGTTTCTCAAAGTCATGGCCAAAGCTGGCCACACTTTTCCCGAAACCAACTCGTTATGGCAGTTGCTTCCTTCCGATCCTGAAAAAGTAGCCTGGCTTTTTTCGATTTACGGAACCATTTGGTGGCTGATATCCAGCTGGCACGTGGGTCTGCCCTCAAGGCCGACCAAGCTCCTCGTGTCGGCTTTCGCCATTTTGACCTTGGGCGGGGCTGCAGGCCTGCTCCTGGCCTCACTGCCGATTTGGCGCAAAAAGGAGCCTCATGATCCCGAGCCCAATAAAAACAGCTGGAATCCTTTCCTGATCCTGACCATACCGCCCATAATCCTGAGCCTGACCTACGCCTTAGGACTAGCCATTTTCAAGCTCTTCCTTAAGACCAGGTCCTTGACCTTTTGGCTGGCCATAAGGGACCTTGACCGCAGCTTTTTATTAAACTGGGTGGTCATGGCGGTCATGTTCGCTATGGCGGTCTTTCATCTTGGTCGAATCAAAGCCAACCAGCTGCTCCAAGTGTCGTGGTCCTTGTTGTTGTTTTCTTTCACCATCTATACCGGTCGACTGGCCCAAAGCTTTGTCAAAGGCTTTGAAATCGGTTCTTGGCTATTTTTTCTCCCTATTTTGGCCCTGGCCATAGCCCTTAATGTCCAGAAACTTGTCGTATCGCTTCGCCTTCAAACTTATTACAAGCCTTCTATTTATACTTTATGGACACTTTTATTTACTTATATTACCACATTTTTTTATTTTAGCGCTTCTAGGGCGATACCCTCAGTTTTCTGGTCCCTGCCGGTGCTCAACGCCATTGACTGCCTGCAAATTTGCTTCATCGCCGCCTTGTACCTGGGCCTGAGGATATCCGACAACCCCAAAGTAATCCGGGCCTCGACTCGCTACCTCATCCCAGGCTTGACCTTCCTATGGCTCAACAGCCTGGCTCTGAGGATCGCCTGGAGATTTTTCGGAGAATACGTGACCTTGGCCGGGTGGAACCATTTCCCGTATTTCAACGGCTCTCTGGCCGTGGTCTGGAGTGTGGCAGCCTTTCTTCTGATTTACAGCGGCCAGCGTTTGAAGAGCCGCAGCCACTGGCTGATGGGCTCGGCCCTTCTGGCCTTGAATTTTTTCAAATTATTTTTCGTCGATCTTCGCAACGCTGCGACCATCATAAGAATCACGGCCTTTTTGCTAATGGGGCTGCTGTGTTTGCTCATAGGCTGGCTGGCCCCGCTACCGCCCAAAAGATCTGATCTAAAAAATAACGATCCTGAGGAGACTGGTCCCGACACTGAACCTTCCAGCTTATGAGTCGCTATGCCGCCGCCGGTAGGCGACAGGACCAAGCCGTAGTTTTAGCCTGAGGCACACGACAATGAAACCAGCTCCAGGCCAATGACCTAAAAACTCAGCCGCTTGAACTGACTAATAAAAAGGTCAGTCGCCCAGCGTTCTTGAAACAATCTTGGCCCGGACCGGGCTCAAGACTAGGCCTCACCCAGAAAACCGCCCCGACCAAATGATTATCGGTCGTTTTCTGACTTTCTTGTTTTCCAGTTTGAAAAATTCTTCAATTTTTCGGCTCAAATTATGAAAAAACTAACAGTAGCCAAAACTAACATACTTCGGTCAGGGGGGTTGAGCGTTGACCAAGATGACCAACATGATTAGGCTGGCCAGCCTGACGGCCCTTTTGACCCTCTTGACGTGTCTGACTTCAGCCGTCGGCCCGGCGGCCCTCCTGGCCCAGAGCCCGGCTGACCTACCCAGCGCAATCGACCCGACCGGTTACCTCCACTGGTATCGCCTTCAACCCATTGAGAGCGGTCGCCTTCATCGGTTGCATCTTGAAAATGATGTTTTTTCCGGCTTGTCCGCCTCGGCGTTGACGGATATAACGGTTTTTGACGGCCAAGGCCGACCGGTCCCGCCCTTAGTGCGTCCCGTCCCTGTCCCGGTTACTCCCCCGGTGATCGAGGAAAAAGTCATCGCTGTTCCCCTAATAAGCCTCCCGGCGCCAGAACCCACCTCCCCCGGTCTGGTATCTGACGTGGTCATTACTACCAGATCCGGCGGCGATGAATTCCAAGTCAACCTGCGCACCGACGGCACCAGCTCTGCCGGCGGCCAGCGGCGCTTTCTGGTTGATTTGCGGGCAGCTTTAAAGGATACTGAAAATCAATTGATTTTGAACCATACCCTCGAACTTGGTCCAATCAGTCAAGTAGTTCCTTTGGTCACCGCCGATATTTCCGTCTCCAGCAATATGGCTGGGTGGAAACCGCTCAGGAAGGCCTGGCCTCTCGACTGGAACCAGCCGTCAGCCGCTCGCAAAAGGGCTGACGACCAGAGGGCGGCCAGCTTTAGTATGGAACTGAGCGG
The DNA here is from genome assembly GCA_031271165.1 of Deltaproteobacteria bacterium. Classification (GTDB taxonomy): domain Bacteria; phylum Desulfobacterota; class Desulfarculia; order Adiutricales; family Adiutricaceae; genus JAISWF01. The sequence continues at coordinate 4,914 of JAISWF010000270.1, forward strand.
CCATGAACTGGACAGTTATCTTTTAATAGAAACCAATTCAGCCTCGGCCGAGCTGTCATGGGCCAATCTAAGGGTAGTCAAGCAAACGGCGCTGCCAACGCCTCCCTGGCCCTCTGATTCGGCCACCTTTTCCGGCCGCCAGGAGTCGCTGGGGTCAAGCGCAATAATTTACGACACCAAGGGTCGTTTTCCAGTCTCGGAAGCCCAATTCTTTCTCAGGACTCCGGGTATTTTTTCCTCTAAAATCAGCGTCAAAAACTTGGCCAGTGACAATTGGAAACATTTGACCGATCTCGAACTGTTTTTCATCAAAAACGAAAAAGAAATTCGTCAAAACCCTCCCCTTCAGTTAAAGGCCGATTACTATCAATACTGGCGTTTGAACCTTGACCGTCCTATCGACGAGCCTCCAGAGCTGAGGTTGTCTTGGCCGCCGATGGAACTGGTTTTCATGGCTCAAGGGCCAGAGCCTTTCGCATTGGCCTACGGCAGCCAGCAGCCGACTTCGCTAGTCAAGGGGGCCGGATTGTTCCGAGAAGCGCTGGCCCAATTCAAGCCTGAGGACATCGTGGTCTGCCAGGTGGCTGAAGCGTATCAACGACCGACCGCTGCTCTGCCGCCACTCGCACCAACGATTGCCCCGCTGCCCGACGACAGTCGCTTGGGCTCCTATCTGGTCTGGGCGGTCCTTTTGGCCGCTGCGATCCTTTTTTCAGTCATCGCCATAAAACTTCTAAAAAAGGACCACAAGACCGGGTAGATGGCGCCTCCAATAAGAAACGCCCTAACTGGGCGTCCCTACCAGTGCCCTGCTGGCGAAATCCCCACTTGGGCTTCTGAGTCCTATTTTCACCTGGCTGCTTAACCCTACTCTTTGATAAGGGATAAGGGTGCACCAGCTAAGTGAACGGCCGCAAAAAAAAGGACCACCGACCAATCTCAATCAGAGAGGTCGGCAGTCCAAATTATATCCACTGGCCGGTCTTAAAAACTAAAATCAGCCGCAGCAGCTGCCAGTCTGGGGTTTAGGATCTTCGGCGACCGAGACGACCTCGGTCACCCCAGGCACTGCAGCCTTAACGGCCCTTTCCACTGCCATTTTAAGGGTCATCTGACTCATGGGGCAGCCATGGCAAGCGCCCAAAAGACGAACCTCAACCCGGCCATCTTTGACATCGACCAACTCAATATTGCCGCCATCAGCCAACAAGGAAGGACGGACCTGATTTAATGCTGCTTCCACTTGGGCTCTCATACGGTGAATCTCCTTTGGACAGCTCGTTCACCGTTTAAGTGAACGCCAAGAATTTAGGCGCTAAAAAGCGTCGTTTAGTTCAGAAAAAAACCGGAACATAACCCGGTAACGCTGGCTACAGGCCGACTTTCAGCGGCCTTAACCGATTATAACCATGCTCAAAAAACCAAGTCAAACGTCTGTCGACAGTCAAAAAGGCCCCTTGGTCGGACATTTTTTGAGTATAGTCCACCAGATCTCAAATATCAATAAAAAAACAAGTCTCTACCCATAAACCTCTGGAGAGCCTGAGCACCGCAATATAATAGACCGTCCCAGTTAAGGGTCAGCTATTTTCAAACCGGCCAAACTCAAGTCAACTGCGACAATCTGACCCGTACCGGCCATGATTTCAGACCATGATTTTAGAGATCTTTCGAAAACTTTTATCCAGAAGCCAACTCAAGAAAGCCGCACCAAACGCAGTTTTATTGGGAAATCCGCTTGGTCCAACCCTTGAGTAAATCCATGGATTTTATGCTGATCTTAAGCGGGCCCTTAATCAACTCCCAACGACGGAGGCAGGCCGAGGAAACCCCTATTTCGGCAGCCATTTCATCTAAGTCCAGCCCGCAATAGACTCTCAGGCCCAGGATGTCCTCGCCTTTGAGGTTGTCAAAATCAGGAATAGTCAGCGTACCGTAGCCTCGGATTGTGCCGGTGGCAGCCCGGGTTTGGCTCATTTGCTCAATAACCTTGATTAGAGCTTCATCGGAGAGCTTGGTGGCCGATGAAGCGATGGGTTTGGCTTTTTGGTCCTTCTTTTCAACTTTGGCGGCAGTAGTTTTGGCGGTCGGTTTGGGGCCTGGTTTTTTCTTGGAAGCGGCTGGCTGCGGCAGAGGCTTATCGCCGGCCAAATCGACTTCAACCCCGAAAATGGCCCCCAAATCACCGGTCAGATCGTCTTCCGTCTCAACCGAGGCCGCCGACAAAAGGCTGTCAACTGAGCCGGTCAGAAGTTCGGTCGGATCAACTCTCCTTAAAAGAAACAAATACTCAGGTGAAGAATCAAGACGGTTGCCGATGCCATAAAAAACCGAGGCCACATGCTTGCACAAATGGGCCCAGTCTGGACATGAGCACTTGAAATCAATTTCCGATTCCAACGGAAACATCCCTTCGGTGGGATGACAGAGCACTTCCATGACCTCGGAGGAGAAGCGGCCGGCCAAAAGGTCCATCACCGTGGAAATGCGGCCCCGGCATTTATCAAGGATGCTGTCCCAGCGCTCCTTGCTTAGGGGAGCCACGGTCATGATGATGTCGTAAAAATCCGAACCGCAAACCACGGCCTTGATTTGGCCGGGGCCGATATCAAGATGGAGAATTGAGCCGTTGCGGGCGTAAGTCCGGCCACGGGAAAGCCTATTGTCATAATCAGCCATGCCCTCAAAATGCTCACACCAATGCTTGCCCCAAAAAGTCCTGGCCATTTCCCGGCCGGAAATGGAAATGGGTTTAAGATCTCTATGTTTTTTAATGTACTGATTGGGATTAACCTTGGGCCGATAAGTAAAGCCTCCCCAACTATAGCCATATCGCGACATGGTTCCTCCTTGGGTTTAGAGAACCGCCCGGTCCAAATCCAGGCTGACAATATTTAATAAAGCGGCGTTGTCCATGTTGGTTAGATCGTATTCCCTCTCCTGCCCCAGGATCCCGTCGGCCAGTTCTCTTTTTTCGGTTAGCATCTGGTCGATTTTCTCTTCAAGGGTTCCTCGGGTGACGCACTTGTGAACCATGACCGTTTGCTTTTGCCCGATGCGGTAGGCCCGGTCAGTGGCCTGATCCTCGACTGCCGGGTTCCACCAACGGTCGAAATGGATGACCTGACCGGCGGAGGTCAGATTAAGACCCGTGCCCCCAGCCTTAAGAGAAAGGATCATAAATGGCGGCCCGGCCTCAGACTGAAATGAGGTAACCAGTTTATGGCGGTCGGCCACCTTGGTCCCGCCATGAAAGGAAAGCCCCGGTCTTTCAAAAATCTTGGTCAAATGGGCCGCCAGTGGCTCGATGATCTCGCGGTATTGGGTAAAAACCAGGAGCTTTTGCTGGCGCTCGGCCATCTCCCGGCATAGTTCGGCCAGTCTCAAAAACTTTCCGCTGCGTTCGGGTTCCCAGTCGCCGTCGCCAAGCAGCTGAGCCGGATGATTGATAACCTGCCTGAGGCGGGTTAAGCACTGGAGAATCAGCCCCCGCCGCTGGATCTCGGTGGAGTTTTTCTGGTCATTGAATTTTTGGAGGGCTTCGGCCATGGTCTTGACCACCTGCTCGTAGAGTTTGGCCTGAGCCTTGGTCAGATGGCAGTCCAGAGTAATTTCTATTTTATCGGGAAGATCATTGATAATCCGGCGATCGGTTTTCAGCCGCCGAAGCATATAAGGCGACACAAGGCGCCTTAAGGGGGCATATCCGTCCCCGCCCTTGTCTTGGTCCAATGAGGCGGCAACTTTCTGGAACTTGGCAAGAGAACTCAACAGTCCAGGGTTGAGAAAATCAAAAAGTGACCATAGGTCAGTCAGGCGGTTTTCAATGGGGGTCCCGGTCAGAACCAGGCGGCTTTTGGCTTTCAGGTTTTTAACCGCCCGACTCTGAGAGGTAGTCGGGTTTTTAATGGCCTGGGCCTCATCCAAGATGGCCAGACGCCAGCTGTGGGCCGAAAACCAATCCGAGTTGCGGGCGACCAAAGAATAACTGGTAATTACCAGATCGAAATCAGCCAAAAATTTGTCGGGATGCCGCTCCCAGTAGGCCAGCTTTTCTTTGGCCGTCTCCGAAGGGTGCCAGATGGCCACCTTCAGGGTGGGGGCAAATTTAGCGGCTTCCGACTTCCAGTTTGACAAAAGGCTGGCCGGGGCGACCAAAAGGGAAGCTCCCAAGTCGGGGTGGCGCTTTTTTTCGGTCAACAAAAGGGCCAAAACCTGCATAGTTTTGCCAAGCCCCATATCGTCGGCCAGACAAGCTCCCAGTTGCAGGGAAGTCAGAAGAGTCAGCCAGCTGAGGCCCTCGCATTGGTATGGCCTCAGAGTGGCTTTCAGTTCCGGGGGTTGTTGCTGGGCCTCAGGGCTCCTGAGTTGGTTAAGGATTTGATTTAATGCCTCTCCGGCCATAGGCACAACCCAGGGGCCAGTCTCGGGCAGGCGGGAATCTTTGTTGCCATCCCCATCGGGCAGGCCGGCCAAAAGGCGCATGGCCCGGACAAAATCAAGGCCGGAATTACCAAACTGTTTTTTGGCCGCCTGCCATTGTTTGAGTGCTTCAGAAAGACGCTCTCGGTCAACTTCCAGCCAGTTACCTTTAAACAAAACCAACTGGTCATCCGATGACCCCAGCAGCATTTGGATCTCAAGGGGACTCAAATAAGTATCGCCAACCGCCAAACCCACATCCCAGTCCAAGATACTGTCCAGCCCCATAGCCGGCATGGTATTGCCGCCCACCGAAACCGCCACCCTGACCTGGGGACGCTTACGCCACCAGTCTGGAATCCGGACAGTCAGGCCGCTTTCCTCAAGGGCCGGGACATCGGACAATAGCCGGTAGGCCCGACTGATGGAAAAAGCCATGGGCCGGTAAATGGACCCGGATTTGACCATTTCGGCGACCCAGGGCAATTTTTGCGAAGCGTTGCTGACCGGCCGTAAAAGAGTTAAAAGGGCGGGTTTTTCTTCGGAATAAAGTTTTAAGGCCTGGCCCAGCGGTAAATGCCGATCCCGTCCGTCCGTGGTCAAGGAGGTCACGAAGGTGGCCATAAAGGCGAAAGGTTTTTCGGAATCAATAGTGTTTTCCGCCAAGTGAAATGTTACCCGGCCGACCCTCTTCCACTGGGGGGCCCAGGAATTGAGAAAATCCGGCAAAGACGGCTTGGCGTTTTCGGCGGTCCAGTCGGTTAATGACGCCCAAATTGCCGCCAGCGAATCAACTGAGAGGTATTCCCCCCCAGCCATGGGCGGCGCACCATGACAGAGATCGTCAAAAAAAGTCTCCGCCGGAACGGTCACATGTTCTGGACCTAGAGATTCGGGCACCCGGCAAAGAAAAGCCAAAAAAGTTTCGGCTACTCCACGCCAAAACTCATAAACCGGCTCCGGCTTTTTATGGCGCTTAGCCCCCATATCAAACAGGGTCCGGCGCCAATCTTCGGTGGGAAATTCATTAAAAATCAGAGTATTTGAGGGGGTCAGAATTATCTGGCTGATTTGGTCCATAACGATTCAAACTAACGGTTTTTAAAAAGCCGATCGGACTGGCTGATTGAGCCGGGCGATGGGACCGGAGAGTATTTTGGAGCAGGTCCAAAAAAGGCGGCTGATTAGAGATCAATGACTTGTAAACTATTGCCAAACAAAAGTCAAGCTCTTTGGAAAAAATATTTCTAAGAACTAGCAGGGTAGTATTTTAGATAGCCCGAGCCAAATGTTCTGATCATGTTTGCCCCCTCAAAAGCAATGATTGACGTAACCTTCAGGCGCTCGAAAACAAAATATTTAATACAAAGACAATATTATTACATAATTAAATTTGCTTATCTAAATTTTTATTTTTTTTAACAATTAATAACTATTATTTTATCTGTCAAAAGCTCAAAAAGCTACATATAAACATATAAATTTAATTAACTTTTTAAAATATTATCTCGCTAATTAAAATTTATATTTTTTAATAAATATACTTAAATTTATTGTTAGATAAAAGTCAATTTTGTAATCTTTAATATTCTTAAATTGCTAATAATATTATAATTTAGATTTTAGGTGTTTTTATCAGTTGTTTACAATGGACAATTATCTTTAGACTTAAAGTCAAAAAAATGACGAAAAAATTGACTGCCAGGCCTGACTGCTTGGCCTGGGTTGCGGAAGCGGACAGCATGTGGAAGCCCGCAGTTGACCCGATCGACCTGAGGGACTCCAAAACCAAAGCCGAAAGGGCCTCACTTAGGTTCCGGCTCGCCAGACTCAAAAGACCAAGGGGTGGGCAGCAGATCAATGCAGGCCCCGTCCTCCCCTTTCCAGCTTTTGCCGCCTAAAGGACCGCAATAACCGGGAGTTGGCACCCACATGTTGCCGATGGTTTCTCCCAGACATTTTTTCCACTGGTAGCAGTTGCCACGGTTGTAGGGATTGGGCCTGGCGGCAACCAAAACGCAGTCACTGAAGGCCTCACCGAGCCCAGAGCGGCCCTCATCAAAAGGCGACGCCTGAGATAGGGAGTGCAAACCTGCCGGCCCGTTCCCAGGGCCGGAACCCTGTTTCAGCTCCGGCTCCTTGGAGCCGCCGGTCAAATTGGAAACCGCAGGCCGTCCAACTCGGGAGTCCTCAGCGGCGCCACGGGCCCAAGCTGCTCCCAACGGACTCAACAGAGAACTCAAAACTACGATGACGACCAGAATTGGCCGAAAAATTTTTAGATCCCCAAAAAAAAGTCCGGCCATTGCCGAGCAAAGCCTCAACAGTGAGACTGGTTTTATCCAGGCTGAAAGGTATTTTACAGTTTTTAAATTGCTGGTGACGGTCATTTTTCTACTTTAGAGGGCGGCGGCTTAAAAAGGCGGCCCCGTCCTTTGAGTCCCAGGCTCGGTTTTTAAATCTTGGCGGATATTATGCTCCGCTCGCCGAGGGCCAGGTTCTGCTTTCTCCGGGCCCTCTTTGGCATTGGGCCCAGGCTGAAAGCAGCATCATGGTTCCTTACGGCCGGGATACCTTTCCGGCGGCCCAAAGTTGTGGTACGATTCCCTTCAAGGACTGAGGCACCAAGTGCTAATTCTGGCCCATTAAGACCGGTCAAGGCTTTTATAAAAATTGTTAGGAATCCAAAAAGCAGCCAGCCTTGGACACTCAACTGCCCCCAGGTCGTTTGAGGGGGCGGCCAACAACAACCGGCCTAGACCTCTCCTTTATTGGTTACCTTAAAAACCTTCTCCTGACCCCTTACAGAGAAAGACAATATGTCCAAAACTTTGGTCATCCACGACCTCGAACCGACCCAAGAACCCAATTGGCCAGAAAATTTAACCGTTTTCCCGGCTCTGCCCAAAATTGCCCCCTGCCGGGGCTGCTTTGGCTGCTGGATCAAAACTCCGAGCCGATGCGTACTCGGAGACCGGGGCGCTAAAGTTGTCGGCCTTTTGGCTGCCCACAGTCAACTCTGGGTGATCAGTCGTCCAGTCTTTGGGGGACTCTCGCCGGCCATCAAGGCCACCTTCGATCGCTCGATCGGCTATATACTACCATTTTTCGTGACTATCGACAATAAAATGCGCCACATACCAAGAACAAATAAAACACTAGATATCAGTTATTATTTCTATGGTCAACATTTGACTGAAACGGAAAAAAACCTGGCCCAAAGCTTAGCCGCCGCCAACGCCACCAACTTCCGAGCTCGGCTGACCGGAGTCAGTTTCTTGGATTCACCGGCCCAGTTAGATTCAATAGTTTACGGCCAACAGGATACCAATTGATGAAAACAGTCATAATCAACGCCAGCCCTAAAACCGAAAGCGGGGCCAGCACCCGGATTGCCTCAATTTTGATGAAATTTCTGACCAAAGAAACCGACTGCCTCCTTTTGAGTGCTTCCTCCTCGTCCGAAAAAATAGCTCAAGAACTTAAAGATGCTAAAGCGGTGATTTGGGTTTTTCCCCTTTATGTGGACTCAATTCCCTCGCACCTTCTGGCTTTGATGGAAAAGCTTGGTCCGCAGATTTTTGGCCAAGGAATCAATCCCATGGTCTATGCGGTCATAAACTGCGGCTTTTGGGAGGCCGCTCACAACCGGCTGGCCCTAGACCAAATGAGGTATTTTGCCGACCAAGCCCATCTTCCTTGGGGCAGTGCGGTTGCCTTAGGCGGCGGCGGAGCTACGGAGATCGGACCTTTGTGGCTCTTCCACCGCAACATGACCAAGGCCATGGCCCATCTGGCCTCCCAGGTTCTCCAAAGTCAATCTGGACCGGACGTAATGGTGGAAATTAACCTTCCCAGGCCCTTGTATAAGTTGGCCGCCAACCTCAGGTGGAGATTTTTGGCCTTCCAAAATGGCCTGGCCCAAAAGGATCTTTTCCGTCGGCCGCAATAGCCAGGCCAGAAAACTTTCCAATGGCCGCAGCTTAAGAGTAAATCCGTCTGAGTAGAGACCTAAATAGTGGCGGCACCTAAAAAAGTACTTATTTTTTTCCGGCTATAGAGGCCAAAAGCTGTTCATGACTGCCTCAACACCCGGTCAAGTGGGGGAGGCTTCAAGATGATGACACCAGCAGGATGACGCCGGCAGGCTGGTTAGACTGGTGTTGGCGACCAAGGCTCGGCGGCTAGGGCGGAAGTTGATTTTAACTGGTTTAGCTCAGTTAAAAAAAAGCTCAAGATTTGGTCAAGGAGCACCGTTTAGGCTTGGAATTATGCCGGAACCCAAACCAAAGGCTGAAGAAAAACAAAAACCGGAACCACCGAGGCCGCCAAGAGAAGCAAAGGCTCGGAAGTTGATATTTTATCAGCCCTAAAGGATTAGAACACTTTCTGGGGCTTTTTGGTCGGACCTTTTGACTCCATGTCCAAAACCGGTTAGAGGGACAGAGTATTTCCCTGGCCAAACTGTTTAAGTGAGGGCCGCCTAATTTAACCCATGTGTTAACTGGAGCCAGTCTAACACCCAGACCAGCCGCCCCCCAAACAAAGCGCTGACCTAACGGAAAAAAAACCGCCGGGTCAGCGCTTTGTTTTAATAAGGCCCAAGCCAACTGGCTTTTTGGCCAAACTGATGGCCAGCTATTTGACCAAAGACACGGTGAACTCTGCTATAGCCAGTTCCTCGTTGGTGGGGATAACATGGATCTTAACCGGTGACCCCTCCTGGCTGATGACCCGGGGCTCTGGAGAACGGACCGCATTTTTTGCCCCATCAAGCTTAATGCCCAACCCATCCAAACCATTGACGATGGAGGCTCTCATGGTAGCCGAGTTTTCACCCACTCCGGCGGTGAAAACCACAATGTCCAGGCCGCCTAAGGCCGCCATGTAGGCACCGATGTATTTGCGGACCCGGTAGGCGTAGACTTCCAGGGCTTGACGGCACTGAGCGTTGCCAGAGTCTTGAGCAGTCTCTACGTCACGCAGATCCGAGGACCCGATGCCAGCCAGACCCAGGACACCGCTCTGCTTGTTGAGAAGGTTATCGGTCTGATCGGCGGTCAGATTTTTCAGTTTCATCAGGTAAAGGACCACCGCCGGGTCAACGTCCCCTGAGCGGGTGCCCATAACCAAACCCTCCAGGGGGGTCAAACCCATGGAGGTGTCTTGACACTTGCCATCCTTGATAGCCGCTACCGAACCGCCGTTTCCAAGGTGACAGGTGACAATCTTTAGAGACTGATAGGGCCGGCCGTCCAAAGTGGCCGCCGCTTTGGAAACGTAAGCATGGCTGGTACCATGAAAACCGTAACGGCGAACAGAATTTTCAGTGTAGAAATTATATGGGATACCGTAAAGGAAGGCGTTGGGCGGCATGGTGGCATGAAAGGCGGTATCAAACACGCCTACATTGGGAACGCCAGGCAAAACACCCTCGCAGGCTTCAATGCCGTTGAGGTTGTGGGGATTATGGAGCGGACTCATGGAAAAGCAGTCCTTGATAACTTCTTTAACTTCTGAAGTGATGATGATGGGATCTTTGATCTTCTCAGCGCCGTGGACAACCCGGTGACCAATGGCCTTGACCTCGTTTAGCGATTTGAGAACCCCATGATTGGCATCCAGGAGGCGCTCGGAGATCAGTTTGACGGCGTCAGTGGGATTTTTTACGTCAACCGCGCCTTTGACCTCGTCGCCCTTGTGGTTAGTGTACTTCATGCTGGTGCCTTCGATGCCGATGCGTTCCACCAGGCCAGTGGCCAAAACCTTTTTGTTGTCGGCCATGTCGAAACAGGTGAACTTCACCGAGGAGCTGCCCGCATTGATAACCAAAATAACCATAGAAAAGCCTCTCTATTTAGTGTTACCGAGACAATTAACGTCGCGGAGTTAATATTGGGAAGCGGTCAAGGCTTAGCCCAGACTCAGACTTTATCTTGGTAATGCAAAGTCCTAATGAGGTGACCTTGACAAACCTGGCCCGCTCCCGAGCAAAGGCGCCGAAGCTCTAAAGAAATTACTCCAGCCGGAATTTAAGCTTGCCAAATTATAGCCTAACAATAGTTAAACCACAATGTATTTTAACCGAGCCTTGGTCATCGGTCAAAGTCCCAATCTTAAAACCGCCGCTGGCGGTTAAGCCTGGAGAAAATGCCCTCCCCTTAGTCCTGGGGCCATTGACGAAATTTTTGGAGCCCATCTTTCGAGCCGGTAATAGATTTGGGCGATTTTTGATTTCAATAGTCATGGGTCTAGCCTTTAGAGGCGCCATCTTCCCTCAAGGGGACAACTCAATTGAGATCAAAGACAAATTAAATTTAGCTATTTTATTTATATATAATAATATTTAATAATATTTATTTACGCACTCATCACAGCTGTCCAAGAAAAAATCGAGAATTCACGGTAGCTTAGGAAACTAATGTTTTACGGGCCTAAGAGCGCGGCCATTAACTATGCACAATTAATACGATAAAAAGAATTATGTT
>JAISWF010000015.1 GCA_031271165.1 Deltaproteobacteria bacterium
GAAAGATGTGAAACGGGCGCAAACCCTTTAGAAACAAGGGGAAAAAGAAAACCCGTCACCCCGGAGAATGACCCCAGAGAGACGGGTTTGTCTTTTCTAAATGGTGGAGGCGGCGGGAATTGAACCCGCGTCCGAAGATCTTCCCCCAAAGCTTCTACAGGCATAGTAAGCCTTTTGTTGTTTCGCCTTTAGGACGCCGACGAACGGGCTTCCGCAAGACTATCGAACTGAAATTCTTATCGACTGGGTCAATCCGCCACCCCATTCGACCAGCCCGTTATAGTACGCCTCCAGAGATCCGCGGGCCACGCATGACCGGAGACGCTAGCCTTAAGCGGCTAGAGCGTACTCGTATGAGTCTGCTTTTCGTTGTTTTCCCTTGGATTAACGAGACACTGGGTCGCTCGGCCTGCCACTGTGGTCTCAACTATCTCCGTCGAACCCAGGTCGCCCCCAGGTAACGGCAGACTTTTAAGTCAGCAACGTTTAAATATTTTAACAATTCATAGGCTATTTGTCAAGGGGATTTTTAACCTTTAGCCCTAATCTATTTAGGTTGTTTAATTGGTTTTTAGCCATGTTTTTAGGTTTAATTGGAGTCCCACGACGGTAAATTTTTGCCGTCGTGGGAGTTGCCACCGAATCGGTAACGACTCTATCAGTTGCTTTTGATCAGGTCGTTGCTCCGAGCGGCCCGAGGTTGGTCTGGTAGAGCCAGGGCGGTGGGGGCGTCGCCGAGGGGGCAGTTTCGGATTTATCCAAAGGGTTGAAGACTTCGCCTTCGGCCAGTTTTTCGCCGGTAATCAAGGCCTGCTCCAGTACTTGGTCAAGGTTTGTAACCGGCACAATGTTGAGGCCTTCGGCAATGGATTTTGGAAGTCTGGCCAGTTCCGGTTGGTTGAGGGCCGGGACCAAGACCGTGGAAAGACCGGCCCGTTTGGCGGCCAGGAGTTTTTCCTTCAGTCCGCCTACCGGTAGCACCAGACCCCGAAGCGAGATTTCTCCGGTCATAGCTAAATCCGGTTTGACTTTAAAGCCGCTTACCAAAGAGACTACCGCTGTGGCCAAGGCCACGCCGGCTGAAGGTCCGTCTTTGGGGATAGCGCCGTGGGGAAGGTGAATGTGAAGATCGTGTTCTTTGAACCAGTCATCGGAAAAGAGCCAATCATTAGATCTGGATCTGACATAACTGACAGCCGCTTGGGCTGATTCTTTCATCACCTCGCCTAATTGGCCGGTTAAGGACACCCCGCCTTGCCCTGGCATGGCTACGGCCTCAACAAACATAATGTCTCCCCCGCCCGGGGTCCAGGCTAGCCCGGTTACAACACCGGTCTGAGCCATCTTTTCGCGGCGCTCTTCCTGGCGCTTGGGGAGTCCCAGAATGTCCTCAAGTTCTGAGGCTTCCACCAAGTTTTTTAGCGGTTGTGCTTCGGCCTTGGCTACGGCCCGGCTTCGAGCGAGGGCACCAAGCTGGCGTCCCAACTCCCGGCAGCCGGTTTCCCAGGTGTAGGAACAGACAATATTTTCCAAAGCTTCGTCGGTTACTTCCACCTCGGAGATGGTCAATCCGTGGCGATCAAGTTCTTTGGGCCACAAGTGCCGGCGGGCAATGTTCATTTTTTCATCCAAGGTATAACCGTCGACCTCAATAATCTCCAGCCGATCCCGTAAGGGGCCGGGGATGTGCTCCAAGACGTTGGCGGTGAGGATGAAAAGGACATTGGATAGATCGAATGGTACCTCCAAGAAGTTGTCAGTAAAGGTTTCGTTTTGTTCTGGATCCAGGACTTCAAGCAGAGCCGCTGCCGGGTCGCCGGTCGGGCCGGTCCCGAGTTTGTCGATTTCATCTAAAAGAAAGACGGGGTTGTTAACACCGGCTTTCTTAAGTCCGGCAATGATACGGCCAGGCCTGGCCCCGACATAGGTGCGCCGATGCCCGCGAATCTCGGCCTCATCTCTGAGGCCTCCCAAGGAAAGCCGGACGAATTTACGGTCCAGAGCCTCAGCCACCGAGCGTCCCAAAGAGGTTTTGCCGACACCCGGAGGCCCGGTTAGGCACAGAAGCGGGGCTTTGTGGCTTTTGGTCAGCTTGTGGACGGCCAGGAATTCCAAAAGACGCTGTTTGACCTTGGTCAGACCGTAGTGGTCGCGGTCAAGGATCTGCCGGGCTTTTTTAAGGTCGGCGGTCTCCTCAGTGGAAGTATTCCAGGGAAGGGCGACAATCCAGTCCAGAAAATTTAATATAACGCAGGACTCCGAACTTTGAGGCGGCATATTCTTCAAACGCTGAAATTCGCGATCAACGGTGGGGCGCACCTCAGCAGGCAATAGGGTGCCCGCCAGTTTGTCGGCCAAGTCCCTGTGGGTTTCGAATTCTTCATTTTCTTCTCCCAACTCGGCCCTGATAGCTTTTATCTGTTCTCTGAGCTGCAGCTCTTTTTGGCGGCGGCCCAGGCTTTTTTCGATTCTTTCGGTGACCGCTTGACCCAAGCGGCGGTTACTTAGTTCCAGGGTCAGGTGTTTTAACAGCTGGAGGTAACGTTCCTCAAGGTCTTCAATCAACAGAAACTGGGCCTTAAGGGAAGGTTTAAGCGGCAGCGCCGCCATAATGAGATCAGCTAAGACGGCGGGTTGCTCCTCCAAAAGTTGGTTGAGCTTAAAAAGGTTAATGGGCAGGCCCGGGATCAGTTTGATGACCTCGGCGAACAGCCGCCTGGCTTCCAGGATCAGATGGTCAATATTATAGGCTCTAACTTTGAACTCTGGAAATCGGCTTAGGCGGGCCGTCGGTGGACCTTGAGCGTTATTGATAACTTCATCTAAGGAAATACGGCACATTCCCTGGATCGTCACTTTAAGGAGGTTTTCGTGGACTTCGTTAAAATCGACGATCCTTACGGCTACTCCAACTGGGAAAAAATCCTCCTTAGTTAAGTTGTTGGTATCGACGTTAAATGATTTGATAGCAAAAAGGGCCAGGTACCCGTCGGTCTCACAGCTTTTTAAAACTGCTTGGCGGGAATTATTATCCTCAACGCAGATACTTGAGGTCAGTTGGGGAAAAGAATTTAGCTCCGCCATGGGAATAAGATTAATGATTTCTGGCAGGACAATGTCATCAAATTCGAGCTCATAAGTCAGTTCGGGTCCAGGCGGGGGCAGGAAATTGCTACGGGAATTACTATCTTTCATCTAATCTTAGCTCCTAACGACCAGCCGAGGGCGCCGTCGCTGATTATATGGACAATCCCGATGGGATTGATTGGCCAGCCCCGGGGAGGAGAATGCGACGTGAAAAAAAGGGGCCGGATGACGTAAACGGTCAGCCAGGAAGTCGAGGACCAATAAAACGGTCGAAGTTTGATAACTTACACCCGAACGGCCTTCCGTTCATGTTAAATATAATCATGAGTTAAGGGTTTAACAAGGGGGCAGGTGAAAATATTATTTTGATTTTAGGCTGATTTTTAAAAAGAGCTGTTATTTAAACTTGTTACTTCAAGAAAAAAAACAGTGACGCTCTAAAAATCGGGGTGATTAGGAGGAGTTTGGTGGGGTCGAAAGTGATTATGAAGGCCAAAAATTATGGAAAGGTGGCTGAAAAATGGTTTTCCTGGGGCAAAATTGAACAAAGGGAAAAAACCTCCGATGTAATCCAAGCTGATTCTAACCATAAAGAAGAGTAGCCGTTCAAAATCCTTAAAATTCAGAGGGGTTAATTTTTTTCAGTAATTTCAGTATGTTAACAAAAAAATTGTAAAATGCCATTTTGCCAGTCGTTTCCGTTATCCAAGGTTTCTTCGAAGGGTAACTGGAGTGTATGCGTTCACCACCACACTTTTGAGAGTCCGAGGTGGGGGATAGAGAAAATAATGATCGACCAGTAAAAAGTCTATTTTTTCGTTTTTGTCATTTTTAACTTCTTGATATTACTGACAAAAAATTTAAGAATTCAGGTTTTTGAGGGTTTTTACCGGTTGATCAATAATGGCTCAGGTTAATTTTCTCAATTATTGCTTCGCCTGTTTCAATTGTGCGCTAACCGCTGGTCTAAAAGTTTTTTCTAGGTTTCAGACCTCTTTAGAGGAAGTCGGGTTACGTAACTCAAACCTGGAATGACTAAATCAGAAGTTCATAAGGGAGTTTCAAACCTCTTTCGAGGAAGTCGGGTTACGTAACTGGGGGAGTGCGAGGCCTGTCAAGGCTGTTTCTGACACGTTTCAAACCTCTTTCGAGGAAGTCGGGTTACGTAACAGAATAAAATGGAATGGAATCAATTAGGTCCTTATGGTTTCAAACCTCTTTCGAGGAAGTCGGGTTACGTAACCCGGTCCTTCTCCCAGAACTAGGAGGACTCGCCTCGTTTCAAACCTCTTTCGAGGAAGTCGGGTTACGTAACCGCCACGCCCTTATTCCCGTGTCCCCCGGGTGCTTTGGTTTCAAACCTCTTTCGAGGAAGTCGGGTTACGTAACGATTTAAACTTAAATTCTTCTGACAAGGAGGAAGAAAGTTTCAAACCTCTTTCGAGGAAGTCGGGTTACGTAACACCAAGCATGACGTCTTGGTCATCCCTCTGGAATTCCGTTTCAAACCTCTTTCGAGGAAGTCGGGTTACGTAACAAAATATTTTTTACGGCATGGACCGTGTTCCGGAAGTTTCAAACCTCTTTCGAGGAAGTCGGGTTACGTAACGTAGAATCCCTGGGCATCTTAGAAAACTACCGAGCGGTTTCAAACCTCTTTCGAGGAAGTCGGGTTACGTAACCTCTGGGAACTTTTTGGCCCCGGTGGCCGAACCGGCCGTTTCAAACCTCTTTCGAGGAAGTCGGGTTACGTAACACCAATAACCGAGCGGACCTAGGTCCGCTCGCCAAAATCGTTTCAAACCTCTTTCGAGGAAGTCGGGTTACGTAACAGTTTACCGACATCATATTAATAGTCAAAGACAATCCTGTTTCAAACCTCTTTCGAGGAAGTCGGGTTACGTAACATGAGAAGCAACCTAAAAAATCAACGTCTGGCCTTGGTTTCAAACCTCTTTCGAGGAAGTCGGGTTACGTAACAGCTTATATCATGAAAGCACTATAAAGATGCTATCCCACGTTTCAAACCTCTTTCGAGGAAGTCGGGTTACGTAACGGGGAATCACCGTTTTCGATGACCTGGCGGAGGGGTGTTTCAAACCTCTTTCGAGGAAGTCGGGTTACGTAACGTTATTTATCGGAGAGGATACAAATGTTTGCAAATCCGTTTCAAACCTCTTTCGAGGAAGTCGGGTTACGTAACAAACGTGGACTTTACGTCCGCGAGACTGCCCTATGCTAACGTTTCAAACCTCTTTCGAGGAAGTCGGGTTACGTAACCTTGATATATCTTAGGTTTATTATTTTGCCTTGTCTCCGTTTCAAACCTCTTTCGAGGAAGTCGGGTTACGTAACCCTACCCTTTTTTAGCCCTTGCTACAAGTGGATTTTACGGGGGTAAATTCCCCGAGATTTGTTTTGGTTGACATAATGTGAAAATCGTTGTCACAATTTTGTAAAAATTCGACCAGGCTAAAGTCCTTTCGGACACCTGAAACCCGCTTTGTGACTTGGTTTCTTCGCATTTGCCTTCCTACTCTCTCGTCATTCCCCGAGATGGCCGTTTTTAGGGGGTAAAAATCTCGGGGAATTGGAGAAACCTTATGGTGTCAATTTAAACATATTTAGCTCCTAAAATCAATAGGTTTTACTCTATTGTTGGTTGATTTTTGGCAGCCCGACGAAAGCGTCGAATTTTTTTAACTATTAAGGTGAGGAGGATTAGGCTCTCAACCAGACCGCCCCCCGACTCAGCGGTCGATAAGGGAGTTTTGGATTAGTTGTTGTTTTATTGGAATTTATCCAGCTAATTCAGTGACTCCGATTAATCAGGCTCAAAGGGTGGATGTTGAGGCCAAAGGCAGAAGGTCGGCCGTGACCACATTGATCAGGGCCCAGAGGGCGTCAAGAGGCAGAAAGTAGTGAGCATGGGAGTCAAAGGCGTATCTGGCCTGGGCCGCAAACTCGTCGTCGGCCTCATCAAAATAGCAGGCGATATCAACGTTTGGCAAAACCTGCCAGCGGAACAAGGCGGGCGGTTCTTCGTAGGCCCCCAAAGAAAGAGCTTTATCCCTCAGCGCCGTACGGTTGCTTCCGTAAGCTTGTTCCAGCGGTTCGGTGCTGAGTTTGTGGGGACCACGGAAGAACATGGCCCCGCCCGGGACTTCCATGGGTCCGATCAGATGACCACTCGGAGTCGGGGCCTGGGCTTTACCGGCTTGGGCCAGGTAAACCAAGAGGATCATGGCTTTTTGGAAATCGGCCGGGCTGCGGCCCGGCGGAGCCGTAACCAACTTGGCTACCGGATCAACTACGTGAGGGGCTCCCAGGAAATCGACTTCAAAACGTCCATCCACCAGACGGGCTTTAGCCTCCCTGGCCGCCACTTCCGGGTCAACCTTGGCCAGATCATCCCATAAAACTTCCGGAAAGGCGAAGGCCGGATTGGTCACGTTCGCTCCTTTAAGCTTAAGCCGCCACAGGCCGGCGTTTTGGATCAATTAGGGCTCAGTCGCAGCCGCAGCACCCACCGCCACAGCTTGATTCAACAGCTGGCAGAATTTTGGAAGAATCGACGACAAAACCCGAATCGCGGCCGTCATTTTTGAAATCAATGCTGACGTCCCCGGTGAGTTCCTGCAGGTCTTTACCGATGGAAAAAACTATATTGCCAATAGTGGTTGAAAAATCATTGTCGTTGGGTTCATCAACGGTCAAAGAAAGCTGACCGTCACCGCCGCACCCGGCAGAAGGAAGAAAGACCCGGACATTGCGGGGGGTCTTATTGTCTTGCAAAAATGTATCAAGGCGGGTCATGGCCTCGGAAGTGATGGTAATCATAGATTACTCCTTTGGTGATATTGACTGTTCCCTAGGAAAAACTAGAGTCCTCAGCCTCAGGTCCATAACAAACTTTAATCATTTGCTGGTCCGGCGTCAAGACGGCCTTAAAAAAACTTTTCTAACCGGGCGGCGCCGGGTTAAGTGAGGGGGTTTAAAAGGAAGTTAGAAGCTACTAAGCTAAATAATTTAATTTTAGGATAAATTTGATGATTTGACTTAATTTTTGACCAAACAGCTTTTTTAATTGAATTAAAAATCAGCGGCCCAGACCCAGCCACCAGGCCAGGGCGGCCAAGGACGCCGTTTCGCTTCTAAGCCGGATGGGTCCCAGGCTGACCAAGGTAAACCCGGCCTCGGTGGCCAAATTTAGTTCATCTTCGGTTAGTCCGCCCTCCGGGCCGACGACCAAAGTGCCTTCGCCGCCTGGAGCCGGGGGAGCCGGCCCCCCTGAGATATCCAAAACAAGTTTCGGGCCGCTGGCCGAACGCATTAAAAATTCGGAGAGTTCCTGAGGTTGGTCCACCGTCATTGAGGTAGGGCGCCCGCATTGTTTGCGGGCTTCCTCGGCCAGTCTCTGCCAGCGGCTGTGTTTGAGGTGGCCTTGGCCGGTAGACACTGTTCTTTTGGTGGTCAGAGGGGTCAGGGAGGCGGCCCCCAGTTCGGCGGCCTTTTCAACCGCCCAGTCAAAACGAGGTCCTTTGATCAGGGCCAAGCCCAGTTGGGGGCCGGGGGCGGTCAAGGCGTTGGAGGTAAAAGGGCTGATTAGACGGACCCAAAGTACGAGCGGGCAGCGTTCGGCGGGGAGTTTTTCCACGGTAGCCTGGGCTAGACCCCAAGGGCCGGCCAGTTCCAGAATCTGGCCGGGTTTGAGCCGGAGAACGGTCAGGCCATGGCGGCTTTGAACCGGATCCAAAGGCACTAAGTCCCCTGGTTCCGGGCGGGGTTGGTCCTGGGGAAAAGTAAGTCGCCGGATTTTCACCGGCCCTCTATTTGGCCCCGGTTATGGTCGGGGTTTGGGAGTATCTGATGGCTTAAATGGTCTGGAAAGGAGCTATTTAAGTTGAGCTGGGATTTATCCGGTAAATCAGTCATCTGGTTCCTCGGCTGGTTGGGAGGATTCAGAGATGATGAGGGTTTCCTCCTGCTGGGCTTGGGTTGGGATGATTTGACGCTCAATTAAGCTCGGGTCGGCTGGGGCCGGCAGTCCCCGGACCAGAGACAGGGCCGACCACTGTTCCCGGCCCAGATGACAGTCAACGTAAAATCCCAGAGTTTCAAAGGCTTTGGCCACATCAGAAGCCT
This sequence comes from Deltaproteobacteria bacterium, assembly GCA_031271165.1. Taxonomy (GTDB): domain Bacteria; phylum Desulfobacterota; class Desulfarculia; order Adiutricales; family Adiutricaceae; genus JAISWF01. The sequence continues at coordinate 8,233 of JAISWF010000015.1, forward strand.
GATCATCTAAAATCCCTGACACAATCAGGCGCCCAGGGAGTCGTGATTTGGCGGCCATATTTTTGGCCAAAGAGATCAAAACGTTTCGGGTGAGGTTGGCCATGATGAGGTCGAACTCGCCTTCAGCCTCCTCAATGGAGCCCACTTCCATGTCAAAGCGCCCGCTGAGACCATTTTGGGTCAGGTTAGTGCGGGCGGCGAAAATGGTGTCTGGATCGTTATCCAAAGCTTTAATGGCCGCCGTTGGAAGAAGCAGGGCGGCTGAAAGGGCCAAAACCCCACTGCCGGCTCCCAGATCAAGGATTGAAGCGAGCCTTAGGTTTTGGTCAATTAGCCGACAAAGAAGCCTTAAGCACAAAAAGGTGGTCGGATGGTGACCACTGCCAAAGGCCGAGCCGGGATCCAGGCGAAGGATAGCGGCCTCTGAAGAGCATTCGATGGTCTCAGACCACCAACTGGGGGCGATAATTAAAGCCGGGGTGATCTCAATGGGAGTCAGATCTTTTTTCCAGCTCTCCGAATAGTCCTCTCCAGGTTTAAGCTCTAAAACCAGACTAAAGCCATCCAGCGAAATACCAAAAAAGTTGGAGATGTACGACAAGGCTCCCGGAAGCTCGGCCATCAGGTGTAGCTCACTGTTCTGAGGAAACCCGCTTTTGAGGACCACCCGACCATTAGCGTCGGGTTGATCTTCCCAGACGCCGCCGGCGCCCAGCTCGAACAAGGCGTCGGAGACGGCCTCAGCGGCGATGGGCGGCAGGGCAACTGTTGCTAAAAGCCAGTCTTCCATGTTATAGCTCCAGGAATTCGGCTGCCGAAAGACCGCAAATGGCCTCAATCTCCTGGTCGGTGAGAGAGGCGTCTTTAAAATATTTTAAATAACGGGTCGTTTTAAGGAGCGGGTAGTCGGTTCCCAATAGAAAAGATCCGGCTCCCAGAAGATCGCAAGCCAGCTTCAGAGCTTTAGGCTCGAACAAAAAGGGCATGGCCGCCGTGTCAAAGCGGACGTTTTCCAAATATGGTCTGACTTCTTTGCGGAGGCTGGCTAAAAAAGGCAAGCCACCACCGAAATGAGCCAAGATCAATTTGACTCCCTGGCAGCTTTTGACCAGTTCGAATATCTGGCTGATTTCTATGGGGGCTTTTCCGGGATACTGATGGCCGATGGGCTCGTTGACGTGGACCAAAAGAACTTTGGAACGGACCCGGCAGACCGCCCCTAAGGTTTGGAGCTGCTCCAAAAGAAACGGGGTCAGACCCTCGTCATAAACGCACAGTTCGCCCAGGCCGAAGCCGCCGGCGTCAAGAAAATTTTCGGCGTGCCTGATGGCCCAGCTGGCCCGTGGATCGAAAGCCGCCAAGGGAAGAAGACGATGGGGATAGCGGGCGCATTCCTCCAAGAGCCAGTCGTTGTGACGGCTGGCGTTGTCCTCTTTGTTAAAAGGAAAACCCATGACCAGGGCTTTATCGACACCGGCAGCGTCGAGATCGGCCAAAAGTTCAGCGGTAGTGACCAATTTGGCCGATGGATCCAGGTAAAGAGCTTCCAGTCCCGGCTCACCAATCAAATATGGGCCCCGCTCCGAGGAGAGTTCCGGCGAACTAAGATGAATATGAACGTCGATAATCATAAAATTAACCTGGAGAAAAATAGAGATTTAGCCAATTGACTTTAGGCGATGGCCAGACCGAATTAAAGTCGTCCAAAGCTGATATCAATAATAACCGGAAATCCAGTTGAGCTCTTTTTCCGATATACTAAAAGAGGCGGTGAAAGTCTCTGACCAGAGGTCGGAAGAAGAGGTTCTCAGGTTTACTGGCCGCTGACCCAAAGTTTGACGGAGATTGGGAGTAAAGCTGGACGGTCAAACGATGTCCGAGCAGTGCCGCAAGGGCTATTCAACCTCCGCCAAGGCGTTGTCAGCTTCCACGGGGTCGCCTTCTTTGACTTTGAGGGATTTGACTACTCCGTCTTGAGGAGCCGTGATGGGAATTTCCATCTTCATGGCCTCCATAATAATAATCTCGTCATCTTCGCTGACCTTGTCGCCTTCTTTAACGAGTATTTTCCAAATATTGCCGCTCATAGGGGCCAAAATTTCAGCCATGCGTTCTCTCCGGCCCGTCCTGGTGTAGGCGAGCGCAATTAAAATTCAAAGCAAAGGTATTATTCCGCAGTGTTAGCGGCATTTTCCAAGTTGTAGGAAACCGCATCAAAGCGGGAAAAGCAAAGAGATTCTACCCACCGGTTCAGTCAATGTCAACCTTGGTCAACTTGGCTTGTGTGAAAAAGTTAGCTGGGGTTGGTAGGAAAAGGTCAAAATTAACAAAAAGATAAGGTGTACCCGTTCACGGCTGATGCGATCACTACCAACTTCACGAACCAGAAATAAACTCACGATTACTAAGCCAGCCTGAGCCAAGATTATTATCCACTGATCTTCAGTCTATATACCTCTTTGGGGTTGGTGCTTTCTGGTTAGCTTTTTTTCATTTTGTTCTGGCCAAACGTTAATATTAAGTTAAAAGCAATCCAAACCCTCCCGATGCTCCCGATATTGATAGGAAGGCCAGGATAGCTAAGACTGGCCAAGTCTTGAGGCCAAGGCGAGAAACCGCCCAGAGATTCAGACCAGAGACCCTTAGACTGCCCCGATATCAATAAGGCTAAGAACTTGGCCAAGCGATTTACCCCATTGGCCGGATGACTACTATCAGAAACTTTTGACTGATGTTGGGCTGGCTTTGGACATTGAGTCTACTAATATGCCGCTGAGCAGAGGGTGAGGTTCTTGGTCATAGACCGCCACCTGACCCAAGGCAGCAACCAGTAGCGATTAGATGCGGCATTGACTGGGCGGTGCCGCTTTAAGGCGGCCTGCAGAGGCTGAAAGGTGTGTCTTTGGTACAACCAAACCCCTTGGGTGAGGTGGCTTTTTGTTTTTCTCGATCGAGCCAGGCTTACCATTATCCCGCCCGGATGTAGTATGGCCAGAGCGAGCGACGCTTTTTTCTTTTCTCCTCCGGCATCAGCAAACTCAAGGTCTGCCTCCGAGCTAAAGCCCGTTACCCCAGTCAGTTTATTAGCGTGAGAACTAAAATTAATTGGACCTGGTCTATTCTGACATTTAGTACCTAAACATATATTTAAAGCCTTAATTTTTTGGGGTTTTGAGGCAACCGACTTTTTCTGCTCAACCCCGCCAACCATCATCAATTGATGTTGTAAAGCGTTCCATATTTTGCCATAATAAACTGAACAATGAGAGGTATCCAAAACTATTGACCATTGACAAGCTCATTCCACTTAAGGAATTGATGCTCGCCCCCAGACCAAAGGCTTAGTTTTAAAGTCGCTTTCGCCCAATTCGGCTGAAAGATCAGGCTTCACCGGCTAACCATCCAGTAGAAAAACTAAAGATATCGGTCTTGTGTTAAAATATAAACGGTGGTTTATAGTCTGAATCACTCTTCAAAGCATTTTTTTACTCCACCTGGAGGGCAGGGAGCTTTTAACCATGCCATTATTGTTACCAACTGGGATAGCCAATTTTTCGACGATACGCGGTTACGATAAAGATGAAAAAACCAATAAAGTCTATATTTATGCCGATAAAACTGAGCTACTGTACAATCTACT
>JAISWF010000057.1 GCA_031271165.1 Deltaproteobacteria bacterium
TCGACTGGTATTTGCTTTACGGTTTCACGGAATCAAGACCATTGAGGCTGCCAATGACTTTCTGGAGAACAGTTTCATAGCTGAGTTCAATCGTAGGTTCGGCAGGGAACCCAATGGCCATACCGATGTGCATAGATCAAGTGGCGGTTTCGACCTGGAGGCCATATTAAGCTATCAGGATGAGCGTTATGTCAATAACGATTACACCTTCAGAATCGGAAGCAAGAAGTATCAGCTCCTGGTCACTTCCACTGACCCAGGTTTTGCAAAAAAGAAGGTGATCGTCGAGCGTCGGCTCAATGGACGGATGGCTGTTAGGTACAACAACAAATATTATAACCATACTCTTTTAAAAGACTAACTTGTAGCATTTTAATCTTTGCATAGTGTATTATTTGAATTACAATACAATTAGATGTATCAGCCTCATAAAGACCCAAAGACCCCGTGGCAATTTCTGCGCCAAGCCTCCCCCCCGGGTACCCGGGGGGGAGGCTTAGGAGGGTCATGGACCTCTTAGCCAAGTAACACCCTTACGACATGTTCGCTTTGCTCATAAATACGACATCCCGGCTTTGCCCCGACATGGCACTGCCTTGGGTAAACTTGTTTGGCCTTGCTTCTCAGGCTCTGGCAGCGGTAATAATAAGTTAATTGCTCTCATTTGGGGAGAGTTGCTTAAACAAGTCCCTATTTTCAGTAGTGCCGCAAGCCAGCTTGACACCTGAATCGTGGTTACAGCGTATCGGTCAGTCTGGCCGTTATGACCGAGCCATGGCCTCTTTGGTGGGGGTGCAAATGGCACTTTCTAATGGCCTCTTTTTTGGGGTAATCGCTGGCCTGTATTTTATAATCCGAAGGCTAATGCGTTTTATTTATAAAAAGTAATTGTAGTTAATTTTGTTATATTATCAATAAAATCAGATAATTTTTTGGCAGCCGGTTAATTTGCCTAACTTTGAAACTCACATTACCGTCGGTGCCCTCGTCTCGGCCGTGGTCGTGGCCGCTGGCGCCGCTGCGTTCGGTTGGGATAAGACCGCTTCGTCGCTTGGTTTTTTGGCTGGTTTGTCGGGGTCCATGATTCCCGATTTGGATTCCGACACCTCCAAACCGCTACGCCTTAGCGGAGCAGTTGTGGGGCTTGGTTTTGCCGCCGCAGCGGTGGGGTTCGTCACTGCCCCCGGCGACTTCTTAAATCGTCCCTGGCCGCCGTCCTCGGCGGCCATAGCCGCATTGGGAACCTTTTTTCTATTTAACACCATTTTTATTGAGATTCTCAAGCGACGGACTAAACACCGAGGACTGTTTCATTCCTTGGCCGTTCCTTTTCTTTATGCCGGCTTATGGGCGGTGGTTGTTTCTTCCGCCGGCGCTAAAACGGTGATGTCGGTTTGGTCTTTGGCGGTTATAGGAGTTTTAACGCATTTAATCCTTGACGCCGGCAAGAGCATGGATTTTAGTCCTTTAAAAGTTGCCTCTGACGATCTGTCGGCCTCAACTCGGCTTTGGGTCCTGACGGCTTTGGTCAATTTTTTGGCTTTCACCAGGGTCAGCATCCCGTGATCGGCTGCATTTAAATACTTGTTAATTCTAAAAAAATCCCAATTCTGCCGGCTAACCAACTGTCCAAGTTGGGGCTAGGGCTGATTTGTGTTTTTTTAGTCGGATATTTTTAAAAATAACTCTATTTTTTCCCTAAAGTTTTTTTGTTTGGTATCCCTCAAAGTCATTATTTCAATACCCACCGAGCTAAACTCCCCATCGCTGTCTACAAATCTTTTTGGCCTTGGAGATACCGAGAAACAGATTAGTGGCACCTTTGGATTTTGATCTAGATTTTCCACTGGTTATAAAATAATTAAATATTTTGAAGGTAAAAAATTGTGTTGACAGCCGGTCATTCCAGTGGTATAAATTTAAACCTTGTTACGAATTGAAATTAAGAATCATTAGCAAATCAATGACGACTCTACAGAGATTTTTTGTCCTTTCATTTTCTTATCAAAGCGTATTACAACGTTGGTGTTCTGATGAAAATGACCTCTCTTCGTAGTTTTTCAGTGGCGCTGGTTCTGGCGGCCTTAGTCCTGACATACTGTCCAGAGGCGGTAACTGTTGCTGCTGCCGACGATGTAATCCTGCCGCCGCCGGTAACTGAAGGCGGGCTGGGCCTCTTTTCAGCCCTTAAAAAACGTTCTTCTGCGGCCGGAGGCGATTTTTCCATAGCCGAGGTGACTTTAGAAGAACTTTCCACCGTCCTATGGGCGGCCAGCGGACTAAACCGCAGCCAAACCGGATGGACCGTGCCCATGGCCGAGGGCTTGGAACCTTACGTCAGGATTTACGTAGCCGGGCCGGATGGGGTCTTTCGCTACCACTGGGCCGATCACCGCCTTGAGCAGATCTCTGAAGTCAACATCAAAGCCGATATTGCCGACCAAGCTTTCGTGAGAAAAGCTTATTATTGTTTGATTTTTACCTCCGATAAAGAAGTGACGGCCAAGCTTAAATTAGGTCAGAAATGGGACGATGATTTCATCCAGGTCTTGACCGGAGCAATGACTCAGGACATCTATCTGGCGGCGGCGGCCCTGAACTTGGGGACCAGATATATCCATTCCCTTAAGACCGAGGCGATAAAACAGGCTTTAAAGCTTGGGCCTGACGATTACCCGGTGGCCTTGATGATGCTCGGCAAATAAGCCCTCTTTTTGACCAAGGCTCTTTGAACCTTGGCCCCACTGTCATCCCGGAGTTGGTTTGATGTGCTCAATTAAAAAACTGTTGTCCCTGTGGGTTCTTGTTTTGGCGACTCTTTGTCTGGTCAATGCCCCAGAGGCTTCGGCCGCTTCAAAGTACAATTCATGGAGCGAAGTGGCCGGCGCCATGGATGAAACCCTCGACAAATCACATGAGGCTTATGTTAAGGGAGAGCCAGACGCCGCTTTTGATTTGGTTAACGAGGCCTATTTCGGGTTTTATGAAAAAGAAGGATTTGAGCGCAACGTCAAGGGCCGGATTTCTGGAAAACGTGCCTCTCAGGTCGAATATAAATTTGCGGTCATCAAGAAAAAAATCAGAGACGGCGCCCCTGAGGCCGAGGTTCGAGTCCTTTTGACGGAATTATCTGATTATTTGATTGAAGACGCCGCCAAACTTGATGCCCGTGTCCAGCAGGCCCAAGCCAGTACTACGGAAGCCAGCGGCCAAACTGCGAAAGGCGGCAAAGGCGCCGCTGCACCCCAACAGCAGGCATCGTTCGGACGCGACTGGGCCATTTTTTTGGCTGCTTTTGGCACTCTTTTGCGTGAAGGTTTTGAAGCCATCTTGGTCATTGCGGCCATTGCCGCCTATCTCTACCGTTCCGGAAACAATAAAAGCATCCGGGTGGTTTACTATGCCTCCCTGGCGGCCATCGTGGCCAGCGTTTTGGCCGCCGTGGCTCTCCAGTATGTCTTTTCCAGTTTCAGCGGCGCCAAGCAGGAGGTTATTGAGGGCCTGACCATGCTCTTGGCCACTGTGGTTTTGTTCTGCGTTAGTAACTGGATGTTTTCCAAGGCTGAAGCCGAAGCTTGGAAGCAGTACATTGAAAATAAGGTCCAACTAGCGGTAACCACCGGAAGTGCGGCGGCCTTGTCGACGGCGGCCTTCTTGGCCGTCTTTAGGGAAGGTGCCGAGACCATCCTCTTTTTTCAAGGCATCCTCACCGAAGCGGGCACTGATACCACAATGGTCTGGGCCGGTTTTGCCGTTGGCTGCGTGGCCTTGGTGATTGTCTTTATCCTGTTGCGCTTTGGCACGATGAAAATCCCTTTGAAGCCCTTCTTTTTGGGAACCAGTATTTTAATGTTCATTATGAGTATTTCTTTCCTTGGCGGCGGAATTAAGGAACTCCAGGAAGGTGATGCCCTTCCGACCACCATGCTCGAAGGCTTCCCGACGGTGGAACTGCTTGGGGTCTATCCCACACTCCAGACCCTGGTTCCCCAGATTGGGCTGCTTATACTGACGTTCGCCTCCATCTTGATCATCCATCAACGGTCCAAGCGTTTTAGGACTGCTGCAGCTTGACCGTAGCGGCTGGCAGCTCGGGCTAGTGACCTCATTTACTAGCCAATATTTGTTATCTGATTTTTTTGGAAAAAATCTCGGTTTTTGACCGGAGACGGGCTCTGACTCGCTCCCTTCCTGACTTGTCTCAGGCAAAAATTTCGAACCCTTCCGTCTATTTCGGGCGGAACTATTTTTCAGGAGGAACAATGCGTAAACTCAGTATGATCTCGCTTTTAGCCGTTATGGCTCTTGTTCTTTGGTCGGCTTCCCCGGTCTTGGCTCAGGCTCCGGGTGAGGAAGGCGCCGCCGGTTTTGAGGAATTTCCCCTTGGTGACGATCATGTGGAAGGTCCGTTGAACATCGCTGGTGTCTACTTCCAGCCGGTCGACATGGAACCGCTGGGTGCTGGCGGACTTGCCGCCGCTGAAAGCGACATGCACCTGGAAGCTGACATCGCTGCCGTCGAGGACAATGGCCTCGGTTATGGAGCCGGTGACTTCGTCCCCAACCTGACCGTTAAGTACCGCGCCCAAAAAGAGGGTGGCAAGCTTATCGAAGGTAACTTTATGCCCATGAGCGCTTCTGACGGCCCCCACTACGGCAATAACGTCAAGCTTGATGGCCCCGGCAAGTACAAGATCACCTTTATCATTGACAGCCCCGACAAGCAGGGTTATCTTTTGCATGTCGACAAGACCACTGGTGTCCCGGGCCGTTTCTGGACCAAGCCCATCGAGGTTTCTTGGGATTTCGATTACGTGCCCAGAGCTTGGTAACAAGCAGGTTTAACTTCTCTCCTCCATCGGTCGTCTTGGTATTTTCTGAGCCGGCCGATGGGGATATTCATGGCCCCGGAAACTTGGCTTTAGGCCTATTTTCGGGGCCTTACAAATTTAATTCCATATTTGAGTTGATGCTGAGGCCTTTGGGGAGGTCCCGCTTTCTGGACGGGGCGGTTTGGGGTCTGGTGGCTCCGGCCGGGAAGGTCGGGCTGGGCTGGATTTATATATTTTTTCTTACTTCAGGTCTTTTATGCTTTTGTATTTAATTAATGTCGTGGAAAACAGCTGGCTTTTGGCCTTGGGCGCCCCTCTGATCATGGTTGGCCTAAGCGACCCGTCCAGCGGGCGGATCGATCGTCCGATTCGCCGCCTGACGGCCCTCGCCTTTGGGTTGGGGCTGCTTTCGGCCATGGTCCTGGCCTTCTTGAGGCTCAACACCGGCTGGGTAATCCGGGAGTTTTACGATCTCGGGGTCCTGCTTCCGGCGGTGGCCATGATGATTTTGTTCCTGGTTTTTTCCAATCTTGGCAGCTTAAGTAACCGGAAAATGATCATCGGGCGCATTGTGGCGGCGACGGTGGCGGCAGCTGTGGTCTGGGGAATATTTTTTAAACTGACCAGGCGTCGCTCAATGGTGGTTTATCTGGTGGCCTTCCATGCTTTTTTATTTCTATTTTCTTTTGGACCCCTTAAAATCCGGGCCCCCTACCGTTTGATTGTCTTTTCTGGAACGGCTCTTTTGGCTTTTCTGACAGCCAGAGTCACCCCTAACCTGATGCTTTATCCTTTTGAGTTTGGGGTGGGGCTGGATTCGGTTTTTAACGCCGAGTACCTGTCCAAGGTTGCCGGGTACCTTTTGGGGTTTGGGGTTTGCGCCTTTTTATGGTTTTCGGTGGCCTTTTTGGCCCGTCAGGCCCCGCCAGGGCTTTGGCATTGGTTTGTCGGGGCCGGACTTTTGGTTCTTTTGGCCCAGTTGGCTTTGGAGGCTTCCCAAATCCTGGCCGCCCGCCGGTTGGTGCCTTCCTGGGTCTTTCGGGTGGTTTTGTTTACCTTAGAACGCAAAAATATCTTTTTCATGGCTCAAGCCGCAGTCTGGGGTCTATTGGCCCTCTGGCTCATGGTCAGAGCCCGGGTGACTGTCCCGGTAGGCTCTAACCCGGCCCTGCGGCGCAAGATGCGGGCTCAGCTCAGAAGCGATTTTCGGTCCGGGGTCAGCTTTATCCTGGCCATGACCTTGGTCATTTTTACGGCCACCACCCTTAGGGCTGTCAACCAAAGAGGCCCAGTCATTGCGGAGCCCGATCCGGTCACCGCCTCCGGCGGGCAGATAGTATTGGAGCTGGATTCCATTTCTGACGGAAACCTTCACCGCCGGGTTTATCAGACCGAAAGCGGGACCCCGGTCCGGTTTATAGTTATCAAAAAGAGTCAAAGCGCCTTTGGGGTGGGCTTGGATGCCTGCGACATCTGTGGTCAGAGCGGCTACTACCAGCGGGGCGATCAGGTTATTTGCAAACTCTGTGACGTGGTCATGAACAAAAGTACCATCGGTTTTCCCGGGGGTTGCAATCCAGTGCCCTTGGACTTTAAGCTTACGGAAGGGAAAATGTTGATTATGACCGATGATCTGGAAGACGAGGCTCACCGTTTCAAATGAGGAGACCCCGATGTTCTTAAAAATGCTTAGAGGCGCCTTATCAAGGCAGAAAAGAAAACACCTCTTAATCGCCTTTACCGTAGGTTTAGGTGTCTCTTTGGCCACGGCGATGCTGGGGGTGATGTTTGACGTCGGCGATAAAGTCAATCAAGAGCTTAAAAGCTATGGGGCCAATCTTTCGGTCATCCCCAAAGGGGCTTCGATTTTAAATGATCTTTACCGCTTTGAGTCTGAAGGTGATCAATCTGACGAAAAAGCCCCGGCTCCGGTTGACGGGGCGGCTGACGTCACCAACAATTACATCGCCGAAGATGAGCTCTTTAAGATTAAAATGATTTTTTGGGCTTTTAATATCGTCGATTTTGCGCCGTATCTTTCAGTTGATGTTTTTACAGGCGATCAAAAGGTGGCCCTGACCGGGACCTGGTTTAACAAGCATTTGTCTTTACCTACTGGAGATGAGGTTGATACCGGAATGACCGGCCTTAAATCCTGGTGGGTCTTTGACGGCCCGCCCGGAGACGATGCCGAGCCTGACAGCGTCTTGGTGGGGAAAGAAGCCGCCAAAATGCTGGGCCTGTCCAAAGGCGATCGTTTTTCGGTAAGTGCCGCTCCGGGCGGGCCCCAGACCAGTTTTACCGTCCGGACCATTTTTGAAAGCGGCGGCGAAGATGACGCTAAGATATTTGCGGCCCTGGCCCCGGTTCAGACTCTGGCCGGACGCCCCGGTCTGGTCCAGCGGGTGGAAGTCAGTGCTCTGACTACCCCGGAAAACGAACTGGCCCGCCGAGCCGCTCAAAACCCCGGCAGCCTGACTCGTTTAGAATGGGACACCTGGTACTGTACGGCTTACATCAGTTCCATTGCTTACCAGATTGAGGAAATCCTTCCCGGAGTTCGGGTTAAACCGATTTTGCGGGTCGCTCAGTCTGAAGGAGCGATTTTGGAAAAAACTCAGCTGATGATCATTTTGTTGACCGCTCTGACCCTTTTGTGTTCAGCCCTGGCCATCTCCAACCTGGTGACTGCCAACATTATGGAGAGGAGCGTTGAGATAGGCCTGATGAAAGCTTTGGGGGCCACCAGCTTGGGGATCTCGATTTTGATCTTGAGTGAAATCTTAATCGCCTCCTTCATCGGGGGAACGGTCGGTTATCTGGTCGGTCTGGCCCTTTCTCAGCTCATTGGCCTGTCGGTCTTTGGCTCGACTGTGGCGGTCAAAGTGGTGGTCATCCCCATTGGGGTCCTGATGGTATTAGTTGTCAGCCTCCTGGGAAGCCTTCCGGCCTTAAGGGCCCTTTTGAGACTGAGGCCCACCGAGGTCCTCCACGGGAGATGAGATGATTACCAACCGTTCTTTTGCTCTTAAAATGATCATCTGGTCGCTTATCAGGCGCCGCTCACGGCTACTGGTGGCCTTGACTGGGGTAACTATCGGGGCTACAGTTTTACTGGGTCTGGTAACCCTTTGTTATGACATCCCCAGGCAGCTTAGCCGGGAGTTCAGATCCTACGGTGCCAACATGGTTTTCGTCAAAGACGGAGTCACCGGCCGGATCAGCCGAGACTCATTGGCCGAAGTGGCTAAGGTTTTGCCGGCCGAACGGTTGGTGGGGCTGACTCCTTTCCGCTATGAGCCGGTCAGAAATCACCTTTTGCCTTACACGGCCGTGGGGACAAGTTTTGCCGATGTCCGCCGGACCAGCCCGTTTTGGCAGGTGACCGGGGCTTGGCCTGTGTCAGGCGGGGAGCTCTTAATCGGCGTTGATGTGGCCGAAGCCACCGGTTTGGCCCCTGGAAGCCTGATGGCCTTAGACGGCCGCAACACCGCTCAAGCCAGATACGAGAAAGATTTTTCGGTGGCCGGTATTGTCAGCACCGGAGGAGTTGAGGACGGCTTTATTTACATGTCACTTGAGGATATGGAGGAAATGACCAGAGAGTCCGGCCTGGTCGACTTGGCCGAGGCCAGCCTCACCAGCGGAGGCGCCTCCCTTTCGGAATTGGTCGGGCTGATTCGGGCCGGAGTGCCTGGGGTGGAACCCCGGCTGGTGACCAGGGTGACTCGTTCGGAGGAAACAGTTCTCTCCAAGCTTACCTGGCTGGTTTATTTGGTGACCCTGGTGGTTTTAACGTTGACCATGATTTGCGTAACCACCACCATGATGACCGTAGTTCTAGAACGGCGCAAGGAAATCGGGCTTAAAAAAGCTCTGGGGGCCGAAAACCGAAGGGTGGCCAGAGAATTTTTGGGTGAGGGCTTGATGCTTGGAGTAATTGGCGGGCTTTTGGGTTCGGCGACCGGCCTTTTGTTTGCCAGAGTGGTCTCGGTCAGCGTTTTTGGGCGGGGACTGAACCCGGAGGCCCATTTGATACCGATTACGGTGCTGGTCTCGGCTCTGGTGACGGTGCTGGCCTCCTTGTGGCCGGTCAGGCGGGCCGTGGATGTGGAACCGGCCCTGGTCCTAAGGGGTGAATAAATCTAAGCCGCCTAAGGCCGGCTGGCTGGTTTTGGTGGGCGCCTGGTTCTGGGCATAGAGCCGAGACCAAGGCGATTTGAGTTGGCGTAATTTTTTAGGGCCTTTGGGTCACCTGAGCTTTGGCGGCTGGGGCCGGGTTGGCAGTTTTTCAATCAAGATTTTACGAAAGAAAAAGAATTTAATTGTATGAGTCAATCATCGTCAAGTATCCTGGAAATAATTGATATTTCCAAAATATATGGACCGGTTAAGGCCCTCCAAAATGTTTCTTTAAACGTTTCGCCCGGGGAGTGGCTGGCCATCATGGGACCGTCAGGCTCGGGTAAAACCACTCTCATGAACATCATCGGCTGCCTGGACAGCCCGTCTTTGGGGCGGGTGACCCTAGACGGCCTCAGTCTTGACAGCCTCTCTCTGGCGGAGCTGACTACTATCAGGCGGGAAGCCATCGGGCTGATTTTTCAGCAGTTCCATTTGATATCCTATTTGACAGCTCTGGAAAATGTTATGGTCGCCCAGTACTATCACAGCTTGGTCGACGAAAAGGAAGCCTTGGAAGCCTTGGAAAGGGTAGGGCTCTCCGATCGGGCCAAACATTTGCCCAGGCAGCTTTCTGGCGGCGAGCAGCAAAGGGTCTGCATCGCTCGGGCCTTGATCAATCACCCCAAAATCCTTTTGGCCGACGAGCCCACCGGCAATCTTGATGAAACCAATGAAAACATGGTTATGGACATTCTCCACACTCTCCATAATCAGGGCGGGACCATCATTGTGGTCACCCATTCCCCGGAGGTGGCGGCCCATGCCGAAAGGACGGTGGTCTTAGAGCACGGACGGGTGGAGAGCGACCGCCGTAACAGCCAGGCCGGCGAAAATGGCCGGGCGGCCTTTCAAGAGGCGGCGTCTGAGGCCTAATGCGGGCTGAAAACCACCGCCTGAGCCGGGGACCGGTTCCGCCGAATCGGGATGGTCCACAGCTTCAAGGTAACCGTTCACGGCTGAGGCGATCGCTACCAACTTCACGAACCAGAAATAACCTCACGATTACTAAGCCAGCCTGAGCCAAGATTATTATCCACTGATCTTCAGTCTATAAACATCTTTAGGGTTGGTGCTTTCTGGTTAGCTTTTTTTCATTTTGTTCTTGCCAAACGTTAATATTAAGTTAAAAGCAATCCAAACGAGCCTGATGCTCACGATGAGCCCGACATTGATGGGGAGGGCAAGATAGCTAAGACTGGCCAAGTCTTGAGGCCAAGGCGAGAAACCACCCGAAGATTCAGCCAAGAGCCCTTAGATTCCCCCGATGTCAAGAAGGCCAAGATCTTGACCAAGCGATTTACCCCATTGGCCGGATGACTACTATCAGAAACTTTTGACTGATGTTGGACTGGCTTTGAACATTGAGCCCACTAATATGCCGCTGAGCAGAGGGTGAGGTTCGTGGTCATTAGACCGCCACCTGACACAAGGCCACAACCAGTAGCGATTAGATGCGGCATCGTCTGGGTTGTGCCGCTTTTAGGCGTCTGCCCTCAGAGGCCGGAAGGTGTGTCTTTGGTGTAATCAAGCCCAATGGGTGAGAAGGCTTTCGTTTTTCTCGACCGAGCTAGATTTACCATTATCCCGCCCGGATGCAGTATGAACAGAGCGAGCGACTCTTTTTTTTTCCCCGCCGACACCACCAGCAAACTCAAGGCCGGCCTCCGAGCTAAAGCCCGTTACCCCAATCAGTCCATTAGCCTGGGAACTAAAATTAATTGAACCTGGTCTATTCTGACATTTAGTACCAAAACATTATATTTAAACACAGCCGTCCAAGAAAATCGCCAGACTGGGGGTTGGGTAGGCTAAACCCTAGGAAATAAACCACCATCATCGTCCAAAAAGGGAGATTTGAAATCCTAACCCCCCTTACATCAACTCT
>JAISWF010000124.1 GCA_031271165.1 Deltaproteobacteria bacterium
GTTATTAGAATCTCTGTATGAAAAAGTCCTATATAGCCTTAAACATCCATTTTCATATGTTGCTGTGATCCCTGCCATAGGTGCCTCCTATATGGCCAATATACTGCCATACAGAAGGCCAGGTTGTCAAGCATTTTCTGACCTTTTGAAAAAAAATTTTTGTATGGCAGAAAATCCGGGAATTCAGGATACGACACTTTCGCTGAGTCTGAAAATGCGACATAATCGGTGAGTCGCTAACTGACAAAATACGACAATAACGCTAAGCCACTAACCCAATTGCGACAGAATTGACGGGCCGGAAAATACGACAAAAACGCTGAGCCACGACAATGGGGAATTCTTGCCACGGAGCATTTCTACAATCAGACAATGGGTCAGATACGATCGTTTCTTAGTTCCAGAGCCAAGTTTAATACAGATATCGGTTCAGATTTGAATGTCAAATAGTTGATTTTAAATCTCTGGCGAAACTGTCAAATAGTAAAATACTAGTCTTTATTATCTATTTGCAATTTATTAGTTGCATCTAAAAATATAATTTTGGTGTTACCAGGTATATTTTTATACCCTTCAACTTTACCATCACTATACTCGACTGCCAAGTTATAAGTCTCAGGCTCGCCTATATACCTTACCATCATCTGCTTGCCAGGATAAATTGTATTATATGTTATTAAATTGTCTTTAATATCAACAATACTTGGTTCAGCAATTCCAATAAAAACAATATCTGACTTGCCATTATTGATTACTGTTACCATGCCAGCTAAAAGCAACTGTGATTGAAAAACAAAAATTAAAACAACAATGATTGTTCTAAAAATAGCAAATAACATGTTAATACCGCAGACAAAACTATATAAATATTTTAACAAAACAAAAATACAAAATATTTTACATAGTTAAGTCGACTAAAATAGTCGATAATCTACAAGCTAAAGCAGGTAGTTATCGTTTGTTGATAAAAAAATTTTCAGCAGTAATAGCCGCCTCAAACTGTTAAATCTTAAACATCCAAAAACTTATTATATTTTCAGAATGCTTTTATATCTTAAAATAACTTCTTTTAGATCATATTATACATCTCCTAAGTACTCTAATATTTTTTCTTTTGTAAATTGGCAGAGCAGTATTAATGCACTGTGACTCCCAGGCAACTATTCATTTTCCAGCCATTTTTCGGACATTTCTTTTCAGCAGTAGGCTTAGATTCTATATAGCTCCTATCGGTTCAATTTTAGTTGTTAATCTTGAATCAGTCGATTAAAATGTTAAATTAAGTAATTTTAGTCTACAAAAATTATGATAACATATTAAAAATTAATCAGTGATTAATTATGTTTTTTGCTAATACATTGAGATTACTTAAAAATGCTGTGATTTGTCAATTATTGGTACTTTGGCCGGTTAGCCAAAAAAATAATGGATAATCAAAAATTTTTGGCCCAGTCCGGGGCAAGGCCGCCAAAATTATTGTCAATTTGACAAGCTGCTTTTGAGTTTTTGAAAAAAACAGTCCCTTTACATCGCTCGACCGATTAAAACCTTAAGACAAAAAATTCCAAAAATATCCTCGAACTATTCCGATATGTTATTGATGGAAGACCTTTAAATCAAATTTTTTAGGAGACATACACAGTTATCTTAGAGCATCATCCCCGAATTGTCAATAGGTGTTGGGCACAAAAAAATGAACTTAAGACTAGGCCCCAGTGGAATCTTGAATTAAATTCAAATTAACTATCAAAAAACACTACATTATTTTTTCTGGTCCGCAAACTTGGCAATTGCCCAATTAAACTTGGCAAAGGAGCAAAAAAACGTCGAGTTGAACTGAGCAGCCTTCACAACCAACGGATAACATTGCCTGACCATTGATAAAAAGTCTAACTGGCGCTGCTGTGAACTGGAGTTAGACCGCTGGTTTAGGATGATATTTGAGCCGTCAGTGAGGTCCTTTGGGTCCGATTTTATTTTGGCTGACCACGAGCCACTGCAGTGGGTAAATTTTGACCGTTAAGTCTGACTGCCTCAGTCGATCAAGCGTTGACCCGCCCAGTCGGTCCGAATTAATAAATTTTTAGCTTTTCCAGTCTAGTAATCTTTAGTAAGCATAGATTAATGCTGTTATTATATGTTTTTTAAGCTATTATTTAGTATTTTAAAAACACTATACTATTTAAATCAGATAACAGATAACCGAGTTATCTAAGTTAATTTAGTCTGGACATCAAGCCGGAGATCTAGTATAATCACAAAATAATCGGGATTGCCCGACCTCACAGGATTTATAACCTTTGGAACTCAGGGGAAGTCGTTTTTGACCTGCTTTGGGTCTTTGTCGGTGTTATTGACCTTTCCAATAACTGGCCACAGGGCTTATTGGAATGTCTTTAGGTTGATTCAACACCCGATCAACATAGTGGTTTGTTTGAATCTTTTCTCTTATCAAACAATCGGCGGTCTCGGAACGGGGGCCGCAGCGGTAGCTAAACCAACCATCGACCCGTCCGGCAGCAGCGCCACGATATGACTTTACCCACAGGTTTTTCTTCTTCCAGCACCAACGCCTCACGTCAGGTCAAAACCGGTTTCCGCTCTCAAGGAGAGCGTCCGCCTTCGGCGCTCAGATTGATACTGTCGTCGGACTTTGGCGATCTCCAAGTCTGGGAATTTACCGGCCCTAGGGCCGTGGTCATCGGCCGGGGCGGCGAAGCCAGCTTGATTCTGCAGGATAACGACGATTATCGAGCCGTATCTGGCTACCACTGCGTTATTGAGTTAAGCCGGAATCGGGCCTACTTGCGGGATCTGGGCAGCCTGAACGGAACATTTCTAAACGGTCACTTGGTCAGCCGCCGGGAAGAAGACCGCATTTACGGTGTAGCCGTCCGGGGTTTTGGGGTTAAACTCAAAGACGGCGACGTTATCACCTTGGCTGGTCTGTTCAGTTTCCGGGTCGGGCTGGTTGATGAAGCCTCCTTCGGTCCTCTTTCTTTGTCCTCGACCGAAGTTGCCCCCCTGTGTCCATCCTGCGGCCGGCCCCACAATCCGGTCCCGCTTTCCAAATATAATGACGTATTATGTTCCGACTGCCGCCCCAATCCGCTGGCATCACTGAAGTTACTTAAGGCCGGCCTCAACCGCCGCATCCTGACCCTTGACCCCCTCAAGGGCCTCAGAATTACCCGGACTTTGGGACGGGGCTCTACTTCGGCGGTTTTTCTGGCTGAAAAAAAAGATAACAGCAAAATGCAAATGGCCCTCAAAGTCATGTCGCCAGCCGTCTCGGAAAACGAGTGGGCTCGCAAGAGCTTTTTGAGGGAAGTGGCTATCGGGCGTGCTCTGAAGCATTCCAACGTGACCAAGCTCTACGACTTTGGGTACTACGGCGGGGCTTATTTCTACCTGATGGAATTTTGCCCAGGCGGAAACAGCGAAGAAAAAAGACTGGAAAACGGCGGGGTCTTAGAGCCTGAGGCCGCCTTGAGAATCATTATCCCGGTTTTGGACGGCCTGCATTACATCCACAACGTCAAATTGGCAGCCGTGCGGATCGACAGCGAGCTGGCCCCGGAGTCCAGAGGCCTGGTCCACCGCGATCTTAAGCCAGCCAACATCTTTTTGGGAGGACCCGACGGTACGGTTCCCAAAATTGCTGACATCGGGGTCGGAAAACTTTATAAAAGCACCGATTCCTACAGTAACACCCGCACCGGCTCGGTCGCCGGCTCACCAGCCACCATGCCCCGACAACAAGTCATCAATTTTAAACACGCCGGACCGGAGGTCGACATCTGGGCGGCGGCCGCCTCTTTGTACAAACTTTTGACCGGGGAATACCCCCGCGACTTCCCCGACGGCCAGGATCCATGGCGGGTCGTCCTCAACCGACCGCCAATCCCGGTCCTCAAGCGGGGACGCCGTCTGGGCCACCACCTAGCTATGGCCCTTGATGAAGCCTTGGTCGACAATCCGGTTATCAAACATCAGAGTGCTCAAAGCCTTAAAACCAGCCTGATTAAAGCCGCCCACCTTGACGGTCTCATCAAGGAGATATCCGAGTAATGACCGCCTCCGGAACCCAGGGCCAAACTAGTTTGGGGACGTCCTTCTGTCCCCAGTGTAAGACCGGATACAAGCTTACGGTCCAAAATTTTGGCCATCGCTCGATTTGCGTCAAGTGCGGCCAGAACTTTCATCTGCTGCCGGAATCCGATGCTTCAGCCACCCGGTGGCTCGACACCACTGCGGCCCTCAATCAGCTGGCCAATCGGGTATGGGAAGGCGGACTGGACCTAAGGGTAGGGCAGGTGGTTTTGGGCGTTTACGTGGTCCAGGAGACTCTTGGCCGGGGCGGCCTAGGCCAAGTGTTTAAAGTTCGTCACCAGGAGTGGCAAAAAGAGCTGGCTCTTAAGCTTCCTTTTCGCAACGTCATGGAAGACAAATACTTCCAGACCCTCAAAAACGAGGCTGAGACCTGGGTCGCCTTGGGACTTCACCCTCACGTGGTGACCTGCTACTACGTCCGGCCTCTGATGGGGGTACCATCGATTTTTATGGAATACGTTTCCGGAGGCTCCCTCAAAGAGCTGTCGGAACCGGTCGGCAACACCGTACCTCGTCTTCACCAAGGCGACGAATTACAAAGAACTCTAAAATTTCTCGATCTTATTATTCAGACGGCTTGGGGCCTGGAACACGCCCACAGCCGAGGCGTTTTGCATCTGGATATCAAGCCGCAAAACCTGTTGGTGGAAGAAGACACCGGGCGGCTTTTGGTAACCGACTTCGGGCTGGCCCGGGCAGCTAAAGATACCATTGCCCCCTCTGACAGTGCCTCCCTTTGGCCAGGGGACCTCAAGTCAACCCCTGATCCATCGTCCTCGCCTAAGACCCAAACCAAGGCGCCAAGTGGTTTTGGGACTCCCCAATATATGTCGCCTGAAGCTTCCGAAAAAGCCCCGCCGTCCATCGGCTTTGATCTGTGGGCTACCACCTTGACCTTGCTGGAACTCTTTTTGGGCCAACGGCCCTGGGAATTCGGGGCCACAGTGGGAGCGGCTTTGGATCAATTTACTACCCTGTCTCGTCCATTTACCCCCATCCCACCCCAGGTAATGACGTTTTTCCGGCGGGCTTTGGATGTCGATCCCGATAAACGGCACCAAAAGGCTTCAGAAGTCAGTTTAGCTCTTACCAGCATTTATCAGCAAATCAGCGGGACCGAATATCCCCGGCCTAAACCTTTTACCACCGTCGATTCAGCCGACAACCTCAACAACCGGGCCGTTTCCCTCCTGGACCTAGGCCGGCCGGCTGAAGCCGAAAAACTCTGGCGCCGGGCCCTGAAGCAAGAGCCCGGTCATGTGTTTTCCTTCTACAACCTGGCCCTCCACCGCTATCATACCAAGACCATGGCCCCGGACGTTTTTCAGGGCCAGCTTGATGATCTGGTACATTTATCGGCTGGCAAACGCTTGGTGGAGCTGCCTCTGATGCTCTCGGGCGGCTACCTGGAACTGGGACTCATTCCTGAAGCGGAGGCGGCTTTAAACGCCTACCAAGGGCCGGCCCTCAGTCAGGAAGTGCGCCGCCTCAAAGAAACTCTCGAGCGCGATCGCCACAACCCTCACCTGATTGAACGATCCAAGCCGGCCATTTTTCGCCTGTCAATGATCAGTGAGTCCAGCGACAATGATGCGGCGGCCAGACTCCTGCCTCAGCTTTTAACCAAGGCCCGTCAAGCCCTGGAAACAAATAACTACACTTCGGCCTTGGATAAGTTAAAACAAGCCCGGCGCCTTCCTCTTTCCAAACGCACCACCGAACTTGATGCCCTGTGGCGCTCGCTCTACGGGTCGCTCATGCGGACCGAGCTTAAAGACATCTTTGATGAGAGCTGGCTGCCCTCGGGACTTGGTGGAGAGGTGGCTTGTTTCGGGGGGGAGGTGCTGGTAGTCGGCGACGACAAAAATCTGAGATTTCTCAAAAACCCCCAAACCTCCTCGCCGTCCATTACCGAGATCCGGCTGGCTTCCCCGCCGACCGCCATGGCCTCCTCCTTCGACGGGTCGATGGTGGCAGTCATGACCCAGGACGGCCACCTTTGGCTCTTTAACCCCCAAACCGGAGCCGGGGCCGGGCAGGCCATGGCTCACTCCAAAAGTGGCGGGGCAGCGGCTTTCCGGCCTGACGGCCGGAGACTTTTTACCGCCGGGGCTGACGGGGAGCTTAAAATGTGGGATACTGCCTACGGATACCTCGACAAAGGCACCCCGCTTTTGGTCAAAAAGCTTTCCGAATACCCCCTTAAAGCGATGGCCTTTTCTCCCAACGGTCGGATTTTGTCAGTTACTGACGGCTTGGTGGAATTTAGGCTCCCGGCTGATAAAATCAACGGGCCCATGCGCACTCTCCCCATGGCCAACCCAGGTGATGGACCCAGACGGATTAAAAGCTTGGTGGCTGACCCCTTTAACCGCTTTCTTCTGTCGGCCCATGAAACGGGCCTGACCTTTCATCCACTATTTGACACCGATTGGAAGGCCGATCTGGGGGCGGTCGATTCCGAGGTCTCGGCCTGTGCCATCAGTTTCGACGCCCGGCTATGGGCGCTAAGCTTAAACGATGGCCGGCTCTTGGTGGGATTAGGTCCAGACGGACACAAAAATACTTTTTTACCTTTAAGACGCCTGGAAATCGGTAATATCCATTTTCTAAGTTTTTCCCAAGATAACGCCTTTTTATTTTCCGTCGGTAAAACCGGCCTCGGCCTCCATGCCTTGGACTGGGAGCTGGAGGTGGCCCAAAGCCGCAGTTGGGACAAAAAATCGGAAATGATCTTAACCAATTTCATGGCCCGACAGGCTGACAACCAGTATTCAGGAAAGATGCTTGACTCTCTGGCCAAAGAAATGGCCGATTCCGGCCTGATCGGACTTGACCCCCAAAAAGTGTCTTCCCGGCTCCGGGAGACGGTCACCAAGCAGAGTACAGAATTTTGATGGCCATGACCAATCTCATGGCCAATCTTATGACCAGCCTTAAGCAGGCCTGCCGAGGATGGGCTTAAGTCGGCCAAGCCATTTATGATCAATCGGTAAAAGCCCTCAAAATCCTGAATTTTGAAAAATTTTATAAGTAATTTCAGGATGTTAAAAATGGCAAAATCACTAAAATTGGGTTTTTACCGATCGCTCATTTATCCAGACGGTTTTTTTTAGTTCGATATTAAGGTAATACCTTCGCCTTTGAAGATGCTGGGCTAGGGGCAACTGGGTTGTACTTTGATGGCCAAAGACTTGGCCAAAGCAACCGCAGGCCGAATTTGGCTGCCGGCCGGTTGGTAACCGCTGAGTTGGAAGATGCTAAAAATACCAGAAGGAGGCTCTGTGTCGGCCCTTCGCTGCCGTTCTTGGATCAAAATTACACTTAAAAAATGGTCGGCTAGAGCTAAAAAATCTATTCTTGGAAAATATATTTTATTGACCAAAAATATATTAATAAATTTTTTGAATTGGAGTTGTTATTATGTCTAACATTGATCCTTTCAAAAATAATATCAAAAAAGAATCTAAAGAAGAGCCAGTAGACAATGTAGAATACTTTAAAAAAATAAGAAATGATGTTTTGGTTAAATTAGGTTTGCCAGCTAATACTAAACCTGATAAGGTAAAAATGCTGCTAGAAATAAAGCTTGAATTAGAAAAAATAAAGAATAAAAACAGCCATTAACTGGCCAATGTTTTTTAGGTTGCTCTTTCTTCAGCCTGTCTTCAGACCGGGTTCCAAGGTTGAAAAGATGTCACGGCAATTTTCATTTGTCCGCCTTAGTAGCAGGATCCATATGTCCGCCCCGCTAGTTACAAATGTCCGCTAGAGAGACGAGAGGCTCCACCCCCCGTTCCCTGGGGGGGAGGGGGTACCCCCTCCCCCCCCAGGGTTGGCACGGAAATTGCATGCATTTTCCATCCCCCTATTTTGGTTTTATGTGTCGAGCATGCTAAACCGCAAGTATTTACCCAAATGCCTTACCTCCAGGCTACCATCGAGCCGTTTCTCAATGAGGACCTTTTTTCTCCTCAGCCAATGGAGATCGTTGTTACGTTCGATCTGGAACTTAACCCTATCCAGGCTAAAGGTGAAATCGTTTGTAACAACCCTTTGAACATGGATGCTGAAGATAGCGTCCAAGTCGAGGCCTATAGGGGGCTTATGGAGGTTTATAGATGACATTGGCTCGCAAGCGAACTTGGCGTTATGTAGCTGCAGGTAATAGGATTTCAGGTACTCGTTAGCCGAGTCGATGTCCTTGATGTTGTCATAGTGCAAACGCTTTTCAAGCCGATCCTGAAGGGTTGCGAATTTGCGCTCAATGCGACCTTTGGCCTGAGGACTATTTGCGTGAATTAGCCTAATCCCGCACTCACCAAGGGCTCTCTCGATCTGGGTCAGTTCCTTGTTGCTGGGATCAACAATATCCTCGGACTTCTCGCCTCTGTTGACTCTGAAATGGCTGGCTTTGTCAACATAAAACGCATCAGGGCAACCATGACGTTCGATATAGCCTTTCATGGCAGCCATGTTGGTACGTGTTGAATCCGTTTCGTAAAACCTACCGTCAATTGTGTTGGTGGCATCATCAATGAAGAGGATCAAGTAGCTATTCTCTCCAGTACGAAACCAATCATGTACGCTTGTATCAAGTTGCACCATAGACCCAAGGCAGGGCTTCCTGTCCCGCCTACGACGGTGTCTGGGTTTGGCTGGAGTGCTCTCACGTTGTCCATCCTCATCTAACCAGAGACGGAGAGTCTCGTGACTAACAGAGAGCTGGTGATTCTCTTTAAGCAGATCAGCAAAAAAAGTTGGACCAGCGTCAGGATAAAGATCTCTGTGGAATTTCAAGATCTTATCCTTCTCCTCTTCAGGTTTGCGATGATGTCCTGCTTGCCCAGTGTTTTTGTTAATGAGGCCTTCTAAGCCTTCAGCGTCCAGCCTTTGAAGCATTCTGCGAATCTGTCTGTCAGAAACGCCAAGAACGTTGGCTGCTTCAAGCTGTGTCAGGTGGCCACTTTGTACCTCGTTCAGAACCCTGAACCTTTCAAGATAGAGAGGTTTGATCGATGAATTGGAGCCTTGTTTTGGTCCCATATTTATCCTCCTTAAAATGTGAATTGGAAACCAATCCAAGGGAGGATAATAGGACAAATTGATTTTGCTGTTAAGGGCTAAGAGGACATTTGAAATTGCTCTTAAGGGTCAATATGAGCATATGAGTAAAAATACAAATTGACAAAAATCAAAGCCCATAAGGATAATTTTAATTTCTGTCTACAAAGTCAGAGTTTGGAGACCTCACCATAATAGGACATTTTAATTTTGCTACTATGTGGAAAACTAAGGACATTTTAATTTTGCTATTAAAAAAAAATAGGACATATAAATATTGCTCTTATAAATGGACAATTTGCTCTAGAGTCAAAAACAAGACTATTGTGCCCGTCAAAAAATTTTGAGTTTTGAAACCCATTGAACCATCGTATGAAATGAAAATTCCGGACATTTTAATTTTGTTATTATACCAGATAAACCGGACATTTTAATTTTGTTTGGATAGATAAAACCGGACATCTTTAAATTGTTCTTAACATTGTAGCGGACATTTGGATATTGGTATACCAGGACAAATGAAAATTGCCGTGACAAACTGTAGTAATAGGTTTATAGACTTCAAACGGTTTGCTTGGTAATTGATGTAATGATTTTTGTTCAATCTCAAGCATTTCTGCAATTGATTGCTCTCTAAATTTTACTCTATGCCTTTGATTATATAAATTAATTTTG
>JAISWF010000167.1 GCA_031271165.1 Deltaproteobacteria bacterium
GAGTTGATGTAAGGGGGGTTAGGATTTCAAATCTCCCTTTTTGGACGATGAAGGTGGTTTATTTCCTAGGGTTTAGCCTACCCAACCCCCAGTCTGGCGATTTTCTTGGACGGCTGTGCGTAAATATTATAATAACTAAGCATAAGAATATAGTTAAGGCAAACATAGTCAATCCCTTAAATATGCCGATAAAATGAAATCATGACCCAGCCGCCAATGGCTTGGGAGAACGTTGACCAGGATTTCCGAGATGGCCCGAATTTCTGGTTCGCTTGATAAGCTAAACGGGCGGGCTTTTTTTCTGGCTGTAAAGGTCAACGAAGACCCCATCAGCCAACTGATTTCGTCATTGAGACTGGCCTCTTGATTGGTTCAGGTGAAGTTTCCAGCTGGGTCCACGGGCTTGAACAGTCTTTCCGCATCCAGGGGTCTCTTCTCGGCCGTAGCAACCATGATTATGGCCGCCGGAAGAAAAAGGGGGCTCCGGCCGAAGCTTGGCCTGTAAGCTGCCAACTATTTCTGACTTGGACTCAAAGCCGATCATAGCCAGACCTGGTGGTTTTGACCTTCGGCGATGGCGTTTGCGGCCAAAGTAGCGGAAAAATTGACCGAGAGAAGCAAATCGAAAAGAGGTTTCAAGGGGTGGCGTTCTAACAGGTGCCATAAGGCGTTGACGAGCCCGTTAGGCCGGTCATGGTGGGCAGTGAAGGCTTTGGCTGAAGAAGACACCACGCTTTTAACGGAGCCGAACAACTCGGCGTCGGTGTTGGCGCTGCCAGAGTCCAAGGCCAGAAACAGATTTTTCATTAGTCCCTCATGCGTGGGGTTAAGAAGCGATTGACCGTTCGACGCCAGGACTTGATTTTTAGAACAAAGGCCAGCTCAAACTCTGGTCAAGGTTGGGTATTTTTGAGGTTCGGTTTTCAAATCATTGTGGATGGCCGCTTGGCGGGGTTGAAAATTGGCTTTTTTATCAAAATAATTTTACTCATCTATTATTTCTACATTGCAACTTTTTTGGGTGACCCAATCCCGAGTTGGCCAAAGGCTAAAAAAATCAAGGTAAAATTAGGAAGTTACTGAAACTGGATTGTTATTACGACCAGTGTTGTTTTTTTTTATCCGTTACGGGTAGAGCTACGAGGTCTGGGAGCGTACGATCTTTGAAGCATCCGGTTGAAAATTCAAAAATTAACAATTGTCAAAAGGACATAGAAAGCTATTAAGCAAATATGGAAGCCAAAGAGCGAAATTAAAAAAATTGGAGGAAAAGTTTCATTGATCGACAAGTAAAAACCCTTGATCAAAAAAATGCCGATTCGGGTAAAAAAATGAGGGTCCGGCCCGAAAAATTAAAATTTTGAAGCTTGGTGTAAATTTTCTAATAAGCTGAACAGCGAAGACTTTTTGGCTTCCTGAACCTCTGGACGGAGGTTTATTGCATAATTATGCTTAATTAGCTGCAGTTTTCTTAGCCTTTTGAGACAGGTATCCTATAACCATCTTCACATTCAGGGCAGAGCTTTAAAATGTATTTTGAAACTGGCTGATTTTCGCCCTCTAACTCGCCATCGCTTTAGTCCGATTTGAGAAAGTTGACTGTTGGTGGCTTCCATGCCGCTGTGCATTCGGTACTGGTTCTTGAATTGGTACGTTGGCTGGTAGGTGCGTCGTTTGTCAAGCTGACCTGCTCGTGCTGATAGACCACCAAAGGCTTTCTTCTTGCTTATGGTCACGGGGCATTGACCGCAGCCGGGGCACCTTTGGCAGTCGTCATGGTTAAAGTAGGCCCTGGCTTCCTTGCTGACTTGGCACTGATCACGGAAGACCCGTTCCAAGAGCTTGAACTCGGCCGGTTCCGCCACCAAAAAATTTGACTGAAAGCTGGTGATGAGCGAAAAAATATCGCCAACGACGGTCAACATGAGCCTCTCCCTGGAAGAGGGCCTGACATAGCTAAAAGCGTTGAGAACGTCTCTGTCACTTTTCAAATACCTGTGGCTCAGGTTTTGATCCATGGTTTTGAAAGCCTCAAGGTTGACTGTCTTGAGAGTCCTAAGAAATTTCTCCACGGTTTTGGTCATCAGGCCTTGCCGGGTTAGCCGCAACATATTGGAGTTAAAGAGTACTAGAGCCAGACGCTGCAAACTGCAATCAACTTCGAACTGGTTAATCAGGTCATCTGTCGTTTTGTTGAAATTTTCACTTTCGAGGTCTTTTTCCTTAACCAACAGGCGAAAGTTGGAAAGGGTTTTGGGGCTTTCATACAGGTTGGTGTCGTTGAGTTCCTGGATATCTAGAGCCCATCGGAAACGCTCATCGTATTTAAGACGGCTTAAGACTTCGGCATCGGTCAAAAGGTCCTGACTGAGACGTCCGATATCAGCTTTGAAGAAAGGCATTACCAGAGAAAAAGGTAGGGACGGCAGGATCTTGGTCTTAAAATGCTCAGCCTGGCCATTAACAAGCCAGAGAGCCTTTTCTCATTGCTGGGTTTCTTAAGTGAGTGGTGCAGTCCAATTAAACAGTCTACCGATATTTAGTCTTAATAGCCTCATTTGAAACTTCGGTCGTGTTAATTTCTGATCAAAATTATAGCACATACCAGGTTAATAGTCAATAGAGATTTATAAAATATTTATCTATCTAATAAATTTTTGTAAAAAAAATGAAAATAAAAAATCAAGTCTAAATGTTCAAAAAAATGTGGATCGCAACCCAGGCCTTCGGGGGGGTTTTTACCGATCGATCTTCATTGCCGCCGAAGAAAAGTCCTGCCGCCAAGGCTCAGCATAATTTAACTGCCCTCAATCTCGCATTAGGTTTAGCAGTGATAATAATGGTTTTACTCAAGCCTGCCAGGCCCAGGTTTGCGTTGACCAGCGTTTGGAGTTATAAAATAGGCTTCAGGTATCCGGCATTTTCGCCTAAGTGGTTTCAAGAAAGTCCGTGCTGAGTGTAAAATTATTTGTTTAAGTTATAACCTAAAAAAGTGCCGACTATTTTTAACGCTATATAACCCGGCACGGTCATGGAGAGTTGGGTCCTGGCGAGTTATGTCCTGGGCAATTTGTCCCAGAGAGTTCAGTCCTGGAAAGTTCAATGTCTAGTCACGGATTTCTGGTCCGCTCCCTCCAGCTTAGCGGAGCATTTGACAATTGTTAAGCCAAAAGATTCCATCAACCAAAGGTTGGTCAGGCCAGAACTCTCAGGTGTCTTAGCCGGCAATCATAAACCGCAGGATTTGGACGGAGGGTTGATTTTGAAGCTTTGGGCCTGGCTGTAAAAAAAGTCTTGAAAATCAAGTCTCGGTGTGTTAAAATTGATCTCAATAATTCGTGAAAGCCCCCTCTGTAAGACGGGGCTTAGTTTTTGAAGTTTCGGCCGCCACATTTTTTACTTGATTGATTTTAAAACCTTTAAAAAGGATTTCCAGGTCCATGTTGCTCGCTTCCGCCTCCAGAATTTTTGAGCCAGTTTTATCAGGCCATTTTTGGTGGTGGCGCCTTACGACTCCGTGGTTACCTGGTGGTGCGGTTTAGTAAAGCCATTACTTTAAAAATACGCCTCACGCCATATAGCCACGGTTCAGC
Organism: Deltaproteobacteria bacterium; assembly: GCA_031271165.1. GTDB lineage: Bacteria > Desulfobacterota > Desulfarculia > Adiutricales > Adiutricaceae > JAISWF01. Next base: position 3,594 of record JAISWF010000167.1, read on the forward strand.
CGTGGTTTTTTTATGCTCAAAATCCGCCCGACCGCAGGAAAAAGTCGCTCCCCGGCCCGGGCTAAACAGTTAAGGAGCGCATTTATGATTACCATCAGACAAAAAGCGTCATTTATGGAAAGTGACGTGGCCACCCCTACTAGCGTTTTTCTTGGACGTGTCGGAGCTTGTGGGGCTGGTATTCTTTTGGAAAGCGCCGAAGTAGGCGGCCGCTGGGGGCGCCATAGCCTGATCTGTCAGGGAATGCTCATGCGCCTTTCGTGTCATCAAGGAACCTTGGCCCTGGAAACCGAAGATCCCAGGCTCATTGAGCTTAAAAAGTACCATGGACAACCATTTCTGGAAGGTCTGCGGGCGGTTTTAGACGAGCTGGTCATAGAGCCCGAATCCGGAACCGAAAAGCTCCCCGCCATCACCCGGGCCCTTTACGGCTACTTGGGTTACGGATTAGCCGGACTGATGGAGCCGTCTTTGAGCCGATTTCTCAAACCAGAGTCCGCTGAAGCCGTCTTGGTTCTTCCCGCCAAAGTCTACCTCTTCGATCACGCCTACAATCGCCTCATTGAACTCGATCATGGCGGCCGTCCGTTAGAATGCGAGGTTGGTCAAGTGCCGGCCAGAGGGCCTGATGGCATCAGTGTTAGTCCTGACCGCCAGGGTTACATGGCGATGGTTGACGAGGGACGCAATCTGGTGGCCCAGGGCGAGCTAATCCAGCTGGTCTTGTCGGTGGGTTTTGAAAAGCCTTTTGACGGTTCCCCCTTTGAGGTTTACCGCCGGCTCCGGCGCCTTAACCCCTCACCCTATATGTTTTACCTCCAGCTTGCGGAACTGAGCTTGGTAGTTTCCTCACCCGAGGTCATGGTCAGCTGCAATCAAAATCGTCTCCGATTGTGCCCCATTGCCGGAACCAGACCACGGGGTGACGACGTGATGTCTGACGATCTGTTTGAGGCCGAGTTGGTCGAAGACCCCAAAGAACAAAGTGAGCACGTCATGCTGGTCGATCTGGGGCGAAACGATTTAGGCCGGGTGGCCTCTGCTGGTTCAGTGACTGTTGAGCGATTTATGGATGTGGAAAGATTTTCTCACGTCATGCATCTGACCTCCAGTCTGGGGGCCGATTTGGCTCCGGGCAAAGATGCGGTCGATGTGTTGACGGCTACCTTTCCAGCTGGAACTCTCTCGGGAGCCCCTAAAATCAGGGCTATGGAGCTTATTGCCCGCTTTGAGGGCGTTGATCGCGGACCTTACGGTGGAGCCATCGGCTGGTTGGGGCTCGACAAAGACAGCGTCAACCTTGATTTCGGTATTACCATCCGCAGCCTGTGGGTCCGGGGCGGCCGGGCCGCTTGGCGGGCTGGAGCCGGCGTGGTCTATGACTCGGTGCCCGAAAGAGAATGGCAGGAGTGTCTCAACAAGGCCAAGGCGGTCGTTGACGCTTTGGAAAATACCGACCCAGTCGTTGGGGCCTAAGGGAGGGTGGGGCAATGTTTCTCCTTATCGACAACTACGATTCTTTTACTTATAATCTAGCTCAGAGCTTTCAAGTGTTGGGACGCGATCCGCTGGTCGTCCGCAACGATGCCCCCGGGCTTTTGGAATTGGCCGACCGAGAGGATCTGGAATTGGTGTGTCTGTCCCCTGGGCCGGGTCGACCGTCTGAGGCCGGGCTGTGCCGGGCCTTTTTGGAAAAACTGTTGGCCTCAGGTCGCCGGATTCCGGTTTTGGGCGTCTGTCTGGGGCACCAGGTGCTCTCGGAACTGGCTGGGGTGCCGGTTGTCATGGCCGGGCGGGTCATGCATGGCCGGGTTTCGGCCATAACCCACAAGGGGACTGGTTTGTTTCGTAATCTGCCCAACCTCATGAAGGTCGGGCGTTACCATTCCTTGATTGCCAGCGAACCGGTGCCCAGCCGCCTCAATCATCGCCTGGAGGTGACGGCTAGAACTCCCGAAGGCGAGATCATGGCCATCAGCTACCTCGACCAACCTTGGGCTGGAGTCCAATTCCATCCCGAATCGGTACTTACCCCAGTGGGCCGGGATCTTTTAGCCAACTTTTTGGCCGGAGAGACCGACGGACTCAAGCCCCAGACTCCGGCTAAAGAAACTCCGCAGCCTCTTTCGGTAATTTTTGAGACTCTAGGCCGAGGCGAGGACTTAGGTGAAGAGGCTGCCGCCCAGGTCTTCGAACGCCTAATGGACGGGGATTTGACTTCGGCTCAGGCTGGGGCGCTTTTAATGAGCCTGAGAACCAAAGGGGAGACCGACATTGAGGTTGCCGCCGCCGCCCGGTCAGTCTTAAAGAGAGCCAATGTGGTTAAATCGCCTCCCGGCCCGGTTCTTGATGTGGTCGGAACCGGCGGCGACAATCGCTATTCTTTTAACTGTTCGACTGGGACGGCCATAATCTGTGCTGCCATGGGTTACCGGGTCCTCAAACACGGCAATCGATCGGTATCCTCGCGCTCGGGGAGTGCCGACGTATTGGAAAAACTTGGCTTTGACATTGAGCTGAGTGCCTCGGCTCTGGAGGCCCGGTTGGACCGCGATAATTTTGTTTTTTTGTTCGCCCCCAATTTTCACCCGGCTTTCCGGCACATCATGCCGGTCCGAAGGGAGTTGGGTGTCCGGACTCTGTTTAATATCTTGGGGCCATTGGTTAATCCCGCTATGCCCAGCCACCGGTTAATTGGAGTTTATCAGCCTGAGCTTTTGGATCTGATGGCCGGGGCTTTGGCCAGGCTGGGAGAAGTGACTGCGGCCGTGGTCCACGGGGCTGGAGGTTATGACGAACTTACCCCTATCGGCCCGGCTCAGGTCAGGTTGGTTAGAAACGAATACATTGAGAGTATGATCATCGATCCCGCTGATTTCGGGATCAAAAGCTGCTCGGTTGAAGATCTGGCCATTACCGATCCGGCCCAGGGAGCAGCTATTTTGCGGGAACTTTTGGCTGGAGGCGGACTTCAGCCAATGAGGGATATGCTGACTTTGAACGTGGCCCTGGCTCTGTTTATTCTCAAGGGCGGGAATTTAGGGGAGCGGTTTTTTGAGGCCCGGGAAGCCATAGCCCAAGGGGTAGGAGCCAGACTCCTGCCTGAACTCAAGGAGATATAAAAGTAATGGATTTAATACCCTCGAATTTTAAGCCCGGATTCCAAAAATTTGTGACCGCCAAAATGAAGGAAATCAGGCGTCTTGAAGTCACCGGGCCCCCGCCGCCCTTTAAGGGGCGGCGGGCCGATTTTACCAAGGCTCTTTTGGCCGGGGCGGCGGCCAGAGGGCTGGCTATTATCGCCGAATACAAAAGGGCCTCCCCCTCCAAAGGTGACATTGATACCGCCTTCTCCCCTCAGGAGGCCGCCGGGGCCTTCGCTGGAGCGGACGTCATTTCGGTCTTGACGGAGAAGAGTTATTTTAAAGGCGAACTGTCTTTTATAGGACAATTGGCCGTAAGTCAAAAACCGATCCTCCGAAAGGATTTTATTTTTCATACCCTCCAGATCGAGGAGACGGCCTCGACTTTGTCGGCGGCCGTTCTTCTGATCGTTGGTTTGCTCAATGATCCCGATGAGTTGACCGAATTCATCATGCTTTCGGAAGAGCGCACCTTGACCCCGGTGGTCGAAGTTTTTGACGAGCATGAGCTTGAAATTGCCCGGCAGGCCGGGGCCAAAGTTATTCAGGTCAACTCCCGGGATTTTAGCTCTTTAACCGTTGATCCAGACCGGGCTTTGAAACTGATTGCCAAATGTCCCCCCGAGCCTCAGGAAATCTGGATAAGCGCCAGCGGACTGAGCTCTCCAGTGGAGCTCAGGACCATGGCCGAGGCCGGTTATACCGCCGTTTTAGTGGGAACGTTCCTGATGTCCTCTGACGATAAGGCCGCAGCCTTGGACCGGTTAATTGAGGGTCTTTTATCCTTTAAATCCGAGGACTCTGGCCAGTCTTCAGGTGAAGCTGACGAATGACTGACCGGCAATTAAAATCGGCCTTCAGCCACAATGAGCCGGCCGCAGTGGCTTCCGCATCCCTAGGACGCTGTCCGGCTGCAGGGAGCGAAAGATCGGCGGCCGAGTTTGAACCCGGCGCCCCCATAATAAAAATCTGCGGCTTAAACGCCCCGGCCGAGGCTGAACTCGCGGCCAGACTGGGAGCTGATTTGTGCGGATTTATCTTTCATCCGCCCAGTCTCCGGGCGGTTAGTCCAGCTCAGGCAGCCAAAATGCCCACCCCAGGAGCGGTCAGGGTTGGGGTTTTTGTTCGGCAGTGCTTAAGTGAGATTTTAGAAATCATTGATCAAGCCCGGCTGGATATGGTCCAACTCCATGGCGAGCAGAGCCCGGTGCTGGCCGCTGAAATAGGACCTGAGCGGATTATCCGGGTTTTTTGGCCGGAGAAAGCGGCCGTACCAGGGGCTGAATCTTTGGATGATCTTTTTAATCGCTGGCTGCATTTGGCTAAATGGTTTTTGTTTGACGCTGGTTTGGCGGCCGGCGGTCACGGCCGCCGGCTAGCGGTAAAATTTAAGTGTCCCAAGCCCTATTTTTTGGCCGGAGGACTGACCGGGACCGACGTGGTCTCTGGTTGGCCTCCAGCTGACCCTAATTTGGTCGGCTTTGATCTCAACTCGAGCCTTGAGTCCTCTCCCGGCCGGAAAGACCCAGCGGCTATTAGAGCTATGATGGCCAGTTTAGGGACCATTAAAACCCTGCCTCAGTCTTTGTGAGGGGTCTCTGGCCCTGTAAAGTTTGTGATTTAATATTAGAAAGGTGGCTTTATGGAAGCCTATTTTGGACAATTCGGCGGACGCTTTGTTCCTGAAGTCTTGATGCCTCCCCTAATGGAGCTTGAGGCGGCGATGGATAAATTTTTGGGCCGTGATGATTTTGTGGCTGAGTATCAAACTCTTCTGACCGATTGGGCCGGTCGGCCTTCGCCGCTGTCGTTTTGTCCCCGGCTCTCCGAAAAACTAGGTTTTCGTCTGTGGCTTAAGCGTGAGGATTTACTTCACACCGGTTCCCACAAGGTTAACAATACTCTTGGTCAGGCGCTACTTGCCAAAAAGATGGGCAAGACCGATTTGGTGGCCGAAACTGGGGCCGGACAGCACGGGGTGGCCACCGCCGCTGCCGCCGCCAGGCTGGGGCTTAAAGCCAAGATTTTTATGGGAGCCCTTGACGTAGAAAGGCAGGCCCTCAATGTTGCCCGCATGAAACTGTTAGGGGCCGAGGTGGTGGCCGTCGAAGACGGTACCAAGACCCTCAAGGATGCCATCAATGAGGCCCTGAGGTACTGGCTGACCAATCAGGCCACCACTCATTACTGCTTTGGAACTGCCGCCGGTCCCCACCCGTTTCCGACCCTGGTCAGAAATTTTCAGGCCGTCATCGGGCGGGAAGCCAAAGAGCAGTTTGAGCGCCTGATTGGTCGTTGTCCGGATCTGGTAGTGGCCTGTGTGGGCGGAGGCTCTAATTCCATTGGGGCTTTCCATGAATTTAGACCTCATCAGTCGGTGACCTTGGTCGGGGTCGAAGCGGCCGGGACCGGGGAACCCGGTTGCTATAATTCCGCCCCCATTAACCTTGGCCATCCCGGTATCCTTCACGGGCAGTTCTCCATGCTCCTTCAGACTCCCGAAGGTCAGGTCCTGCCTTCTCACAGTATTTCCGCCGGACTTGATTATCCCGGTGTCGGACCGGAACATGCCTATTTGGCTTCCACTGGACGGGTCCGCTACGGTATGGCTAACGATGCCCAGGCCTTAAATGCTTTTACCGTTTTAAGCCGCGAGGAGGGCATCATCCCGGCATTGGAATCCAGTCATGCCTTGGCCTGGGTCCTGGAGAACCAAAGCGAAATAAAGCCTGGCTCTGAAGTTATGGTTAATCTTTCCGGGCGGGGTGATAAGGATATGGATATCTATCTTGAGCGCCTGGCCTAAAGGTCTGGTTGGAGCTGAGCCTGCATCAGTGACAGGGCCATAGGCCGCCGATATTTTTGCGGGCCAGGCTTAGCTGCTTGGGCCGCTTTTGGTCCGGCGGAAGAATTTTAGGGCTGGGGGTCATATAAACCCTTAGGGACTTAATTAATTTTTACTTCAATCCGGGACCAACCCCGGGAGGCTTAATATGAATGCCAGTGATTTGACCAAGGCCATCGCCGCTGCCCGCAGTCAGGGCCGCCCGGCTCGCATTCCGTATCTAACGGCCGGCTTTCCCAGTCTGGAAGGATTTTGGAGGGCTTTAACCGAGCTTAGTGAAAATGGGGCTGACATCATCGAAATAGGGGTACCGTTTTCCGATCCAGTGGCCGACGGGCCGGTGGTGGCTGCTGCCGGCCTCAGGGCTTTGGAAAATGGTGTTGATTTGGCTTTTATCATTGAAGGTCTCAAAAAACATCCTCAGAAAGTGCCGACGGTTTTGATGAGTTACGCCAATCCTTTGGTCCAGTACGCCTGGCCGCAGACCCCGCCAGTTGAGCCCAGCGAAAGGCTGGCCTTGAGCCTGGAGCTGCTGGCCGGGGAACTGGCCGAAGCTTCGGTCGCTGGAGTCATCGTTCCGGATCTGCCTTTTGAAGAATCCGGTCCGTTATCCAAGGCCCTGAAAGGGGTTAACCTAGCTTTGATTCCTTTGGTTGGACCTAATACTTCAGCTCAGCGCATGCGCCTCTATGAGTCCGAGGCCAGCGGCTATGTTTATGTGGTCTCGGTTTTAGGGACCACCGGGGTTCGGGAAGGTTTGCCTCCGGAAGCCATCGAAACTATTGCCCGGGCAAGATCCGTATTTAGCCTGCCCATCGCTTTGGGTTTTGGAATTAAAGAGCCCGCCCAACTGGCCGCTCTGGGGGCTGAGCCGGATGCGGTTATCTTTGGGAGTGCGCTATTAAAGCATCTTGACTCTGGAAAAAGCTGCCGGGAATTTATGGCTCCCTGGCTTTAATTTTAAATTTTTATACGAAGTTAAGTGCCAAAAAATACTCCAGACCAACACCTGGCCAAGATAAATTATGTTCAAGCACAGCCGTCCAAGAAAATCGCCAAACCGGGGGTTGGGATGCTAAACCCTTGGAAATAAGCACCACTCATCGTCCAATCATCGTCCAAAATGGGCGATTTGAAATCCTAACTCCCCTTACACCAACTCGCCCGGGTGTTGGCCAAGAAAAAAGGCCCTGGGACGACCACCAAGGGAGGGTCATGGATGAGTACTTACCCTTGTCAAGCCCTTACGGGGCAACTGTTTCAGG
>JAISWF010000180.1 GCA_031271165.1 Deltaproteobacteria bacterium
TCGAACAAAAAAATATGGCTTAGTTGGGCTGATGACTTCGAAAATGATCTGCAATTCAAATGAACAGGGTTAGCCAAAAATTGGAAAAAAAACCTGAGCCATTATGTCTCTCATTATGACTCTAACACTCGCCTTGGACTCTCAAGGGGGGGGCCTGAACGCACACGTTATTTTGTATCTTCGATAGGGCAAGCGAGTTTATCGACAATACAAGAGTATATTCGGCATCAAGATTAATCAGGACCGGAACTCATTCATCCGCTAGACTAAAGTCTACCGGTTTTCTGCGATAAGACTTATAAAAACATTGACCCTTGGTCTCACGGTTTTCCACCACTGCCTCCTCCGGGGAATTATCGAGAGCCTCAGCTGGGACCAGTCAGTTGTTCATTTAAACCAGCCCACCTTGGGCGGTCTTTTATAAATGGCCGAAAAATCCTTTGGGGGGACCTTTTTTCGGGGCTGCACCATGGACGACCGCCGAAACGGCAAAACAGACTAACCGAACGGAGCCTTTCTTGAAAATACTCCATACTTCCGACTGGCACTTGGGCCGGACCCTCAATAAAACCCGCCAGCGCTATGATGAATTTTCGGCTTTTCTCTCTTGGCTCGGCGCTCTGATCGAACAAAGAGGCATTGAGTATCTGCTGGTCTGCGGTGACATCTTTGACACTGCCACCCCTACCAACAGAGCTCAGGAACTTTATTACAGCTTTCTCAGAAGGCTGAGCCAAATCAAATGCTGCCGCCACGCCATTATAATATCGGGCAACCACGACTCGCCGTCCTTTTTGGAAGCCCCGGCCGCCCTTCTGTCTGGTCTGGGCATTAAGGTGATCGGGCGCTCTAATATTGAAAATGAGCTCCTAACCTTTAATTCTCCAACCGGGGAGCCCGAGCTTTTGGCGGCCGCTGTCCCTTACCTCCGAGAGGCTGATCTGAAAACTGCAGTCAGCGGGGAGACCTCAGAGACCCGGGATAAACTGCTGGCTGAGGCCGTAGTCGCCCGCTACAAAAACCTCAGAGCCAAAGCCGACTCAATTATATCCCAACTGGGTCGCCCGATCCCGGTGGTGGCCACCGGTCACCTCTTTTTAGCTGGCGGTCAGACGGTCGATGACGACGGAGTCCGCGAAATCTACGCCGGGCCGCTTTCGGCCATCGCCTTTGAGGCCCTCCCCAAATTTGATTACCTGGCCCTGGGCCACCTCCATTCCCCTCAAAAGGTCGGAGGCACCGAAACGGCTCGCTACAGCGGGACCCCCATGGCCATGGGTTTTAACGAACTCAAAGGCTCCAAAAGCGTGGCCATCTGTGAACTAGAAGTTGGCAGCCCCGTCTCAGTCGAACTCGTCGCCGTCCCGGTTTTCCGGGAGCTGGGCCGATTAGAAGGGGAACTCGACCAACTAATCGCTGGGATGAGAAAATACTCCAACACTGGCGCCTGGCTCGAATTGGTCTATACCGGCCAAGCTATGATCCCTGATTTGCGTTTCCAGCTAGAAGAAGAAGCCGGGCGGCTGGGTTTGGAGATCGTTCGGATCCGCGACTTGAGATTTCGTAACCTGGCCTTGGCCGCCGGCGAAACCGGCCCTGATTTAACGGCCATGGAGCCAGTCAGCATCTTTGAAAACCTCTTAAATGACCGCCAAATCAATGATGCCGAGCGCCCAGAGCTTTTGGCCACCTACCGGGAAATAGTGGCCTTAATGGACGAAGCCGATCCCAAAGCTTAAAATATCATGACCTACAGCCCTTCAAAGCCAGGCTTATTGAGCTAAATCAGCCAAGCTGCGGCCAACATCAGCCTGATTCTCCCCGGTCCTAAAGCGCCGGGCCCACTTAAGGACCCTGACCTTGCGTATTGAGAAAATCAAATTAAAAAACCTTAATTCCCTGACCGGCACCTGGGAGATCGATCTTAGTCACCCCGACTACCACGACGGTCTTTTTGCTATCACCGGCCCGACCGGCTCAGGAAAAACCACCATCTTGGATGCCGTCTGCCTGGCTCTGTATGGAAGTACGCCCCGCCTTGACCGGGTCACCAGCGGTGACAATGAAATTATCTCCCGCCAAACCGCCAGTTGCTCAGCTGAAGTTATCTTCCGAACGGCCAGCGGTCGCTACATGGCGCAATGGGAGCAAAGAAGGGCTTACAACAAGATTGACGGCAAACTCCAAAGCCCCGGACACCGGCTCTCGGAGTATCCCGGGGGGCGCTTGTTAGTCGACTCGGCCAGTACCACCCCTGGCCGAGTCGAAGAGGTCACGGGCCTTGGTTTCGGACGCTTCACCCGCTCGGTCCTTTTAGCCCAAGGCCGCTTTGCCGCCTTTTTGGAGGCCTCGGCTGAAAGCCGCTCCGACATCCTCGAACAGATTACCGGGACCGAACTTTACAGCCGCATCTCAATAAAATCCTACGAATGCTGGGCCGCCGCCCGCCGTGAACTTGAGACCCGACAGACCGCCTTAGGGAGCCTAGTCCCTATAACCGATGAACAAGAGGCCGAACTCAAGGCCCAGGTCAATGCTTTAAACGAAAAAGCGGCCCAATTAGAGTCCCTGCTGTCCGAACTGGCTCGGGCTCTTGTCTGGCGGAAGCGTTTGACGGATTTGGAAGCCCAGACCATCAAAATCAAAGAACGCCAAAGCCAACTGTCGGCTCGAACTGCTTGCTTCCAGCCCGAAGCCGACCGCTTGGCCCTGGCTTTGCGGGCTCTGGTTTTGACCGGCCCCCACTCGGTTCTTCAGAGCCAAAGAACTGAGCTGAACAGGATCCAGGCGGCTTTGGAAAAGATCTGCCTGCAGCTCCCCGATTTGGAGGGGAAGGCCGCCGAAACCGTCCAACTGAGCGCCGCCAGTAATCTTGAAGTTGAGGCCGCTAAATCCGAACTCGAAAAACTGGGCCCGATATCCGTCAAGACCCGAGAGCTGGATCTTAAAATCAAAGAAGGTCAAAAACGCTGCCAAAGCGAGCTGACCGATTTGGAGCGGGCCGGTCAGGAGCTTTCCAAGCTGAAATATGATTTAGCAGCCAGCCAAAAAGAACTGACGGCTAAAACCGAACTGGCTGAAAAACTCAAAGACGAACTGGAAAAAACAATCGCTGACGCCGCCTTGGCTGAACTGCTGCCGGCCTTGAACGAAAAAGCCAAAATGGCCAAAAAGAACGCTGCCTTGGTCCAAGAAAGACGGCTGGAGGCGGCCAAAGCCAGGAATAAGGCGGCCGGCCTGAGGGCTGATTGCTCGAAGGTCAAAGCCAAACTGGATCAAACTATTTTAGCTCAAAACGAGGCCATCGACCGCCAGGCCAGGCTGGAGCTTGAATTAAATAGTATCACCGGAGAGCGGCCAATTTCAGATGTTAGAAGCGAGCTGGAGCTTGCGGCCGCTGAACTTTCGGAACTCAAAGGGGCTCTAGAAATTTGGGAAAACCTCAAAAATACCTTAAAGAGCCTCAATACGGCTGAAAAGAGGCGCCATGAGCAAGACACCGAAGCCTTAACAATTAAAAGGCACCTGGAAGACTTAAGCGCTCTAAGCCAACGGCTGGAGAATGAATTATCCCGCCTGACCGAAGATCTGAAAATCAAAAACTCCATCCTCAACCTCACAGCTCTCCGGGGGGAATTGGTTGATGGCGCCCCCTGCCCTCTTTGCGGCTCAAGTCATCATCCCTGGACCCACAACCTTCCGGTGGAACCGGCGGTGACCGACCGGGCGGTTAAAGAAGCCGAAAAAAAGGTTAAGCAAGCCCACAAGGAGATTCAGGCCGGACAAATCGAGCTGGTAAAAAAAGAAAAGGACTTAGAGCAGACTGACCGGGAGATCGCCGCCTTTAATGCCGCTCTGCCGGACCTGGTCAAGCGCCTGGACGGAACATGCCAAAAATTAGAGGTCAAAGCGGGTCCCGAGGGGGACCGGGGTGAGGCGATTACCGCTAAATGGGCCCAAAAGAACGGACAATTGGCAGGCTTAAAAGAAATCCTGGCCAAAGCCGAGGCCACTGAACGGACCCTGGCCCAGGACCGCGACCAAGCTCAAAAGCTGGCCGCAAATTTGGCGGCCCTGGACAAGCAACATCAGGCCGCTGTTTTTGCGGCCGAGGCCGAAAACCTTTTGGCCTCAAGGGTGGAGGCTGAAGCCGCCACCCTTGAGGCCGAAACCTCAGAAGTGATGAAGGACTTGGCCGCTGAAACCTCCGCCCGCGGAGCGGCAGGGGATGTCTCAACCGCCCTGGCCGCTCTGACTAAACGCCGCGACGCCTACGCCAGCAAGTCCGGGGCTCTGACCGAGCTTGGCACCGGCCTGGCCTCTCTTTCGGCCATGGTCTCAGCTCTTTCCGAAAGGGTTCTACGAGATGATCAGGCCTTGACCAAAGCCAGCTTGGCCTTAGACGAGCTGGCCAAACAGCTGGAGGCCTTAATAACGCAGCGCCGGGATTTATTTGGAGACCTCGATCCGGCGGCCGAGGACATGCGCCTTCGTCAAGCCCTGGCCAAAGCCGAGGCCTACTCGGTTAAAGCCAATAAGTCCATGGCCGATGCGGCCACGACTTTGGACCGCGCTCAGCTGACGTCAGCCTCCCTGACTAGGGAACTCGACCAGAGAAAGCAAGCAACTCAAAGCCTTGAACTCGGCTTTAGCCAGCAACTCAAGGAAGCTGGCTTTTCTGGAGAAGCTGAGTATCTTAAAGCTGTATTGACCGACGAGACCAGAAAGGCCCTTTTAGACCAATCAGAGAAGCTGGCCAACGAAAAAAGTGCTTTAAACGCTCTCGAATTGGAAAATGCCAAGAACCTGGCCGATGAAAAGGCTCGCCGCCTAACCGAGGAATCGGCGGCGGCTATTGGCGAGGGCATCAAAAGCCTGACCGCCGAAAAAACTGCCGCCCTGACCGAAATCGGGCGCCTAACCGGACAGCTCTCTGAAAACGAACGCCTCAAAGAAAGCCGCCGAGCGGCCAATGAAGCGGTGGCCGAAGCTAAAAAGGATTTTGGCCGCTTTGACCGGCTCTACAACCTCATCGGGGCCTCAGACGGTAAAAGATATCGCAACTACGTTCAGGGGCTGACCTTTGATACTCTAATCGCCTTGGCTAACCGTCAGCTCAAGCGGATGTCCGACCGCTATATTCTGTTTCACGACCCTAATCGGCCGCTGCAGGCCTCGGTAGTTGACAGCTATCAAGCCTCCGAGGTCCGCCCCACCAAAAACCTTTCCGGCGGTGAGAGCTTCATCGTCAGCCTGGCTCTTGCCCTTGGTTTGTCCAGCATGGCCGGAGAAAACGTTCGGGTGGACTCGCTTTTCCTGGACGAAGGTTTCGGGACCTTAGATGAAGAAGCCCTCGATCTGGCCCTTGATACCTTATCGGGCCTGCGGCAGGAAGGAAAGATTATCGGGCTTATTTCCCACGTCTCGGCCCTGACCGAGAGAATTGGAACGACCATTGAAGTCACTCCCGTGTCCGGGGGGCGAAGCACCATTACCGGGCCCGGCTGCCGCCGCCTTTAGCCTTCGGCCAGCTAACTGCGGCCTCTGACTTAACCTAAGCCGCCATTAGCCCCGAATCTGGTGATTTGCAATAGTATTAATAATAGGCCCGTGCCATCTCAGAGTAATTTCTAAAACAATATTGAATCTAAATTTTGCTGCCCATTCTGCATAATAATATAATTCAATCAATATCTTAAACAATATATTTACTAAAGAAAAAAATTGATAAAACATATTTACATAACTTAGTTTTTAATACTAATTTACAACACAAAACCTTCGTCATTTTAAATTTAATCTTTACATTTTACCCTTTAAATTTACTCTGCTCCAGCCCGTTCAGGACCAATTTTTTTCGCCCGTCAACCTTTTAATCAAACCAATATCTCCTCCCACCTCAAAACCTCAGCTACAATCTCCTCGCCGGCTTCCAGACGTCCCCGGCCAAGCTCGGACATATAATGAGCATTGGCATCAATGCCTTCATGGGTTCTAACTTTTCTCGGATCCAAAGGTTTGGCCAGCCAGCCGCCATCCGGGCCTTGGGAAAGTTTGAGATTAAATAGAAAGGAGAGTTCCTTGGGGGCATCAAGGGGCTCGGTCAAAACGGCTCTAACCTTGGGGCGAGGACGAACTGGCTGCCTTAACCATCTGGCCACCAGAAAACTCAGACACCATTCTAACCCATAATAAGCTGCAATCATCGGACCGGGCAGATTGACGACCGGTTTGCCTGAGGCGATAAACAAACCCATGGGTTTGCCAGGAGCCGCCGCCACACCCCGCACCAAAAGCTGAGCTTTTTGGCCAAGTATTTTGGCGCAGTAATCCTCGCCGCCCTTGGAAGAACCTCCAGCCAGAACCACGATATCGGCCCCGGCCAGGGCCTGCTCAAAGGCTTCGACCAGAGCCAAGGGATCGTCTTTGATGATGGGAAATTTCCAGAAAGCCGCCCCAAAAAGCTCCAAAGTCTTTTGAGCCAAAATGCTGTTGGTATCAATGTTGACACCCCTTCTGAGGGGTTCTCCGGGGTTGATCAGCTCAGTTCCGGTGGGGATGTAAGCAACCAAAGGTTTAGTGAGCACCTCAACAAAAGGCGCCCCACCCATTTGAAGCATGGCCAAATCTTTGGGGAGAAGCGGCCGAAATTTTTTGGCCAACAGATCGCCGATTTCAATCTGGCTTCCAGCCGGGCGGACATTTAACCCCGGGACTACTGGTTTTAGGGGCTTAAAACTGACCTTGCCGCCAGTTTGCTGGGCTTCTTCGACCAAAATGACCGCATCAAAGGCGTCGTCAAAGTCATCGCCCATGTCGGCCCTTTGATAGTCGATGCCCAAAACCCAGTCTGAGGTATCTGGCGGGGTGCTGGAAGAAAAGGCGGCCGATTTGACGGCATAGCCATCCATGGCCGCCGAGCGGACCTGGGGCAGGCGGTTTAAGGAGTAATAATTCTGGGCCAGGATCCGGCCCAGAGCCTCGGTTACGGCCACCAGCTCCGTGCGCAGTGGAGGCTCCCAGGCTTTGGCCAAGCGGACCAGGACGTCTTCTTTGGGTGTTAAAGAAAGCATGAGTTTTTCCAGGTGTTTAAAGTGGAGACCAAAAGGCCTTACCAAGCCAAGCCAATGAAAAAGCTTTGAGCCCCCAAATGCTCAGCCAGGTTGTTAAATAGGTTTTAGGTGCCTCAAAAAACTACTGAACTATAGAAAATATTATACCACGACCGCAAACTTGTGTCCCCTCAACCTCTGTCCGGCCAATCCCTGGCCCACCCTTTGACCGGCGGCTATGTCAGCTAACAGGCTTGTGTCGGCAGCTAGGTCGGCGGCTAACAAGAACAGTTTTCAGATTTTTTGACAGCCTATTTAATCTATTTATATCATTTAAATATTATTTTAACAAACTCATTCATCCTATTGACCTCTCAATCAAAGGTTAATGCGTTCCCAGAACTGGCTGTGGTGGGATCAATTGAGGCTCCTATGAGAACCCAAAGACCTTAGAGCACTCTTATGCTCCCCTTAGGATTTTGGCTTTCCTGGTCCCCCAACCTCTTGGACCTCTTGAAACTTCTTTAGGCTCTTTAGCACAGGGGAACAAAACAAATCTGGAATTGGAATTTGAAGAGTTTCGTACCCGCCGGTCGATCAACTGTCAGGTCTATATATTGTGGAGATCATAAATTAAATACATATATATCCGAACTTCGTCCGACTAAATCGATTATCGATCAGAAGTTGGCCTCCCAAATCAGCAAGCGAATAAATCTCCGACGAATCACAACACTGGATCATAAGCGGGGTACTCCGGGGTTAGGCTGTCAGGCTTTCGATTTTTACTTCCTTTTTTTTTGAAATTTATGTTGTATTGAATACCAATATATGTTAAATTTAGTAGCCTTAGATTGGTATGCTCAAGTGGGAAAAATGAACCACACGCCACCAGCGTCCACTGCCCCACCCTTGAGAGTCCAAGGCGGGAGGGAGTAGTAATATTATTGGCTCAGTCTAATGCTCCCATTTTGGCGGCGTCGGTTGAGTATCGGGCCCCTTATCAATCTCCGGCCAGAAGGCTGGGAGTTGGCCTTGCCCTGCGGCTGCCCAAAGCTATTCGTCATGAGCGGTCTCAATTCAAGGGCTTTTCTGAATGGAATTTGAAGCTGAACAGAATTTAAAACGCATGCTTGCTTTTTATCTTAAATACAGTAAGTTATTAATTGTTGGGGCCCCAACCTACTAACCTTAATCAAAGCAACCGGTTAAGCCCTTTTGTATTGTCCCTGATTTGAGGGCCTAGATTACATTTATGACTTTGATAAAAAAATTCAAAAAAATTTAGAGGCCGGCTGTTGGTATATCAAACAGGCAGTTAAAGAAGGTGGCGGCGGCGTTACCTTGGAGCCATTAATGAGGTGAAAACAAAATTATACAAATAAAACAACAATCAATATGTAACTATATTAGTATTTTTCGCTCAATCAACCTGGCCGGGCCTTGGCCGCCATCTCCGATGCCGGCCAAGGGGCCGCAGTCAAGCAGTCATCTCCCGCAAGGATGGTCCTGACCTTATCTGGAATGGGCAGCCAGCCTCTGACGTTAAACAGGGCCAGAAGCCTACTCAAGGATCGATCTTATGGCTAATGTCAGTGCTTTTAATCGGGCCGTGATTAACATGATCACCATTAAGGATAATTTCCGGGCCGTCCGGCAAATAACCTCAGGTGAGCTCATGGCGGTGATCAAAGGTGACGCTTATGGCCACGGTTTAACCGAATGCGCCGCTTCCCTGACCTTGGCCGGTGCCAGCCAACTGGGGGTACTGGACATAGAGGAGGCCTGCACCATAGTTAGGGCTGGGATTAAAACCAAGCTTAACATACTGGCCGGCTTAGAAACATCTGAACACATGAAGCTGGCGGTCGACCATAAATGCGTTGTCTTTGTTTACCGCTGGGAGCAGCTGGCCGGGTTATCTCAAGTGGCCGAGGCAATGGGAAAAAAAGCTGAAGTCAGGCTGAAAATTGACACCGGAATGGGCCGCCTGGGGTTTCCAATGGACACCTTCGCCGAGTTAATCCGGAAAGCCAAAACGCTCCAACACGTTAAAATTCTAGGTTTGGCTACCCACCTGGCCACTTACGGTGACAACAGCGCCTCATGGCAGCTCAAACGCTTTGCCGACATAAAATCCGAGGCCGACCGGGTTTTGGGTTATAAACTCCAACACAGTGCTCTGTCCAGCGGGGGACTCTTAGTCCACCCGGACTACAGCGATGATCTGAGCCGGGTGGGCATTTTGCTTTACGGCTACTCACCGCTGCCGTCTAATTCCACTTCCCTGTTCGATCTGCCCCGCTCCAGAAACCTCATCCGGGCCATCAAACCGGTGATGACGGTCACGAGCAAGGTGCTCTCGGTTCGAACTTTCAAACCCGAAGAGACCATCGGTTACGATCGGACCTTTACGGTCACCAAGGAAATGAAGGTGGCCACTGTTCCTTACGGCTACGTCCACGGGATGAGCCGCACCCATTCCGGCAGAGGCGGCGCCCTGATCGGCGGGCGACTGGCCCCCATTCTGGGCAGGGTCTCAATGAATTTAAGCGCCTACGACGTAACTAAAATTGCTGCCAATCCCGGTCATGATGTGGTCATCATTGGCTCTCAAGGCGGCGAGACAATCGGAGCCGACTTGGCCGGCACTTGGCAGGACACCAACGCCTACGAAATTCTTTGTTTAGCCGGAAGGCTTAGCCCCCGGGTCCATACTTACTGAGGTCTGACCCAGGCCTTCCAAAGAGTCAAACCGACTCATTGTACTTGACCAGGCATCTCTCCCTCTGGAGAACCAATTTGGGGATAGTTTCAGGGCCGGCTCAAGTTCCGGCAGTTGGTTCAGTTATTGACCGGACCTGGGGCCTGCCAAGCGCTTCGGTCCACATTTTTTTGGTGAAATTTTAAGTGAAAAAAAATCTTAAAGATAAAATATACGCCGCCTTAACCGCCATTGGGGCTCGAGAGAACTGGCCGCTGAAAGCGGCCCTCACCGACTTTGTGCTAGAAGAACCACGCGATCCAAGTTTTGGACAGCTGGCCACCAACGCCGCCATGACCTTGGCCAAGGCCTCCGGTCGCAAACCACGAGAACTGGCTGACCTGATAATACGTGAAATCAAGGATCCCGAAGGACTGATTGAATCAATGGACATCGCCGGCCCTGGATTTATAAACTTCAGGCTCTCTTCCGGCTGGTGGGCCAAAACCCTCAAAGCCATTCGGGCGGCCGGCCCTGATTACGGCCGGTTGCCGCCGACCGGCCGTCGGGTCCAGGTCGAATATGTCTCGGCCAACCCCACCGGCCCCCTTCACGTCGGACACGGTCGTGGAGCGGCTCTGGGCGACGCTGTCGCCAGACTGTTGACCTTTTTGGGCGATGATGTCGAGTGCGAGTACTATGTCAACGACGCCGGCCGCCAGATGAACATCCTCGGACTGAGCGTTCTTTTTAGGCTCCGCCAGGCTCGCGGCCTTAACCCGGAGCCTCCAGAAGATTACTACAAAGGCGAATATGTCATCGAAATTGCGTCCGCTCTGGAACCGGTTTTGGGCGACAACTTTGATTCGCTTTCTCAAACTGAACAAATCGCCAAGCTCAGCGACTTGGCCGGGCAAAAGATCCTCGCCGGCATTAAAAAGGACCTGCAAGATTTTCGAGTCCGGCACGACCGGTGGTTTTCGGAAACCTCGCTCTATCGTGACGGGGCGGTTGAACTGGCCTTTAAAGAACTCAAAGAAAAAGGCTCCATTTACGAACGTGACGGGGCGGTCTGGTTTAAGAGTGCTGAACTCGGCGACGACAAAGACCGGGTTTTGGTCAAAAACGATGGTTCTCTGACCTATTTCGCCGGCGACATCGCCTACCACCGCAACAAGCTGACCCGAGGCTTTGAGCGGCTAATCGACATCTGGGGAGCCGACCATCACGGATATATCTCCCGCATGAAGGCTGCCGTGGAGGCTTTAGGACAAAGCCGCGATCACCTTTCAGTTATTTTGGTCCAACTGGTCAACCTCCTGCGGGACGGGCGCCTGGTCAACATGAGCACCAGAAGCGGAGAATTTGTGACCTTAAGGGAAGTTTTAGACGAGGTCGGAGCTGATGCGGCCCGCTTTATCTTCCTGACCCGGAGTCACGATTCCATGCTGGATTTTGATCTTGAATTGGCCAAGACCCAGACCCGCGACAATCCAGTTTATTATGTCCAATACGTCTGCGCCAGAATTCACAGCCTGATGGTTAAAGCCGGTCCCGACCAAACCGAAGGCGACAGCAACCTTTTGGTCGAACCAGAGGAACTTGAAATCATCAAACATTTGGCCAGCTTCCCCGAGATGCTGGAAGGAGCCGCCAAACGGCTGGAGCCTCATCTGATTACCGGTTATCTTTCCTCTTTGGCCCGGCTCTTCCATCAGTATTATGCCGTCCATCGTCTGATGGTTGACGGACGCTCCGATCTGACTGCTGCCCGGGTGGAATTGGCGGCCGCTGTGCGCCAGGTTACAGTTATCGGCTTAGAGCTTTTGGGAGTAACGGCCCCGGAAAAAATGTAACCGCCGGCCAATCGGTATCGCCCGTCCCCCACTGCGATGGATTTGATGGAGAATACTATGAACACAGATGTGACCAACGAAAACAACATCAAACCAGTTGACCCTGCCGACTCTCTTCTGCCGACCCAACTAAAAACGCCAACCGAGACCGGGCAGATGGTCGAACGGATCCTTAAAACTCAAGCCACCTTCTTTGACCACTATCGCCTGAAAAACCTTGGCGGTCAGTTCGAACCCAGTGAGCAGACCGCCCTCCCCCGGCCTAATCCCGGTACGGTTCTGGCCCTTAAGCTAAGACCAATCCCGCCCTCTGAGAATGTGAACATGGTGGTCGCATTGCCCTTTGCCACCAAGGACCGGCCTAAGGCCATCTCAGAGGGACTTGGCCTGCCGTCCTTTGATAACGGCACCAAAGCCTTAGAATCGCTCTTAACTAAGCCGGCCGGCTGCGACCAGACCCCAGCTGAACCAAAGGCTTCAGGCTCCGAGACTAGCATCCCAGAGGGCCCAAAAACGCAACTGACCAAAACAGCAGCTAAGCCTAAAGCTCCAGGCCCTGAGACTAGCGTCCCAGAGGGCCAAAAAACTCAGCTGACCAAAACAGCAGCTGAACCTAAAGCTTCAGACCCTGAGACTAGCGTCCCAGGCGACCAAAAAACTCAGCTGACCAAAACAGCCCCGGCGGCTGAAGCGGTTAAGCCCCTCCCAAGCCCGCCGGCCTCTGAGCCAGGTCCGGCGGTTTCTCAAGACCAGACTGCCCAGACTCAAAAGGCGGCACCGGATGATTTAAAGCCTGACGCTCAAGCAGCCAAGGCAAAACCAGCCAAAGACCCGGCCGCTGAATCAAAGGTCCTGCTGACAGTCAAATGGCTAACCAGACTTTGTCTTTCAATAATTTTCCTGGTTTGGGTCTTTATTTTAGGATTTCTCATCGGCCGCGGCAAACTGGCCGATGCCATATCTGATCTCAGCCCCTTTGGTAAAACTGAGGCCAATACTGACGAAATTCAGGCCATGGCCCTGTCTGACTTTAACGATGATTTAGTGCCGCCCAAGGGCTATCCGGTGGTGATCGAACAGTACGAAACCGATGAACCCGCCGATGCCTGGTCGTCACCGCAGTGGGTCATGGAAAACGGCGCTTTGACAAGCTCTCAGAGCGCTCCCAATCAAGCCTTAACAGCTCTTGGAGACTCAAATAAGGCCCCCGGCTCCGGCCAACAAACCCAGAAAACAGATCCTCTGACCGCTTCGGCCGCCCCAGCAGCCAGCACCGATGACCAAGGCCGGACAGATGGCGCTTCCAGACCAGAAGCCAATAGCGTAACGCCGGAGGTAACCGCATCAAGTCCCAAAACTGAGGTCCCAGCTGGCAATCAACCGGCCGAGCCAAAGAATCCTAACCAAACTCAAGCCGCAAGTACCAGTCCTCCAGCGGGGGCGCCAGGCAATAACCAGGTCAATCCAAGCCCCTTGTCAGCGGCGGCCTCCCGGCCCCAGAACGCTAACTCCCCAGCGCCAGGAGCTAAAACCGATATTCCGAATGCCGCCACCCCTAGCCAGACTATGGCGGCGAGTAATCAAGACTATTTCTGGCCGGAAAAACCAAAAAGTACCGGCAAATTCACAGTTCAGGTCGCCTCCCCCACCACCGAGAGCGAGGCCAAGGCTATCGCTGAGCAGTACCTGACCAAAGGCTTTGAGGCTTATTACTACCACAGCCAGAACGGCCGCCATTTTCCGGTCAGAGTCGGACGCTACGATTCCGAAGCTCAGGCCAATGCCGCCAAAGAGTTACTGGCCGCCGCAGGGGCCAATCAACCCTACGTCTCAAAACTTAATCATTAAAAAAGCCTCCCTAAAACCGGAAGGCTTTTTGATTAGTGATAATTAATTAAATAATTAAAACAATATGGATTTCTTCCGCAGAGCCTACCACAGCTGGGCTGTAATAAGCCCTGTCAGTTAAAAACCTCCGTTGGTCCCCGCTCAATCGGCGACCGAGGTGATGACGAAAACCCCTTTTAGTTAAACAGGAGTTTTCCGAATTGCTCTCGGTCGCCTCCCTTCTTTGATGATCGTGCGTTCGTAAATAAAAATTTTACTCGGCCTCAGGCCGCCTGATTCGATAGGGCGCTTAAGTGCAGCCGGGGAGCTGCGTTATAAATTCCGAAGTTAGCAAACCGGTTTAAACCGTCTTTAACGTACTCAGATATCTTGGGCCCGCTGACCACTGCCGGCTCCTGGGTTTTGGAAGTATCGGCGAGGGACTGACCTGGCTCCTGGTTTAGCTCGGGCCCGACACTTATAGGCTTAAATCCGCCGTTGGAATCAAACATGTCGGAAAGCCGCCTCATAGCCAGCTGAGCGGCCGTAGCCGTGGGGTAATAGGCCCCGGCCGGCATCGGCCCAACTGGAAGCGGCTCCGTTCCAGTGGTGGCCGGAGTGGCCACAGTGGTCACGCCCCGGCCAATAACCCGAAGGCGTAGCGAGCCCCCCCGAGCATAAAAAGTTGGCTGGCTTTGCCTTTGAACCACGCCATTGACGCTGAATTGATATGACAAGGGCTCAGCCCAAGCCTGATCCTCGTCCATGACCAGGGTGGGATAACTGTCCAAAGACTCTAGAGCTTTGGCATCGCCTCCCAGCTTGCGGGTGGGACTTACGTTTAAGTAACGCTGGAGAGCGTCGGCTATGGTGGTGTTTTCCGAGCCGGCCTTATCGACATCCATGGTTAAATAATGGGCCATGTTGCGGCCTGGAGGCGAAGTGTAGCTGTCAACTCTGGCTACCATAGTGTTGGAGATTGTGGCATGTGGTTTAGAGTGGCCGACTTTGACAATCGCACTGACCACATTGGGGGTTGGCTCAATGGCGGCCACGGTGGTCTGGCGGATGGTGGCCGCCACCTGAAGGGGCCGAAAAGAATCGTTGGGCCGGTTAGTCACGGGGTTCATAAAGGGGACCTCCCAATAATATGGATGGGTTTGGCCCTCTCCCCCCTTCCTTGGGCGGATTGGCGAGTCAAAAAAAGCGCCGGTAAGGCGCCTGATTGCCCGCTTAACTGCGGCCCATTACAAGCGCCTCCTCCCTGAGGGAGAGTCTGTCCAGCGCCTGCCTTGGCTATGTGTAAAACGACCCAAATCCTTCGGGTCGACTAAGATTTTATCACTAATCAAAGCGCTTGGTCAAACACTTTTTTTGGATGCTTTGAGCGGGTTACCGGTATTGGGTAGATAAAAAACAACCCAATATCCAACCCGAGCCGCCAAACTCAGGCTCAGACTTTGGGGCACTTTCAATGGCCGCCTTGAGGTTATAAACGGCCTGAAATCGGAAACCGAAAAAGACTACCCTATATGAGTGACACACGAAAGACAGCGATTTACTGCCGCAACGATCTTGCAGACTCAGACGCAATTGCGGTGCAGCAGGTGCGGTACGACAGGTTTTAGGCCGAGTACGAAACCTTAAAAAAATCGTCTGACTTCGGCGCGAAACGAAAAGCGGTAAACGTTCACGGTATTTTTTTACCTTAATTGATTCATAACGAGCCAAGCCAATTGGCTCCGTCCAAGGGGCCAAGGGCAAGTCTTAAAGGAGCTTCGCTTTTTAGAGGTCAGTCCCCTTGGTAGTCCCTCCATGGTAATGCGGGGCCTGGAACATTGCCCATAAAAGCCTCAATAAATCTCAGCCACCACATCGGTCTTACCTGCGATGCCCACGGCCAGCTTTTTGACCACCGGATACTCATCGCTATACCTCGC
Source organism: Deltaproteobacteria bacterium (assembly GCA_031271165.1). Lineage (GTDB taxonomy): Bacteria > Desulfobacterota > Desulfarculia > Adiutricales > Adiutricaceae > JAISWF01. The sequence goes on from JAISWF010000180.1 coordinate 15,380, forward strand.
CTCATAGCGCCGGTTTTTAATTTGAGCTT
>JAISWF010000210.1 GCA_031271165.1 Deltaproteobacteria bacterium
GCTGAAAACTTAAACGTCAAGCGGACCATAAAGCATGCTAACCAGACCATTGAAAGCTGGGAGCCTGATAATGAAAGGCCGTCAAATTGCTCTTCCGGCCAGGCCGGGGAGCACGGGAGCGCACCTTGGCCTAAAGATCAGGGGCCGTCATTTAGGGCCGCAAGTCCGGCCGGCGAGAGCCTTCAATGAACCGCCGAGCCACCGAAACCGGCGGTCAGGCTCCGGCCCTTTTGGTTTTGGCCTTTTTGGTCTTAATTTTGGTGCCGGTCTTTTGGCCGCCGATCAGTATCGTCTACCGGCGGGGGGCCCGGATAGCGGCTTTGATTTTAATCAAACCCGTCCCCGATTCAGAATCCAAGGCGGCCGTGGTGCATTTTTTGGAGACTCAACCAATTCCCTCGCCCGAGGAGACCAAAATTATCGGCCGGTTTTTGGGACTGGCCTACCGATATCCGGCTCTCCTTTTTTCCGGGTTTTGGCTTTTATTGGTTCGAACCGCTGATCCGGGCCTGAGGTTCAGGACCAGACACACCATGGAATCTCTTTTAAATGTTTCAGCTGTCCACTTCAAATGCCTTCAACCTATTGTCAAGACCGGACCGATTACCGATTACGACAACTTTGAGGGGCCATGGGCTTTGGCTGAAAACCCTCTGAGATTTGTTTTGGCCCGGGGTCTTTTAAAGGACGACGCCAATCAGGCCATGGACCTGTGGAAGGTTTTGGACCAAGAGACGGCCATGCCTTTGGAAAATATCTCTGATTATTACCTGCCGCCCTTTAGGCTTGATTACGGGGCCTTGGTCCAGGTGCTGGCCAGGCAGCTCGGAGCGGTCTTTCGGGGCAACATCCGGGCTTTAGAGCCGCCTCTCATAGGTTTGGCCGCAGCTTTTCTGGCTCATTGGATGGACCGCAAAACCATGGCCATGAAGATTTTTGACCAGTTGTCGGAAAGCTGGGAGCCGCAGTGGCTGGCTGAGCGATCGGAGCCTAAAGGTAGTCTTTCTATTGCCAAAGTCTCAGGCCGCCCGCTGGCTCGTTCCAGTCCGGAGGTGGAACTAACCGAGGCCAAAGCTTTTTTAAATGAGCTCGGGCAGCGTCCCGGGGGACTTTTGGGGGTAGCGGAGTCGGTCGGGCACTTCCGCTACGTCAACGTTTGGTTTATGGCCCTTTTGACCTTGGCCCGGACTAAGGGAGTACTGCCCAGCTCACTGTGGATTTGGCTCAAACCCACTGACCGGGTCCTTTTTTACGCCCTCAATCAGGTCGGCGGCCGGACGGCCTGGGCCGAAGCTGTCGGGGTCTGGAGTCATTGGGAAGCGGAAAAAGCGGCCGGCGAAGTTTTAAACGTCCCGATGGTCGAAAAAGCTGCCGATGCTCTGACCAAATCCTTAATCGAAGACGGCTGGTTAAACCAGCCATCAGATCCAGCTGCCCGGAGCCAGGCGCCTTCAGGCGGCGAACATTCTATAGCTTCCCCAAGAGTTGGCTATGCCAATGCTCCCGAGAACCAAGAAGAACCTGATTATCTTGATGACCAAGGAGCCGATGGCTACGACCATGACCCCTTAAGCCCGGCCCAGGCTGCCTCCGAGCAAAAGTCATTGAGGCCATCTTTTGAGCCGCCTTCGGACTTCCCGGACTATTGTCAGATAGAAGAAACAGAACTGGATTTGGCCGATTTTATTCCGCCGTCTTTGGGGCCATCTTGGGAGCCGCCTTCGGACTTACCGGATGATTGTCAGGTGAAAGATTCAGAACTGGATTTGGCTGATTTTATTCCGCCTCTGCCCCAGGAGCTTGAGCCTTTAGAGCAGGAGCTTGAGCCGCAAGAGCAGGGTCAAGGGCCGAACCAGGAACAAAAGAGAAATTTAAAGCCCCGAAAGAAGGACTTATTGACCGCTAAGAGCCCAAACAAAAGCCGGACATTGGGCCCGAGGAAGCCCCGGCGGAGTTAACGGAGGCCGGCCTTAAGGGTGCCATATCGGCCGGCATTTGGTCAGTAACCAAATAAGAAAATCAAATTAAACCAAACCAATTTTTGGTGGGGCTTAGGGAGACTTTGTCCCAAATTTTGGGAAGTCACCAGGCCATGGCCCCTCAAATGGCCCTGGGCCAAGGAGAATGGATTATGACTATTATCAAAAATTTAAATGTTTTGCCCGTCAGCACTCTGGCGAAATTTAACCAAACCGCCGAACTCGTTTGGGAGCCTAATCTGGTCTCAGAGCTCGGCTGGTTACGGGCTAGATTTGATGGGCACTGCGGCGGGCCGGGGCGGTCCATGTTTCCGGGTAATACCCGTCTTTAGTGAGGTAACAGCTATGGCAGTCAAAAAAGAGTTGGATAAATTGGCTCTGGAAGTCGAGGCCCGGCTTTGGGCCAACCCTCTGGCCACGATTGAGGTCGACAGGCTCTTAGCCGAGCATATGGGGATGTTTATGGAGGATGCGGTAGCTCTGGAGGATTTTAATCAGGCCGAGCCAGGGTCCATGGATTGGTTTTTCGGGCCCTTGGCCGGCCCAGCTGGAGGCCAGACCCCAAGCAGGTCGGGAGGCGATAATGGGGTGGTTTAGGATGGGAAACGGCCACAAACCTGGACCAGACGATGACTGGTTCAAGAAAAAAGATTATTGCGAAAAGATTTTAGAGCAGATTAAAAGTCAGGACGCCCCCTGGCAGAAACCCTGGCGGCCTGGTGACAGTCTGGCTCCATTTAACCCCGTCAGCGGGACGATCTATAAGGGCTTAAACCGCCTCACTTTAACGGCCGGCCAATTTTCTGATCCCCGGTGGCTGACCTTTATCCAGGCCGGCTCCAAGGGCTGGCGGGTCAAAAGCGGGGCCAGCGGTCATATCATCGTCCACTGGCAGTGGACTGAAAAATCAGTCCTCCGGGACAATTACGGCCGCCCGCTCATGGGAGAAGACGGCCAGCCCTTATCAACGATATTAGATCTGGTCCGGCCCAGAATCAGACGGTTTACGGTTTTTAACGCCTCCCAGCTGCTGACCGGTGACGGCCGGTCTTTGGAGCCTTATCAGCCGCTTCCTATCAGTTGGCAGCCGCAGGAGACGGCCGAAAAAATCATCCGGGAATGCGGGGCCCATGTTGAACACAAAGCCGGCGATCGCTGTTATTACGACCAACAAACCGACATAGTCTGCCTGACTCCGCCGGCCAGTTTTGACGAAGCCGGAGGCTATTATTCGACGGTCTTTCATGAGCTGGCTCACTGGACCAAGCATCCGAGCCGGTTTGATCGCGACAGCGGGCGCCATGGCGACGCCCTCTACGCCAGGGAGGAGCTGGTGGCTGAATTGGTGGCCTGGATGATGTGTCAGGACTTGAACCTGCCCTTTGATCCGGGCAATTCCATGAAGTACATGCACTATTGGTACAGGCTGGTCAGCGAAGACCGCTGTGATTTTCAGAGAGTCTGTGCGGATGCCGACAAAATCAGGGCTTTCTTTATTGATTTCGTCCCTGAACTCCGGCAGGCCGAACTCGATCGGGTGGCCGCCACCAAAAATAGCCACTCCGAAGGCGTGACTGGAGGCCAGATTCCAGAAATCCCCAAAACTACCAAACCCAGAAAGTCGCCGGCTCGCAGGCGGAAAACCAGGGTCCTGGAATGGGTTCCGTCGGCCCAAGAGCTGACCGAGGCCAATAGTGACGATTTGGGAAGCGATGGGCCCGAGGCCAAGCCGAGCTCAGACGATGAGACCAATTTTTACGGCCTCCCGATAACCGAGGCGGCTTTGGGCCGGAGTAATCTGGCGGCCGGAAAGTTGTCTTCAACCAGGTCGTTGCCCCAAACCGGTCCCTCTGAGAAGTCGGAGCCTTCAGAAAAGCCCGGGTCGTCTGATAAGTCCTGGCTCTCGGAAAAGTCGTCTGCCTCTGAGAAGTCTACTCCCTCCGAGAAGTCCATCCCTCCGGCGCCAGGCGGCTCCGTCCGGGCCCAATATCAAAATTCTCCCTCTAACTCCCCGCTGGCCAAAAATGGCCAGCCCCCCCTCAAGAGGTCTCACATTGATTCCCCGGTATTGAGGATGCCTCTGATCCCGGAAAAAGTTTTGACCCAAAGAGATGAGGAAAAACTTAGAGCTTCGGTGGTCAATCAATTTTTGACTTTTTTGGCTCGGCCGGGCTTGGCCACCTCCGGCGGTGAGCGCTGGCGGCAGCTGGTCGATCTGACCAAACAACTGACCGGCCAACAGTGGTGCTGGGATATTAACTTTATCTCCTTTCTGGAAGAAGCGGCCAGAGTGGCCAATTATGAAAATGAACGCATTCGGCATTGGAACCGGACCGGCCGCGATGAAATCTCAAGAGAGGTAACGATTTACAACGGCTTTTTACTCATCTTGGATGCGGCCAGAAAACTTGGCCTCAATGGGCTGGCCTTCCAAAACACTCAGAGCCGTCCCAATTTTGCCATTGAAAACCTTTGTTACGACCCCAGGCCTAACGTCTTAGCCCCAGTCAAAATTGGCGGTCAAAACATCGTCAATTTTCGTGTGGCCCAGCCGGGCGATCCCGTCAGGGGTTATGCGGTTTATCGCATCCGGGATTCAGAGGTGGTCATGATTATGAGAGACCACGGGCATACTCAAGATATCTGCCAGGTTTTAAATTCTTCCAGCACCTCACTGTTAAACGATGAGGGTGATCTTGACAGCCAGAGGCTGGTCAAAGGCCGGATCGAGCCACCCAAGGCCCGGCCCAAGATTCATCCGGTTTTTACCGACGAGGAATCGGTGGCCTTAAGCAAGCGGCTTTTGGAGCGGAGCTACCAGCGCCACCTGGGCCAAGAGGTGACCGAGCCTTTCTTTTGTCCCGGCAGCCCCGGCTACCACCGCCTGGCCCAAGCCGGTAACGCCCCTGCGGTTGAGCTGGAAAAGCCGGCTGAAAAACCCCAAACTCCCGAGCCGTCCGGACCAGCTCCTGGTCTGAAGTAGACGGCTGCGGAAATTCTCCTGCCAGCGGCAGGTTTGATACCTGTTTATTGAAGCCAAAGACGTTGACATAAAATTATTATTTTTTCGTTTTTTTATGTTTTTAATTTTTTAAGTCTTTAAATCTTTAAAGTGAAAGGAAATAAATCATGGAGATAAAGCTTTGTTGGTCTAAAATTTCTGGCCCCAGCCCTAACGCTGGCCGCCCTAAAACCGCCCTTAATAATCGACTGAGGCCCAAAGGGCAGGCCGGAGCCGCAGTTGAGCCCAACAATACGTCTGGACGTAATTTGCGTCCGCAGCCAAGGATTCGAGCAGGCCGAAAGGCCAGCTGGCTTGGTCAAACTGCAAAACCGGCTGACTTTTATTTGTTGATCATTGGTTTGGTTCTGGCCTGTTTGACGGCTGGCTGCAGTCCAGAACCGGCGGCGACCGGCGTTGTGGGCCGAAAAGAGGTTACCCAGTCCGCAGCCAAAGATGATTTGGCGGCCGGAAAAAGTCAGGCCGTTAGGTCCGGCCTTGGCCAAGCTTCGGAAATTTCCGATAGCCTCAAAACCTCTGAAGAGCCCCCCGGGGCTTGGCCGGACTACGGGGTCAGAGAGATCGGTGGCGGGTTGGCGACGCCATTGGCTGAGCACGGCCGCCGGCCGGTCCTCACTCTAAGTCCGGCCGTGCTGGAGCCCTGGAGCCAGATGGCAGTAACGGTTACGGCCACCGATGGGCAAAAACCGCTGTCGTCGGCCTCCATTTCTTTTTTGGAAAATCCGTTTTTCCCAAATATTAAAACTGGCCCTAGTACATAGTCAACAGGTTAATTGTGGGTAAAGGCGAACCAGGATAATTCGGGCTTCTTCCACTGTGAACTGCCAGATTACTTTTTTGACGGACGCGTTCCGTTTAATTGTCCAA
>JAISWF010000273.1 GCA_031271165.1 Deltaproteobacteria bacterium
GTATTGATGCTGTTAATAGTGTCCATGTCAGATATAATAGCAAAATCGCTCAGGTGGTGTAAACTCCAAAAGTTGTCTGCAAATCCTGATTGTTGGCGTCAACCCGATATCTAGAAAATCAATATCTAATCAACGTAGAAAAAAATAAAATAATAATATGTCGTCCTCATAACCAATAAATTCCGACAGCGTTACCTGCCGGTAGCAACCGACAGTCGGCCTACCACCCCATTAACGTCAGCTTCAGAATTCCGTCGGGTTAAGCTCAATTATGCCCTTTTTGTCTGTAGTTTGAAACCAAGGACGTTGAGCAAAGCCGCTGGCCGTAGCTCTCGCTTTCTAACAGACCACTTTTGAAATATTGGGACTTTTGAGTTTTTTAAATAAGCTCTTGACATCACTAGACCGTTTAAAGTAAAGTTATATCCAAGGCTATATTTTAAGAGCTCGCTCGGAGTCTGATTTTTTAATTTTTTCACTTGATTAATTGCTGTTTTTTCTTTTGGCAGATTTTTAGGCTCCGACAAATTAGAAGCTTTTTACACATTGATCTGGCTCGCTTTGTAAAGCGAACTAAATAAGTTTTATTTTAATCTACTCCAGGAGTTACCTAATGACCAAAATTTTGGTAGTGGACGATGAAGCCCACATCCGCTTGTTATATTCCGAGGAACTGACGGAAGAAGGTTATGAGGTCATCACGGCGGAAAACGGCCTTAATCTCCTGGAACGCATTGATACTGAAAAACCAGATGTTGTGGTCCTGGACATCAAAATGGTCGATTACAATGGTCTTGATCTGCTCCAAGACATTAGGAACAAATTTTACGATCTGCCCATAATTCTCTGTTCAGCCTATGATACTTTCAAGGACGACATGAAATCAATTGCCGCTGACCACTACGTAGTCAAAAGTTTTGAACTCTCTGAACTTAAAGAGAAAATCAAGGAAGTCCTTGTCTAAATCCCTGGCTCCCCCGCTGGACGCTAAGCCAAAAAAAATATCAACTGTCTTTACTCAAGAGTTTGAACCGGAACATGGCCCCTACTCCGTTCGGGCCATGACCGAGGAAAGCGGCTGTCCTTGGCTCTCCCCTTTTCAGCTTGACTGCGACCGCATCATCCACGCTAAATCCTTCCGCCGTTTAGCCCACAAAACTCAGGTCTTTATCGCCTCAGCCGGTGACCATTACCGCACCCGCCTGACCCATACCCTGGAAGTGGCTCAAATTGCCAGGACCTTATCAAGATCGCTGGGACTGAACTCTGATCTGGCTGAAGCAATCGGCTTGGGACATGATCTTGGGCACACCCCTTTCGGACATGCCGGCGAAAGAGTGCTCAATGAGCTAAACCCTAAAGGCTTCCACCACCAGACCCAGAGCTTGAGGGTCGTTGAGAGCCTGGCTCGCCACGGTCGAGGCCTAAATCTCACTCGTGGAGTTTTAGACGGCATTGGCAAACACTCCAAAGGTAAGGGGCCGGTCTTTGCTTCTGGAGATCAGGCTCCCATGACCCCCGAAGGCCAGCTGGTGCGGGCGGCTGACATCATCGCTTACCTGGCCCACGACCTCGACGATGCCCTTGAGGCCAGTCTGCTGACCGCCAGCGACATTCCCAGGGATTTGACTAACTATTTTGGGACCCGATCCTCCCAGAGGGTCAGGGTGATGGTCAAAGACCTTTTAGACAATAGCTCCGGCTCTGGACCAAACCTTCAACCAGCCTTTTCCTCGGCCATGACCATAGCCATGGATGAGTTTAGGAATTTTCTGTTCACCACTGTTTACCACCACCCCACCCTTAATCGCCAGCTTGAATTCGGCCAGCAAATTATCCGGCTCATATTCAACTCTCTAATCAGTGACGATCGCCTCTTTGAGGTCATCCCCAAAGATGGTGCCGAAGATGACCCGGCGCAGGCCGTCTGTGACTTCATCTCCGGCATGACCGACCGATACGCCTTCCATTATGCCGAAAGCCTCAGCCAAGGCTTAAATCCGGCGGCCTTAAACAGTTTGGCTTGACCGCCGCCAATTCCTCGGCCAACTCGTCTATTTCTACTCCCGCAGTTTCGCAGCTTCGGTTTTCACCAACCGACTATTTACTCATTTTCAGAGCCCCTGTTCGCATCTTCGGCCGCCTTCTTTTGGCTTCCAACCCCTGCCTTGTCCTTTTTCCCTTGACCTCACCCAAAAACCAGAAATCCCCACAGCAGCTTTGGCGATAGGCCAAAAAAAAAGCCGGGAGTGACCCCGGCCTTAAAACATTTTTAGATAACAACTCACTTGGTGCTGTTAACGGAATCCTTAAGAACCTTAGCCGGACGGAAACGGACAACCTTGTGAGCCTTAATGGTCAAGGGTTCGCCGGTGCGAGGATTGCGACCTTTTCTCTTCGGGCGCTTCACCACCTCAAAGACGCCCAGACCAAAAATTGGCAACCGGTTATCTTTCTTAAGGACTTTGAAAATGGACTCAATGACACTTTCCAGGGCCTTCTGAGCCTGGACTTTGGTCAGTTCGCTGTCCTGTGCAATTTGAGTGATTAACTCGGCTTTAGTCATGGATTACTGTTCTCCTTTTTTTTGAGGATGAATCTGGGAACATGTCCCGGATGAAACAAACGACGCTTCAAACACTTAAATCAGGCCAAAGAGCAATGGACATGGGTCTTGACCAGCGCCCTTGAGCCCGAAAAAACCCGAAAAAAATAACCTGTTTCTTGGTCGCTCCAAAGCCCCAATCATCACGATGGCGAAATCCATGGCCGTGGGACCATCACCTTGGGACTGACCACCGCCTTGTGGCATTAGAAAAAAAACGACCCCCAACCACCTGACCGCTAAACCGCTGTTTCAGTCTTGACCGTTTAAACTACTACAAATAAAGGCCCGCATCAGCATCTGCAACACCGCAAAACATTAACGCCGCAGTAACACTTTGATGGGATTTTACTAGAAATGAAAAATACACAAAAACTCAACACCTGACCAGAATTATTATAGCTGCCAAAAGCCTTTGCCAACTGCCAATTACCAGCTTGCGCAACTATCAAATGGCAATTGGTGCTTTTACGTAATGTAATTCTAGGGATAAAAAAACAGCCCGATAAAATCTGACAACCTGCTTTAGCCCTTGCTAGTATTGGCAAATTGACAAAAGTAGTAGATTCCTTCTATCGTTCCGAATCCGTCCTTCATAGACCATCCTATGTCAAACATTGATACGCTTGAATTTCAGTATTTTTTATATACTAAATCATCAGGCAATGCAACAATAAAAGTCCCACCATCCTTAGCTAAAAGGCCTAAAATCTCTTTTTTCAGGACCACGATCGAAGGCCAAAAGTCATCAAACCCTTATATGACGCCATTTCTCTGTCAAAGTCGGCCTTTACACTTTTTTTAAAAAAATTCAGATCGCCGAAAACCGCCAGTCTCAAGTCTGTAAAATAATTACGCCTTGTCTTCAAATCCATAGATTATGTGTTTCAAAAAAAACCCTCTTAAGTCCTTCAACCGGGTCGGCCGAATTTCTTTTGGTCGATTTTTCTTTTACTTCAAATCAGCCTGAAGCTTCAGCCCGACAATGCAGCCAGTGCTAAGCACCGCCCACCACCAACGCTAGAAAAATTTTTTTATCACAGCTGCCTGAAGATGAGGCCAGAGCCCAAGGCTGGGCCAGTTTTCCAATCGTGCTTTGTTCCAAGATGCCGGCTGAGCAAGCATCAATTATTGTTTTTAGGCCCTTACCCTTTAGGAGTAAGTGAGCTTAAGAAAAAAAACAAGCTGTTGCCGCCTTAAAATCAGCGATCTGGCTCAACAATTATTGACAATCGGTCGGCAGCTGGGGCAGAGGAGGCACTAAACGTTCAAAAACCAGGCCGGCTGACAGTAAAGCAGCCTCGTCAAAGGGTTTCCCCAAAAGCTGCCAGCCGACAGGAAGCCCGTCCGGCCCAAGTCCGGCCGGAAGAGACAAACCAGGGCCCCCGGCCAAATTTAGGGGCAGGGTCATCATATCCAGCTGGTAAATGGTCAAAGGATCATCGGTAAAGGCACCGAACGGCCAAGCAGGGATAGAGGAGACCGGAGCCAGTAAAAAGTGGCAGTTTTCCAGAGCCTTGAGGTAATCGGCCTGGATGAGGCGGCGGACCTCGGCCGCCTTGCGGAAGTAGGCGTCGTAATAACCGGAGGATAACACAAAGGTCCCCAAAAGGATTCGGCGCTTGACTTCAGCACCCATCCCCTTGGTCCGGCTGTCTGTATAAAACTCCACCAGCCCGCTGCGATCAGCACCTGCCGAACGGGAGCCGTAACGGACGCCGTCGTATCTGGCCAAATTGGTGCTGGCCTCAGCGGCCGCCAAGATGTAATAGGTGGCCACACTGTATTTGAGGTTGGGCAAAGACAATTCGCGAAAAGTCATTCCTGACTCAGCCAATTTATTTTTGGCTTCCGAGAGCACCTTGGCCACACTTGAGTCGAAATCAGCCTCCCACAGCTCTTTCGGCAGGCCAACCACCAGTTCCGACGGCTTTGGGGGTTTAAGAGCCAGGTAATCATCAACCGGCCTTGAGGAAGCCGTCGAATCGCGTCCATCGTGACCGGCCACCGCCGCCAGCAATCGCCCGCAATCGGAAACCGACCGGGCCAAAGGTCCGGCTTGGTCAAAAGAGCTGGCGTAAGCAACTATCCCGTAACGCGAGACTCGTCCGTAGGTCGGTTTTAAGCCCACGCAGCCGCAAAGGGCGGCCGGCTGACGGATGGAACCGCCGGTATCAGTACCGAAGGCGCCGGGGGTCTGCCTGGCGGCGATGGAGGCCGCCGCCCCGCCGCTAGAACCTCCCGGGACCCGGCCCAGGTTCCAGGGGTTGTGGGTAGGTTTAAAAGCAGAAAATTCGGTCGATGATCCCATGGCGAACTCATCACAGTTGGTTTTGGCCAAAATCACCGCTCCAGCCTGGCGCAAACGTTTGACAACCGTGGCCTCAAAGGCTGGCTGGTAACCTTCGAGGATTTTAGAGCCGGCTGTAGTCGGAGCCCCTTTGAAGCAAAAGACATCTTTGACCGTTAGCGGCAGTCCCCACAAGGGCCGTTGGTCGTCAAATCCCTGCCGATCGAGATTAGCCGCCGTTTCTAAAGCGCTTTCAGAAAGAACACTCAGACATGCTCTCACCTTGGGCTCGGTGGCCTCAATACGCTTAAGGCAAGCACCAGTTAACTCCTGGGCTGAAAACCTGTGTTCCTTAAGCCCCAAAGCTGCTTCAGCCAGCCCAAGCTGCCACAGCTCGGTCATAAAACAACTCCGCTCACAAGTATCATCAGTGCCATTGCTTATTCCTTAAACTATCCTGGGGACGGAAAAAAATCGCCCAACCTTTTCTGGTGCCTGCTCCAATATTTCATTGGCCAAGCCTTCCCCAGTGCGAGCCACGTCCGACCTTGGCGGCTGAGGATCGAACATTGGCGAATAAAGAGGCTCAACCCCAGAAGTATCAGCCTCCCCCAGGATGTCCATATACCCGACTATTTTGGAGAATTCGTCAACTATCTTGTCAAGGTCCTGCTGGGAGGCGGCGACGTCTTTGAGTTCGAGCCTGGCCAATCTGGCGATGGTCTTGACGGTTTGTTCGTCGATATTCACTGTTTCCTCCCAGACTCAATGGCCTCCGTCAGGGCCTTGGCGGCACCCTTGGGATCAGCTGCTCCACGGCTTCGCCGCATTACCTGACCGACCAAAAAGCTCATCACCTTTTCCTGGCCGCCCAGGTATTTTTCAACTTCCCGGCTATGCTCAGCCACAACTTCGCTGGCCAGCTTTGACAGCAGTCCCGAATCAGAAATCTGGAGCACACCTTTGTTTTGAGCCAGTTTCTCCGGATCTGAGCCAGATTCAAAGAGTTCGACAAACATCTCATAGGCCGCCCGGCGTCCCAATCGGCCGCTGTCCAAAAGAACAGCCAGGTCGGCCAATCCCTTAGGTGTCAAGGGTGCTTTGAGGGGATTTAAATCTGATTTAGCAACGGCCGGGAGGAACAGTTCGGCCATCAGAGCAGCCACCCGTTTCGGCTCCCCTCCTTCGGCCACTGCGGCGTTAAAATATTCAACGCCGTCGCGGCGATCGACTAAAAGTTTGGCCTGGTCATCTCTGAGCCCAAGTGAATTAAGTCTTGAGATGACCTCCTCAATCGGAACCGGCAGAGAGGCTTTAAGCTGGGCCAAGGTATCGTCGCTGACCAAAACCTCAGGCAGATCCGGCTGAGGAAAATATCGATAATCGTGGGCCTCCTCCTTAGTCCGGAGGGTGCGAATATCATGGTTAGCGGAATCAAAATGAAGAGTTTCCTGGCGGACACCTTGTCCGGAAGCGTACAGGGCCGACTGTCTTTTGATTTCGCAGTCAATGGCCTGGCCAATAAACTTAAATGAGTTGAGATTTTTTATTTCCCCCCTGACTCCAAGCTCTTTGGCCCCTTTGGGTTTAAGCGAAACGTTGACGTCGCATCTGAATTCGCCTTCCTCAAGGCGCCCTTCGGTGACTTCAAGCCTGACCAAGAGGGCATGGAGTTTTTTCAAAAACTCCACCGCTTCAGCCGAGGACCCCAGATCCGGCTCGGTGACAATTTCTATTAAAGGCACTCCAGCCCGGTTGAGATCGATCAGGGTCCGGCCTCTTTTGGCGTCATGGACGCATTTTCCGGCGTCATCCTCAAGATGAATGCGGTTGAGCCGTATGGTCTTCAAGGCCTCGGGGCTTCCGACGGTCATCGAACCGCCACTGCAGATGGGCGGATCTATCTGGGAAGTCTGGAAACCGTTGGGCAGATCGGGGTAGAAATAATTTTTGCGAGAAAAAAGAGATTGGCTGTTAACTGTCGAACCCAAAGCCAATCCAGCCTTGGCCGCCAGTTCCAAGGCCTTGGCGTTCATTCGGGGGAGAGCTCCAGGCTGACCGGTGCAAATTTCGCAAATGTTGGTATTGGGCTCGGCCCCTGGCTCGGTGGGACAGTCGCAGAAAAGTTTGGATTTGGTCTTCAGCTGAGCATGGATCTCAAGGCCTATGACCGGCTCCATCTGGCTCATAAAAACTCTCTTCCTCGCCCCCAAGGAGGCCGGCGCAGGGCGCCTCATAGAAAACCTGCCGGCCATTAAAACCGGAGGCTGAGCCAAAATAACCCCGGCCAAAGGCCGGGGTTGAAAAGGCCTCACCATTTACTTTGGCATATTACTAGGGATGCGGCCAACCGTCAATACTTTCGGCCAGCTGCAGCCATTTTTTTAGGCCAAACTTTTAGCTTTTTTTAGGTCACCAAGAGTTCAATCTCCGGCGGATTTCTTCAGAGTACTGCCTAGAGCTGATTACTTGATGTTACGGCCAGCCGCAATGGCCTTTTCAATCTGGACGAGAGTTCCCAGGAAGTTTTCGGTCAAATTGGCTGGGAGGTTTCGTTTTTCGCCCTCGGCTACGGCCAACTGGGCCAGTTTGAGGGCCTCGCTAAGGTCGCCTCTTTCAACCAATAAGAGCCAGGCTAAGTTGTTGGCCGCTGCCGGAAGCTTTTCGGAGGCCAATGCCTGGCGGTAATACTTTTGAGCTTGTTGAGCATCGCCTTTTTCCTGATAAGCCATATTTCCCAGGGCCAAGGCCGCTTCGGCACGTGGCAGCGCCAGACGATACTCCCGTTCAGCCAGCTCAAGCTCACCGTTTTTTTCGTAGGCCATACCCAAATTGAAGTGTTCCTCTTTATTTAAGGGGTCATCAATAATTCGGACTCTGGGCAGCATTGAGCAGGCGGCCGTCAACCCCAGGCAGGCGAACATGAGCAGCATCAGCCAAAAATTGCGGTAAATCATTTTACTGTCCAGTTTCCCAACCCATGACCGGCACTAGCTCCGGAGGCTGAGGGGCTGCCTGTCCCCCAGCTGAACTCGAAATCGTACCGGAAGCCGTACTTGTTGCGCTCCCGGAAGCGGCCCCCGAATCTGCAGTGCCGCCTTCCTCAGGTGCTGACGATTCTTTTTTAAAAGCCCCAACGCCCTGGGCTTCCGGCAAAGGAACCACGCCCTGAATCAAATGGGGGCTAAGGGTATGTTCGGTAATGCCGGGCTGAATCTGGTCGGTCAGCTCTTCCGGGGCGATCTCTGGCTCGCTCCCGGGTTTGGGCCGGCCAACAAAAAAGATGATCGGTTCTTTTGACGCCGGAATGGATAGATCAATATCGGCGCCTCTGAGTTCGGAGGGAATTTTATAAGTGGTCTGGCCAAAGGTCGGCCTGAGCGCATCCTCAGTGGGCCCTTCCTCGCCGGAAGTCTTAGCGGCTGCTGGGACCGCAAGAGAAACTGGCAAGCTATCGACCCCGACAATATCGACGGCCCCTGAAAAACCACCTGCCGCAGAGTCGGCCGCAGGTTCAGCTGAGGTCCGACCATCTCCAGAATCGGCCAGCCCTTCAACCAAAATGGCAAAATTGCTCATCTTGTACCACTGGGTCAGGACCTCCGGCCAGGGCATCAAATAAGAGCTGATTACCCCAGTGTTAAGGACCAAGCCGTCGGAAGCGTAACCTACAGCCACGGCAAAGTGACCCTTGCGCACCGGTCCCATCCCGGTGTCCAGAAGGACAATGACCGGTTTTGACCGATCAATATTGGCAATTAACTCCTGCGGCTTCATTGAAGAAAAGCCGGCTTTAAAGCCCTGGGCTCTGGCCCACAGGACCAAATCAGGCCCCAAAGAGCCCCTCAAGTCGGCTCGCTGGACATCAACGGCCACTTCTTCTTTGGTCGTCGGCCGGCCATGAAAAGTGAGCACCGCCGCCAATGAAGACGGACCGCAGTGGGCGGAGTCATCCGCAATAAATGGAACCTGAGGGATTACCCGCCGCCCTAAGGGAGCGGTAAAAGGTTCGGCCGGGATCTTGGAGCCCGAATTTATAATCGGGCAGCCCGCCAGCAACAGCATCAGCGCCCAAACGGCAAAAAGATGCTCCCAAGCCGCTTTGGCCGATAACTTAGAACCAGAAGGATATTTCTCAGGTAAAGAGCTCAAAACAACCTCGGCAGGGTCAACTTGGAGCGGGAGGCCGTCCAGCGAGACCGGAAATCCCGGCAGTCGGCCGGGTTGACCAAATCCCAAAAAGGCGAACGGGTGCCATCCAATTTTTGGCCAAAAATAAACCTGTTTTCAGACCGGGTCAGGTACAATCGGTCCCGGGCCCGGGTTACGGCCACGTAAAACAGCCTTCTCTCCTCTGACCGATCCGGCTCGGCCTCAAGGTGGAGGGGACAGAGCCGGTCTTCAAGGCCGACAACAAAGACCAGCCTGAATTCCAGGCCTTTGGCCGAATGCATTGTCAGAAGGTTAATTTTATCGGCCTTAAAATCAAGCCCGTCAGCCGAGGTGGTTTCCTCCTCCCCGGCCTCTTGCCAACGAAGGCCGGCCTCATCAAGTTTTTTGGTAAATTCCAGACTCTGATGGCGGATCCGAAAGATGACCGCAATGTCGGACAGGGCCAGGGCCTCCATTACTTCCATATCCTCCCGGGATGACCCGCCGGGCCCTAAGTCAAGGACGCCCAAGTGACTCTTAATCCGGCTGACCACCCAGGCGGCCTCGGCCGCCGGGTTCGGAAAAACCTGCCGGCCTATTTTCTCCGGCAAAACCCTTCGAGCCGGAACTCTGGGCGGCCCCTCGCCGCCCCTGACGCCGTCGGCCAACCGGCAAATTGTCGGTTGAGAACGAAAATTACGGGTCAGGTAAAGGCGGGTCAAATGGGCTCGGTCAGAACTCAAACGATCGAAAATATCGCTTATGGCCCCCCGGAAACCATAAATGCTCTGATCGGGATCACCGATGACCGTCAGCGAGCTGTTTTTGGCCACCGACAACAGAAGCTGCAACTGGGCCGGTGAAAAATCCTGAAACTCATCGGCTAAAACGGCCTTAAAGCGCCCCGACCAGTCGGTCTTCAGGGCTTCAATGATGAGATCATCATAATCCCATAGCCGGTTAAAGGTGAGCACCCGCAAATACTGCTCAAAGCCTGATTTGAGACGAGGCTCAGAAATTTGATTAACTGGAGTCAAAGAGTTTTTAATTAAAGAAATAAAATTTTTAAACCGCCTGGGCGACAAATCAGTATGTTTGGCCGCTTCCTTGGCCGTATGATTGAAGATATCGTCGGAGCCCAAGCTAAAGCCGGGGACATTTTTTTCGGCCGCCCTCAGAGCCAGAGCGTGGAGAGTGGAAACTGTCACTTGGGGGCTCTTATCGCCTAAGATCTCGGTCAGGCGGGTTTCCAGAGTTTCGGCCGCCTTGCGGGTGTAGGTGGTAACCAAGATGGGTCCCAGCCCCTTGCTGATCAAATAAGCGGCCCGACGGACCATGACCATGGTTTTGCCCGAGCCAGGACCGGCGATCACCGCCAGATCCCCTCCGGAAAAAGTCACTGCCTGGACCTGTTCATCGGTGAGTTCCGACAAAATGGACCCGGACCGTCTTATAACTTTGGGAGACGGGGAAGGTCCGCCCCCAAGGGTGGAGACGCTGGCAACATCACTGGCTGGAGCCGGCTGATTTAATTTTCTGGGCCGCCCGGCTCTGGTACCGGTGGCGAAGAGAAGAGGCTGCCCGCCCAATTCCAGCCGTTCGGAACGCGATAAGACGGTAATGCGTCCAAAGACCCCGTCATAACCCCCTTGGGCCTCGACTTGGCCCAAGCGCATTTTCTCAATGCCCTTGGCCAGAACCGGCCCGGCAAAGGACTTGATGTCATCTAAAGGCACTTGCAGCAACAGACGAAATTCGCTTCCAAACTCGGCCACAATCCTGTCAAAAGCCTGACGCACCACTTGAGTATTCGGGCTGCGGTCCAAAACCTGGCCTAACAGCTCAGCCAAAGGAAGGATATGCCAGTCTGGTTTAAGTATTTCTGGCGGAGGCTCGGTACGATCAGCTAATTCATAAACCCGGCTCAAAACACCAACGGTCAAGGGTTTACCGCAGACCGGACACAGTCCGCCGGCTTCGGCCGTCTGAGCCGGGGTTAGGGCAGGGCCGCACTGGGCGTGGCCATCGAGGTGGTATTTGCCCTCTTCTGGAAAGAATTCCACCGTTCCGATCAAATTGGAGCCGCCTCTGATAGCCTGCCTGAGGTTTTCAAAAGTCAACGGGCCGTCAAAGACCGTGGCTTCTCGGCCAAGTTTCTCCGGGCTATGGGCATCGGAAGAAGAAACCAGGGCGTAACCGTCCAGAGCCGAGACCAGGCGGTTCATGGCCGGATCGCTGGAAAGCCCGGTTTCCAAGGCCCGAATATGGCCGGAAAGGTCGCCGAAGCAGTCGGTTAGACTGTCAAAGCCGCTTTTAGAGCCAAAAAGAGAGAACCACGGAGTCCAAATGTGAGCGGGGATGACCTCCATGCGGGGGTCTGAGTCCAGGGCAATGGCCAAAAGGTTACGAGCTGAAAGACCAAGAATCGGTCGTCCGTCGGATTTAACGTTGCCCACACGCCCCAGGTTTTGGCTAAAGCGCCGGGCCGCACTTAAATCGGGGGCCACAACCACCAGATGAATTTTGCGGGTCCGCCCTTCCTGCTTGTAAATGGCGCTGATCTCCCCGGTTGGGACGAACCGAGGGCCGCCTTGAACGCCCTTAAGGGCGTACAAACCCTCATCGTCCAAGGTCAACTTGGAGTCCAACTCATCCAACCAACCCGGGTGGGTCATGTCTCCGGTCCCCAAAAGGTCCAACCCCTTGAAAGCCCCCCAGAGATGAAGATTTTCGGGAGTCAGACTTTTTGAGGTGGCCCGGGAGTACCTGGAATGGATGTGCAGATCAGCAAAAATTTTTGGCATTTCGACTTTTCAAATTCACTATTCGAAAATCTCCTCCACATCACCAGCAAACAGTGATACTCTCTGACCAAGCCAGGCGTTAGGCCTCAGCCCAGAAAGCTGGCAAGCGGCCGTTAAAAGTTGGGCGGTGGTGTAACCAGCTGGCAGATCGCTGGGCAGTCCCACGGCAAAGTCAAAATCGTTGAGTACCACCAAGGCTTGGCCGGCCTGAGCCTGGCGATCATCGGTCAAGTCCGCAAAGTTATAGATTATCGCAACGGAAATGGTGGCCCGAGACCATTCGTCACTGGTCAGCGCTCGCCCGACGTCGGGATCGACCAAAGCTCTGGCCCCCAGCGAAACAGCAGCCGCCTGGAGGGGACCCGGCTGCCTGAGTTCCCAGGCCCGGGCCACCAACTGACCATCGACAAAAACGGTCACCACTAGCCGCTGGCTCTGGTTGAGCCGGGTCATGGAAGCCGGCGCCTTCCGCTCCAGGGGAACCGTTGATTTGATCAGTGCATTCAAGGGCTCCTTGGCCAGGCTCATGAGGAATTTCTTTTCCTTACCGGACAGATGTTTGAATTGACTATTTTTTTGAGCCGCCGCCGGTCCGGCCGGAAAAAACACCAAAGCGCCAGCCACCAAAAAAACCGCCAAGGCGCTAGCCAAAGAACGTTCGAGATAGGACAGATTTAATTTGTGGAGATTAGACACTTATTAATCTTCCTTCCAAAACTTCCAAGCAAGTCAAAAGCCCGCCAAAAACGGCCCCAGTATCAAGTCCGGCCCGGCCAGGAATAATGTAAGGTTCTTTAAATGGGGTATGACCGAAAACCACGGTTTTTCCAAAGTCATATTCCGAAGCCAAAAAATCATCCCGAATCCAAAGAAAATCCTGTTCGGTCTGCACGTTAACTGGAACTCCCGGCCTTAAGCCGGCGTGGACAAAGATATGGGCATCAGTTTCGTAATATAAGAGTAAATTCTGATAAAATTCTAAGTGAGAGACTGGAAAGGGGCTGTTTTGGTTGTAGCTGCGCATTGTCCAAGCTACGCCGTTAGCATTTAAAAGTAAATCTTCGCGGCCAGTGATAAAATTAATGAACATATGCTCGTGATTGCCTTTAAGAACAGTCACCAGCCCACGGTAGCGGTTTTTCAGCTCAATTACCGTCTCGACCACCCCGAAACTATCAGGCCCCCGGTCAATATAATCGCCCAAAAACACCAATTCCTCGTGTTTTTCTGGACGCCAATCAATAACCTCCATCAGCCGGTCAAGCTTGGCTCGGCACCCGTGGATGTCTCCAATAGCGAAAATGCGATGAGCAGTCAATGCGGACTCCGAGAGAGTAGCGACTCAGTCATGGACCTGATTTTCTCCAAAAAAAAACACCGCCCTATTCAGGACCAGCGCTGTCCGGCGCCCTGGTGCGCCCATAACTCTCACAACCTGGATCAACGACCCTGGCAGCCCCCCCCCGGAAATAGCATATATTTTACTCTGTTGACCACCATAAATCCACAACTTTTTGACATACTCCCACGATTAAAACCTTAAGCTCCCGGTCAAAATTATTGACAGGTTGAAATTGTAGCCCAGCTTTCTTATAGTTTCAGCTATAAATTCCTAGTCAGATTAAATTGGCTCAAGACGGCTCCTTTACTAACAGCCTTAACTTCAGCAATCTTGGGCCCTGACTTCCAACTTAGACTACTTGGGTTGGCCTTCCAACACTGATGAGTCGAACAACAGATATATAGCAATTATCTATGTATAAAATTCATCTTCTTGAACATTTCATAACTATTGTCTGGCCTGCTGCCGAGATAATTACAACACCACCTGAGCCAGAGAGTATAGACGGCCAAATGTCTATATAGGGACGTCAAAGCTCAACCGATTTGGCGAGCTGCGACTGTAACTACCTAGATATACTAATGAACAGCGACAGGGTTTTTCTCAAACCTGGATTAACCCAGTCTAAGACAGTCAAGGCTGAGGATTTGGTCAGGGAAAATTAAAAATGTATAGATGATGCTCGTGTAAAAACCCTGTTTTCAAAAAAATCTCAAGTTAGAACCCAGACGTTCTGGTCGGGCCCAAAAATAAAAATTTTTGCCCTTATTGAGAGCAGAACTCAATAAGACAAG
>JAISWF010000072.1 GCA_031271165.1 Deltaproteobacteria bacterium
GTTTAAATTCGTTTTTTTTAGAGTCCTCTGAACTGTCATTGGTGACACGCAATCAACAATATTAAGTTCAACAGCCTTTTCCGCCAGTAAACGAATAGTCCATCTGGCTCTTCCGGCAGGAGCTTCAGAGCATGCCAGCGCAATAAGCTTGGCTTCAAAGGCTCCATCATATTTGATGTTTCTAGAACTCATATCCATAGGCTTGCGACCTAAGGCCGAATCAAGTCCTTCTTCAACAAAGCGCTTTTTCAAGCGATCGATGGTCCTTTCGCTTAAACCTAGGACTTTTGAAATCTCGGAAGATGTCAAAGTCTCTTCTTGGCTGGCGTCGCAAAGCAATAGCGCTCTGGCGGAAAGAACTATACGGCTTTCGTGCTTGCCCTTTTTAGTTATGGCCTCTATTTGACTTCGCTCTTCTGGAGTCAAAGTGACTTTAAACCGAATAACCATGGTAACCACCTCCAAATTTTGGTTACCATAATGATATCACATTATCAGACAAAAATCATGGTGCAAGGTACTAGGCCCCCCCAGGCAGTATTTCAAGAGCCTTGGCCAAAATATGACGCTCGTAGCATTGGCCCCTTTTTAGGTTTCCTCAAAGAGTTTTTGGCGTCCAACTGCGGAAGAAAGTGCTGGACACTGCTATTCAAGGTCTGGGTCAAGATATGAGTGCATCCAACATTCAAAATTGAGGAGCAGTCACTTTTCATCAAAACTTGTTTTGATGATAGACATTTAAGAATATAATTGATCGACCAATAAAAAGTCAAATTTATGATTTTAATATTCTGAAATTACTAATAAAAAATTTGAGAATTCAGGCTTTTAAGGATTTTAATTTGATAATCATATTTTCAAGACCTATTTTTTAGATTTGTAAGGCCTTGATTTACCGGACTATGTTTACCGTTCAATGGCTTAACGAATTACACTGGGTGCCTTGATGAGACTGTCAGAAACCATATTAACCGACTTTTTCATGAAGAAATATCCTTAAATTGTTGACATTGGCAGGCGGAGCGGGCCACAAATAGCTCTGTCAGCACTATGGAGCCTTAAGGCTTTGAGGCTTCAAAAATGAAATTGGGATAAAGATTCAAGCGGGATGAAGAGGTGAGTAGGCCGGCAAGCTGTAGACTTTTTAACCCAATATGAGTGCCGATACCAATTTATCTGATGGCCCAGTGCCAATAAAGAGCGGCTAACCCGACCAAAAAACACCAGGGAGCGAAAAGGTGAAACCGGCCCTTGTCGATTAAAGCGGTCAGTAGCTTTAAAGCCAGATAGCCCGACCCGGCCGAGATCAAAACCCCAACCAAAAGAAGCGATGGTCCAAAAGAGCTGCCGGATCCGGTTCCAGCGGTCAGAAGGAGTCCTCCGACAATGGCCGGAATGGAAAGGATAAAGGAAAATTTGGCGGCCAGGTCCCGGTCCAGGCCCAAAAGGAGGGCCGCCCCGATGGTCAGCCCGCTTCTGGAAAGACCCGGGGCGATGGCCAGACCTTGGACCAAGCCGATGACCAAGGCATCAACAATTGTCATTTGGGCCACAGTCCGGCCGCCAGGTTTGGCCAAACTGGTGAGGGTCAGAACCGCCGAGGTTATGATCAGGGCTAGGCCTACCGCCGGAATGCTGGCAAACAGGGAGATAAAAAAATCGTTGAAAAATAGACCCACTGCGGCCGTCGGAAAACAGGCTCCTATAATCAGAATTCCCAAGCGAAAATCCGGGTGGGTCTTGTAGTAAAAGGAAAATTTTATAAGGGAGACTGCGGCTTTAGGGAGGTATTGAAGTTCAATAACAAGCGTCAAAAGAGTTTGGCGATAGTAATAAATAACGGCGGCTAAAGTCCCGAGGTGAAGGACCAGATCGACAATAATTTCAGGTTCAGTCAGGCCAAAACAAGCCTGGGCCAATGCCAGATGGCCGGAGGATGAAACCGGTAAAAATTCGCAAAAACCCTGGAGCAAAGCCAAAGCGATGATAATCAATACCATAGTCATAGATGCAGGTTCAATTTCGGGGTTGAGGAGGGGAACGGCTAAGCCGGTCATGGGCTCCAAAAGAAAAATTTGTCCGCTGGAGGGCCTGGCTGGCGTCAAGCAGACAGCTTACGGCCCCCACAACTAGTGGCGTTAGGTTAGGTTTTAAAAATGACAGAGGCCTTGATTTTGGCAGCGGTCAATTTTTGAAAGAACTTTATTTAGAAGATCATCTTAGTTAACTTAGATCAATATTCCGGCGGGCCTATATTTTGCCAATAATGAAAATGATTTCCTAAAAAATCATAAATCTAGATAACTAAGAAAAAGTATCGGCCCGTCTAGAAATATTAGTCGGGCCGACCGCTTTTTAGATGTTGACCCCGTATCCTCTGGCTAGAGGGCCCAGACCTCCGGTATAACCCTGACCGATGGCTTTGAATTTCCACTCGCCAGAGTGGCGATAAATTTCGCCAAATATCATGGCTGTTTCGGTACTCATATCTTCGGACAGATCGAATCGGGCAATCTCGACGTTGTCGGCCTTGTTGACGACTCTGATAAAGGCGTTGGAAACCATACCAAAGTTTTGACGTCTTTGGTCGGCTTCGTGGATGGTGACGGTTATTGAGATTTTATCCACCTCGGGCGGGAGGGCCGTGAGGTTTATTTCAATGACTTCGTCATCACCCTCTCCGTCTCCAGTCCGGTTGTCGCCCATGTGTTCTACGAAACCATCTTGACTTTTTGGGTTATTATAAAAAATAAAGTCGTGGTCAATGCGGACTTTGCCACTGGAATTGAGCAGAAAAGCCGAGGCGTCAAGATCGAATTCCTCTCCGTCGGTGCTCCGGGCGTCCCAGCCGAGGCCGACGAAGATGGAGCTGAGCCCGGGGGCTTCTTTGTTGAGAGAAATGTTGCCGCCTTTTTTTAGAGAAACAGCCATATTACGCTCCTTGGGTCAAATAAAGAAAGTTAGAGACGATCGCAAAATATGATAAAAGTAGAAAATAAAATACGAAAAGATAATTTTGAATAGTAAACATGCTTTTAATCTAAATGCAGTATAGACATCGTCTTTTTTTATCATGCCGAAAAATATAATAAAAAGGGCAATAAAAATTTTTTATTAAGTTAATAAGACTAGTTAAAAGCAAATGGTCTTCAGGGTCGTGGTTTTTTCACTTTGTCTTTATTTAGCTAACCTTGGGTACCATGATTGGGTTGATCTTGTCAAGCGCACTGGGCGGTCGAGACGGTGCCCAGTCGGCCTGACGGCGCCGGTAAGAGGTTAAGAGCGGCCGCCAAACCCTGGTTTTGGTGATGGCATAGACCGGACCCGGCTATGGGCAATCTGGCTGCCCAGCCCCAATGACATATTAAAAATATAAATATAGATAGCAGATAATTTTTTATAGATTTAAAAATAAAGCAGTACTTATTAATGGCCATAAAAGCATCATATGGTTTTTTTCGCCTTCAAGATGTTCTTTTAAAATCTTTTCCACCGAATCAGCCTTCAGCCAGCCCAGGTTCCGAAAAGGGCTGGACTCTAAAAGATCGCGGCAGTCAGAATTGAGTTTTTTCTCCCTCAACCAGAGGTCCAACGGGGCATTAAAACCGGTTTTGACCGGGTTGAGCCGGCTGGAGTCAGGCAAAATACCTTTCATTGCTCGCCGGAGGAGCATTTTGGTTATGCCATTTTCGTATTTAGAGGTGCCGGGAGCTGATAGGGCCAGACTTAAAAGGGCCGGGCTGGTCATGGGGAAGATCCCCTTGACCCCTGCGGCCCGGCTGCTGAGGGCTTCGCTCCAAAGGGTTGGTGGACTGGTCTCGTAATTCATTTCCTCATAAAGACGATTAGACAAAAAATACGGATAAGGTCTGGGCATTGGGATGGGCGGAGCGGCGGCTTCTCTTTGGCTTACCCAGCCAGGATCAAAATACTCTCGGACCGCTTCATAACGCCTGCGGTCAACTTTTAATTCTCCGGTTTGAAAATCTATGTTTCGAGCCAACCAGTCGTCTCTAACTTCAGGACTCTTTTTAAAGACCGGGTGGTCATGGAGGCGGATCCAGGCCTTGGTTTCAAGGTCTAATAATTCGATTTGGCCAGATTTTTTTAGATCGGCGAAAAAAACGAAAAAATGTTCGAACTCCCCGGCCAGGCTCTCGTCACCCCCCAAGCCCGAAAAAAGGTAGTTGGCCCCGCTTTGGGCGATTTTTTGGGCCATCACGTGATGTGCCAGCCAAGTGACGGTTATTAACGGGGCCCGCGTCAGGTTCATTAGTCGGGCGGTTTGGTCAAGTAAATCAGGGGCTCCGAGATCAACCCGGTTGAGGTTCCAGCCGGTGGCCTTGATCAGTGCTTCGACACCTTCGGTTTCATCGTAAGGGCTGTGGGATTGGTCGCGGTAGGCAACAAACCAGGTGTCCAGCGGGCGGCCAAGGTGGCGGGCGGCCAGGGCGGCCACTGAGGCGCTGTCCATGCCCGAAGATATGGTAAAAGCCAATTTTTGACCGGTTAGAGTGTTTAGTCTAGTTTTAACATTGCGGTCAAGGAGTTCGACATAGCGTTCGGAAGCTTTTTGAGGAGAGAGTTCGGAAATTTCTTGGATAAACGGTATGTTAAGCCAACGTTGTTCGTGACAGCCGGTACTGTCTAAGACCACCGAATACCCGGCTGGTACCTGCCGTACCCCTTGGTGGAAAGTGCGGCCAGGATCGCGGAAAACGTAGCGGTAATGAGTGGCAACGAAATCATAAAAGGTAGCCTCATCCGGCGGTGGGGTGGTGCCCATGAGCTGGAAAAGTTGATCGAGGTCAAAGGCAAAGGCCCAGCCGTGAGAACAGTGGGCGAAAAAGAGCGGACTGAGGCCGCAACCGTCCCGGACCAAAATAACCCGGTCTTTTTCGGCCTCGAAATAAGCCAGAGCCAAATCGGTTTCCAAGTTGTTAAGTGTTTGAGGCTGCCGGGCTATCTGGCCCATTAGGACAGCTTCGGGGTTGCCCATAGGCGGGTTAAATATTCGTCCTTCGGCCAAATACCTGTCAATATCTGAAGTTTCTCGTCCGGGTCGGTAAAGGCCAGATCCTTGGTTAAGCCTGACGGTCATGGGAATCCTCCAAACAATTAATTTTTTGATTTTTTAACAAGGCAGAGAACTTGGAGTGCGTCTTTTGATGGGGACAGTTTTGGTTAAAAGGGTTTTTCGAGCCAAATAAGTTACAGTGTTGCCAATAAAGGCCGGTGAAGGACCCGGCGGCTGGATTCTTAAAAGCTTCAAGGCCAAGGTCGAGGAGGCGGCCAAAAATTTTGAGCACGAACCGTAAGGGGTCCCGAAATAAGGTCGCCACTTATCCAATATATCAAATCCCAGAGGTTGAAGGACCCTCCGAACAGCAGCTGGGGTCGGGTAGACTTGGTGGAAAGGATGGAAGAGTCGAAACTCGGGGCCATAGATCCGGGCGGCCAGGCAGCTGGGATTGATCAAGTTTCCCAAAAGAAGCAGCCCCCCCGGGGCCAGCCAGTTAAGAGCCCTGAGAAGAAAGATATCCGGTCGAGACAGGTGGTCGATAGTTTGGTTTAAAATTAGAGCGGCTAGTGGCCTTTTCGGGGGCGCCAGTTCCTCAGCCCACTGGTTGATGACGATCAGTCCTCTTTCCTCAGCCAGACGGGCAGCCAGGGGATTAGGTTCGACGGCCACCAGGGGGTTGGAAACGTCCAACAAAGAGAGCAGCAGTCCGGTACCGGCTCCCACATCATATATTGCCCCGCTCTGAGGCAAAAGCGGGACCATGGCCCGGGTGTAGGTCAAATATTCGGCCTGGCGTTTTTCAGCACGGTCAATAGGGCTAATGAGTACACCATCGGGATCACGGCTGGATTTCCAGCGGTCGGGACTTTGGAAAAAACGTTTGGCAGCCTCACGGTCAGGGTGAGGGTTGACTTGCCAGGCGCCGCAGTCTGAGCAGGCCGCCAATTTAAAAGGCGAAGGACCACAAAAATCTGAAATTCCGTTGGCCGGTTCAAAGCTCCCGACCGGCTTTAAGGGACCGCCGCCGCACCAACGGCAGACTGGTGTCAGTTGGAGGTCCACAAGGCCGCCCAGTGATGGTTGATTCCCCGGTCGGTTTCCAGGGTGTGGATGAGTTTAAATCCATTTTTAGAAGCCAAAGCCTCGACCCCGGATGGTCCGTTGATAATGGCGGCGGCGTATTGTTGTTTTTCGGGGGGAAAAAAGTGTTGACTCATGAGTAAATGTCCGCCTCTGACCAGTTTGGCGGCCAAGGCTGAAAATACCCCATCGATGTTTTCCATTAGGCTCCACAAAACCTGAGCCAAGATGATGACTTCGAAATAGCTGTCTGGCCAGGGGCAGCCGGGGGTGTCAAGGTCTCTCAAATCGAAAGCAGTATATTCGAACTCGGCCTCAAGGCCCGCCCCAGAGAGCCGTTGGGTAGCTTTGTCTAAAGCCGTAGGGGAAATGTCAGAAACCACCATTCGGATACCAGGACTGTTTTTGGCCAGAACCCGGGCCGCTTCAAGGGTGAAAAGGCCGGCCCCGGCTCCGGCGTCAAGGATCCGTTTGAGACGAGGCGGGCAAAGTTCCAACAGTAAAAGAGCCGAACGCATATCTAGCCTGACTCCAAGTTCTTCAATGCGCCACGGGTCGGAGGTATGGCGGTACATACCCTCGTAGTCGCCCACGTGGCGGCCGTCGACGATGAAGTATCGGCGGTAGTCGTCGAACTTAGAAGTCATAACCGGATCCTTGTGGCTTGGCTGGCCAACCTGAGCCAAAGATTCGACCGGGTTTGTCAGGCCCGGGCTGATTTAAAATTGTAAAAATCAGGCCTGGGTCAAGTCAAGATTTTTTTTATGAGCCTTTGGCCAAGCGGGAAAGTAAGCCGGCTGTCAGTTGGGCCGCCTCTTCAATCTCGGCGGCCGCAAGGCCAGGCGAGAGTGGGAGACTTATTTCCCGGCGGAAAAAATCCTCGGCCACCGGCAAATCCCCTTCGGCCAGACCCAGCCTCTGACGGTAGAAACTGTGATAGTGAATGGGTATGAACATCACGCTGGTCCCGATGTTGAGTTCTTTTAAGGCCATGATGATTTCATCGCGGCTTAAGGTGAGGGCTTGGGGCTTTATCCGTAGCGGGAAAAGATGCCAGGAGTGACCGACCCCCGTTCGGAAGGCAGGGAGTTCAACCAAATCAGTTAAGGGAGCCAGATGGCGAGCCCAGATGGCAGCATTTTGGGCTCGTCTGGCCTGAAGTTCGGGGAGTTTTCTCATCTGGGCTAGACCGAGAGCGGCCTGAAGATCGGTAAAGTTACATTTGAAGCCCAGTTCCTCGACATCGTAAGCCCAGGTCCCTTTGGGAGCGTAACGGCCCCAGATGCGCCGGGCGTCGGATATGCCATAAGCTGACAGCCGCCTGGCCCGCAACAAAAGGCTGGGGTCAGAGCAGGTTAAAAGTCCGCCTTCTCCGGTAGCGATATTTTTGGTGGCATAAAAGGAAAAGGCGGCCAGAGATTTTAAGTGCTCGGCCGCCGCCGGGCGATGGTCAGGATGTCCAATGGGGACCCCGCCGTAGGTGGTCCCGAGGGCGTGAGCGGCATCCTCCAGAAGGTGGAGGTTATGCTTGATGGCCACTTGCCAAAGACCAGGCAAATCGACTGGATGGCCACCGTAGTGGACTGGGACCAAGGCAGTGACGGTTAAATTGGTTTGGCGGTGAATCGGACGGCCGTCTGGACCAGGACGGCACTGACGGGTCAAAAAATCGTCGGCTTTCTCGGGATCAAGGTTGCCGGTGTCGGCTGAAACATCAACCAAAAATGGGTGAGCCCCGTTATAAACAGCAGCGTGGGCTGTGGAGACAAAAGTCAACGCCGTGGTTAAAATCGCCTGACCAGGACCTAACCCCAGCACTTTCAGGCCCAAATGGAGGGCGGCGGTGCAGGAGCTCAGAGCTAAGGTCTCATCGGTCCCCAAGTGCTGGGCCATGAGTTTTTCAAAGCGTTCGGCCCGGGGACCGGTGGTCAGCCAACCGGAAAAGAGGGCTTCGGAAAGTTCCTCAAGTTCCTCGTTGCCAACACTGGGCGGGGAAAAAGGCATAAATTTGGGTAAAGGCTTCAGGCCTTGAGTAAGGGTTGACCGGCTGGAAAGGTCTGAATTTTCAGTCAGTTTTTTTTGCCAATGGTCTGGGGATTTAATCACTGCGTGTTCCTCCAGAGTCTGGCGTAAGGGTCAGCCGGAAAACCGTTTTCCAGAGCTACTTTGACCGCCTGGAGGCCATCAAAAAGTTCGGTTTGAGCATTAAATGCCAAAACTCGGGATATTTTTCCGAATTTTACGTAATAATCTCTTAAGTCGGGATCGGCTGGAATGGTCTCAATGACCGAGTTGGGGATGATAGTTTTTAAAATATTCCCCAGTTCTTTAAATTGGATGTTTTGACGATCGGAGCCAACATTAAAGATTTCTGATGCCACCAGTGAGGTCGGAGCCTCCAGGACCTTAATAAATGCCCGGGCCACGTCGGAAACACTGACCATGGGTCGCCACTGTTCCCCAGAATAAATAACGGCCCGGCCTTTGAGCAAGGCCTCCCGTACCAAAAGATTGGCCGCCAAATCAAAGCGGATTCGATCAGATAAGCCGTAAACGGTTGCCAGCCTTAAAACAGTCACCACTGGTACTCCGAGCCAATCGCGGGATTGGTCTAACAGTTCGGTTTCGACTTGGGCTTTAAGGCGGGCGTAAAGAGTCAGAGGAGCCAGCGGAGATTCTTCATCGAGTTTTTCACCTTCTCTGGCTCCATAGCAAGAATCGGTGGAGGTAAAAATCAGACGATGAATTCCAACACGTCTGGCCGCCTGGAAAAATGACAACGGGGCACGGTAGTTGACCTCCCAGGTTTCCTCAGGGGAAAGATCGCAAGCTTTTTCCCCAACCAAGGCGGCCAGAAGGATGGCCGCCTGTTGGTCCCTCATGGACCAGGCGACCAGTTCGGTGTCCCGAATGTCGCCTTCAACCATCTCGACTCCAGGTAGCAAAGAAATGGTCTGACCTTGCTCAAATCCGTGGAGGAGGCGGTCCAAGATGGTAACTTTGCATCCGGCCGCTATAAGTTGACGGGTCAGAACCTGGCCAATGTAGCCGGCTCCTCCAGCGATGAGTACTGATTTAAGTGAAGAACTGGGAACGGGCATGAAACCTCGGAAAGGGTTCTGGACCAAAGGGATGGTTGAAATTGGGCGGTTTAATTGGTGGTGGCCAGCGGCCGGGGCCTTTTAATCTAGGTTTAGATATTTTTAATAAAGTTTATTGATTGAATTATTGTAATTAATATATTAAAATAATGTATTGTTTAAAATAGTTTCGAGTATGGTGGGGTAGGCCTGGCGCTTAGAGCAATTAGATTCCAAGGACTAAAATAATCTGACCCAAGCGAGTCGTCGTGAAGTTGGAAGACACAATTAGGATTTTTAATTGGTTCAAACTTAGTGTAATTTTATCATGCAATGTCAAAAAAACAAGTCCCTTTCAAGGGTATTGCCCAGGCATTTTTTCCTACTGCTCAAACTAATGGTCACAATTTAAGCTTTAAGATGTTTATGATCGACCGGTAAAAGCCGGTGTTGTTGGAGTTTTGTTAGTTAAGACTAGAATTTTTGGCTATATTGTCTTCAACTGGAATTACCTGGAGGGAGACAGGGCTAAATACGATTAGCCTTAAAGGTTGGAAGGGCTTTTTTTATGGTGCTCACCGAGGGCGAAAAAATAAATTGACAGCTTAAGCCAGCTGAGTTTCTAAACCCTTAGCTGTGTTAACTAGTTGAATGTGAAAAATGACTTAACTGACTGAATTTACAGGAAAAATTTCGAAAAAAGTCAGTTCAGCCGAACAAATTTGTTGGATTAAAATTATTGAAAATTCTCATTATGGTCAG
>JAISWF010000062.1 GCA_031271165.1 Deltaproteobacteria bacterium
AAGAAAGTGGGTCGGCCCAAGAAAAATACTGAAGAGGCCTGCCCAAAGAGGCCAAGAGGTCGGCCCAAGAAAATCCATGCTTGAAAATTTCTATAGTCCGGCAAATTGGGATTCCTTTATTTTATACAATTTTTTGGAAAAAGTTGATCCACATACAGGCACCAAATCATCAAACAACTGAACTTTTTAGCTAATAAGGTGTCTACGGCTTTCTTATCACTGCTGTCAGAGTATGCCACGATGGAATCTATGGTTTCACGAAATTCAGAAAATTGAGCAAAATATTTTGTTCGAAGTTTTCACTTAACGTATTGCCAAAACATTTTAATAAGGTCTCAATTTTGGCTTTAATGTTGAATATATACAATATTTATATTTAACTCTATGCCAATACAAAATAAAAGGTTTTATTTTTGTTATTTTTCTTTATCAAGTACTATATATATGGTTTGCCCAAATTTTCATCAGTCTTTTTTTCAATTGAACAGGGTTAGCCAAAAATGGGAAAAATAACCTGAGCCATTATGTCTCTAACCCCCTCCTCGGACTCTCAATGGTGGGGATGGTGAACGCACACTACGCTTTTTTATGGGTAACGCCTTATAATAACCTGAAAATAAATTTTTAATCACGAAAAAATATATTTAACTTGTAACCTTCCGTTAGGACCGCCACTTAAGGTTATTTTGGTTTAGTAGGATGAGCAGTGATCGTGTATGCCGTGTACGGTTACTAATCAAAGTATCATATTTAGGTGGTTTTATCAAATTGGACCGAAACAAGGCACCTATCAAAAGAAAAATAAATATTATATTATATTGCTACTATTGCAATAATAATAATAGATAACAGAAATTTTAGTTATTTTATAGGTGTAAAAAATCACTTTAAAGCCAAGTCGGCCAAACCTCGTTTTCACTTATCGTCAGGACGTACTTTTAGGATTTAAAAAAAAATTGACAAGCGGCTCATGTCCTGGTATTATTGTTTCAAATCTAAAAGTCATATAGATCTTTTTGGGCCCCCAGGGATTAGCAAAAACCCCAACCTTTGGTCAAATGGCTTTCTTCCTAACCTGGGTTTGTCCGCAAAAAACTTGATATTTATACTCGTTAACAAATTTTTTACATTTAATTTACATTAATTTTGCAAACAATATTTTTACTATAATTACTTGCTGCCAAACTGTATTTGTCCAGACTTTTGCTACTGGTGGTAGCTGTTTTTTCCAAACCCACTCGGTAGTCTGGTCGTCGGTTTTGACCGAACCTAAAACCACAATCAGCCCAAGGTCTTTTGTCAGGATCAAATGATTTGACAGGAAAACTTCATTTTACTTTTACAGCCGACGGTAACAGCCCGAACCGATGGCTCCCTCAACCATCCCCGCCACCTCAACGAGCCGAGTCCCAGGCCGGGGTTTATCAACAGGAGGAATAAATGAAAGAAAAATTTCGTCGCCTAACCCAATACTTGGCGATTGTTACTATTGTTTTAGTAGCCACCTCACTTTCAGCCTTGGCCACTGAGCTCAATCACTGGCCGGCCGACGCCAAAGCCAAACTGACGAAGATGATCAAAGCCAACGCCAACAAAGGTGCCTTTGCCGTTTTCGACATGGATAACACCAGCTATCGCTACGACCTGGAGGAATCTCTATTGCCTTTCATGGAAATGAAGGGCTATATCACCCGCAACAAGCTCGATCCATCCCTTAAGCTCATCCCCTTCAAAGATGTTAAAGGCTACAAGGAGACCCTCCAGAGCTACTATTGGCGCCTTTGTGAGATTGACGACTTGGTCTGTTATCCATGGGTCGCCCAGGTCTTTTCCGGTTTCACCCTGGCCCAGCTCAAAAGCTACGTTGATGAGCTTATAGCCTATGGTAAGCCGGTTCCAATCAAGTATTGGAGCGGTGAGGAGGTCAAAACCGGTGAGGTCAACCCGCCGAAAATTTTTACCGGCATGACCGAGCTTTACAATGTGCTAATGGAAAACGGTATTGAGGTCTATGTGGTCTCGGCTGCCTCTGAGGAACTGGTACGCATGGTGGCCAGCGATCCCAAGTATGGCTACAACGTCAAACCTGAAAACGTCTTTGGCGTCAACATGCTCCTGAAAGACCGCAAGACAGGCGAATTGTCCAATTCCAGGTTCAAAATCAAAGCCGGAACTTACGATCAGGCCGCCAGCATGTCTTTGGAACTTACCCCTTACTTGGTCAACCCAATGACTTGGTATGAAGGCAAATACGCCACCATCGTCGGCTGGATCGATCAGTGGAAGCGCCCGGTCTTGGTCGGTGGCGACACCCCCATTTCCGACGGTTACATGCTCATTAACGGCGTCGATGTCAAAAAAGGCGGCGTCCGGGTCTGGGTCAACCGTCGCGATCGCTATACTGATGCCGTAACCAAGTGGGCGGGCGAATCCGCCGCCGCTCAAAAGAAACTTGGTCTTCCGGCCACAGCCGACAAAAACTGGATAATAGTCTTGCCCGACGAAATCCAGTAATTTTTGGCTTAACCTATCTTTAAGAGGGGAGCCCTTGGCGCCATATGGCGAGAAGGGCTCCCCTCCCTTTTTTCCTTAGACAATTTTTCTGGGCCCCTTTGGCTCTTTGGCCTTTCTCTTGTTTCCACGATGACTTTATGAAATTTTCAAGCTGAGGTACAATCGACCAGTCAACCTTGGCCCAAAGATGGCCTGAGTTTAACATCATACCCCAAAGAAAGCCCGGTCGACCGCAATTGCGGTCGGAGTTGATATGATTGACGACCAAAGCCCGCCTTCAAATAAAACAAACAATTCCCAGGCCGCTCAACAATGGCGGCTGGACATTCGAATCGACCCGGGAGCCGCTCCAGAACTTTTGGCCAGACTATTGGCCGAGCATCCTCGGTGGGACCTATTTTTTACCAGTGACGGCTTGGCCATGAATTATTGGGCTGGCTCAGGGGCGTCGGCCCAGGGGCCCTGGGCGGCTCCGGAACTTGCCGAAATCAAGGCGGCTATCACCAAATTCAGCCGTGGCGGTCGACTCAAAGGCGGCAAAACCACCCTTTCTTGGGTGCCCGGGGCTGACACCGAATTCGGGGCTGTTTTAGGTCTGGGGCCTTTCGGTTTTTATGATTCCAACCTAGAGACCGGTCAAAATCGCTTAGCCTTGCCGCAGACCATTCGTCTGAGCCCCCGGCTCAAAACCTGCTACGCTCTTGCGCTGACAGCGGTGTCGAGTTTTCTGACGCCGCCGCCGGGAGCTCCAGATACAACCGGAAAACCGGCTATGGTTCTCGACGAGTGCCCGGTCATCACGGCCTTGGCCCTTTTGGCCGCCGGGGCTGGTCCGGTCCAAATTGTCTGCTCCGACCCTTTACTTTCCGACCTCACCCGGTCGGCAGCCAGCCTCAACGGTTTTGACGATTCTTTGGAAACAGTTGTCAGTCCTGCTCACCCTTGGCCCAAGGCCTTAACCAAATCTTGGCAAAGTGCTTTCAACCTAATTACCATATGTTACTCCCCCTACCTGGTCAATCGGGTCATCCGGGAAGCCGCCTCCTGGCTGGCTCCCGGTCAAAGCCGGATGATCGTAACGGGCATTTACGGCGGCTCTCAAATCGCCCTCATGGTCAAAGCAGCTTCCAGGGCCGGATTATCGGTGCTGGAGACTTCTATGGAAGGAAACTGGTCGGTCATGACTCTATCCCTTCGTCGCCCCAGCGAACTGCCCACCTGGGAGTGGAATCCAGGCGATTGGCTGACCGAACTAAGCGAAGATGAATCCGATGCCTTGGCTTTGGCTGAACGGCTGGACCCGCATCGACCGCCCAAAGGGGAATCCGGTTTTGAAAGCGTCCCAGAAGCGTCCGATGAAGGCACCAGTCACGACCCTGACGCAAATTCTTTAAATGAGGAAAATTCTTTGAATGACGCCGAGAAGGAACCTGAGGAAAAAACCCAAAAAGGCGAAAAAATCAGCCAAGAAAATGATGGCCAATAATGGCCAATGATGCCGCAACAGTGCCAGACAGTGGTCTTCAGGGTTTTACAAACCGGCCTTCCAAAAAAGCGCTGTCTTTGAGCTTAGAAATTTATGAACTTTTTGGCCAATAGCCCGCCTGTAATCCAATAATCCAAACTACAGTAAAATGCCGGCTCATATTTTTCTCCCACCCAGACCAAAGTCAAAAATATTGATGATGCAATCCGGCCACACTACCCCGACCGCTTCGGTGTTGGGAGCAGGCAATTAAAAAAGTATCGAAATGTAGGGTTAATTTAAAAAATGATAGGAGAGGCTTAATAGTTCGGCTTTTTTATAACAGGTCGATTTTACGTTGGTATTTTTGCTGGTAACAAACTATGGCTTCCAGTCTTAAGACTAGGTTGGAAGCCAAACGTCAGCGGCAACTGAACAAATATATATTTTGAGTGTGAGGCACTGAAAGATAAATCAGCTGTTCAGCAGGTTCAAGGCGAAAAATCCTCAACCAGCCCGAAAACTTTGGCCAACCCAAGTTCCAGGGCCAGCAAAGGTCAAATTTGCCGGCGTTCCAATAGGGCCGCAATGACCCCCAAGGCCCGCTGAGAGGCAGTGACGGCTTTGGGGAAAAGACCCGACTCCGGCTGGATCGCAGCGGCCTGGCCGGCTAAGCCCAGCCAGCCGAGGCCGGAGTTATGTAATTGAGGGAGAAAGGTCGAATTATGCGGGGTGGTTACCAAAACAGTGACCCCAGGCTTAATCCCGATTTCCGCTAACTTTTCAATGGGTATCGCCCAGTCTGGAAAATCCAAAAGCTCAAAATGCCCGATGTTCTGAGCTGATCTTAGATCGAGGTCCAATGGATTAACCGTAACCATGGTCACCTTGAGCCCTACCCGACCGCCTAAGGCGGAGGTCTCCAAGGCCAGCTCATCGTCGCCAAAAACAATCAAACGACCCAGACCGGCGTTTAAAGGCAACAATGACCAATTCGCCTCATCGGGAAGCCTGGGGGTGGTAAAGGGACCATCAGCTGCCAAAACATGACGAACCACCTTCAGTCCCTTATCTCCCGGTTTTGCAATGGTCAAAAGCCAAGCCGCCCAAGAATCACTCTGCCCCTGGGCCGCCTCCTTCCAAAAAGCCAGCGCCCGGCGGCCGTCTAGCTTTTCAGTCAGGACATTGGTATCGCCGATGACCCATGCAATGGCCTGCCCGGATTTCAGGGTCATGGCTTGGGAGGCGACGGTGTTTTCCAAATCGTCGGAGCCTAAACCGCCGTTAAGCACCCGGCCCCGGTCATCTAAGACCGCCACCTGAGCCACGTGAGTGCGCTCGGCCATGGCCAAAATTGGTTCCCGGTTTTCGCTCAGCTCTTTGACTACGGACGGCAGCCAGGTATGCATTGGCTAACTCCTGTTTGGCCTTAGAGTTCAGGCCTCAATCAACCTTGGCGGCCTGGTCAAGGAGGTAGGCCTTGATAAACCCGCCAATATCCCCGTCTAAAACCGCATCCACGTTTCCGCTCTCAAAACCGGTCCGGTGATCTTTAATCAGCCGGTATGGTTGGAGGGTATAGGACCGGATTTGGCTACCCCAGGCGATGTCTTTTTTGTTGTCGTGCATCTGTTTTATCTCAGCGGCCTTTTTCTCCTGCTCAAGCTGATAAAGACGGGCCCTCAGCACCTTCATGGCCACATCTTTGTTGCGGTGCTGGCTTTTCTCGTCCTGACACTGGACCACCACGTTGGTGGGGAGATGAGTAATGCGAACCGCCGAACTGGTCTTGTTGACATGCTGCCCGCCCGAGCCGCTGGCCCGGTAGGTGTCGATCCGGATGTCCTTGTCGTTAATTTCAATGACAATGTCGTCATTGACCTCCGGGGTGACAAATACGCTGGCAAAAGAGGTGTGGCGACGGCTTTGGGAATCAAAAGGGGAAATCCTCACCAGTCGATGGATGCCCACTTCGGTTCGTAAAAGCCCGAAAGCGTAAGGCCCGGATATGGTCAAGGTAATGCTTTTTAGGCCCGCCTCCTCGCCGTCCAGCGAATCAATAATCTGGACTTTAAATTTGTTGCGGTCGGCATACCTCAGATACATCCTCAGAAGCATCTGAGCCCAGTCCTGAGCCTCGGTTCCACCTGCGCCAGCGTGAATGTCCATGATCGCATTGTTGGCGTCGTTGGGTTCAGACAAAGTACGTCTGACCTCATAAAGGTCCAGCTGTTCAGTGAGGGAATTGAGCTTCTCAGTTATTTCGTCGCCCTGACTCTCGTCGTCCTCGTCGATGGCCATGTCCAAAAGTAGACTCAGCTCTTCGCCGGCATCCTCAAGAACCTTCCAGGCACTCAACTTCTCACCGAGACGCATGTGTTCCTGGCCAACCTCTTGGGCTGTTTGCGGAGACTCCCAAAAGTTGGGACGGCTCATGATCTCGTTTAGTTCTTTGAGACGTGCATTTATGCCTTCAAGGTCAAAGATACCCCCTAAGGATGTTTAATCGGTCACTCAGTTGTTTTACTTGCGGTTTTAGATCTAAAAGCATGTTCATAACTCCAAAGAAAACCGGCTTGACGGCCGGTTTGAATTAAACTCATGATACCACCAGTTTTAGAAAAAACAAACACCTGAGGCCAGTGAAAATTGGATCATTTTTAGTTACTTAAAAAAATCCTCAATCGCCCATTGTGTTAACAAATAAAACCACAGGCTTACAGTCTGGATAATTAAGGCAGAAGGCTCCCCGCTGGGCAGACCGCCGGTCGAGACCATCACCTAGCCGGAGTTGACCTTGGGCTCGGTGACCAATATATTTTAAATATTGGTACATCCACCGGAGGGCGCACCATGAAAAATACTTCCGTGTCTCTTGGAGATCCAACACCCAATTCGTCAACGCTCAAGTGCAGTCTGGACGCTACGGCTCCGTCAGCGAAGTGCTTCGGGCAGGTTTGCGGCTTTTGGAAGAGCGGGAAATCAAGCTCCTGGCACTGCAGGCCGCACTGATTGCCTGGAAAGAATCCGGCCCCCCACCCGCTGCTTTCAGTAGCGATGACTTTTTGAAACGCATGCATAGCAAACAGGTCGAATAAAAACCTTACTTTCAGGCTGCCGCCGCTGGCTGAGTCTGGCCTCGAAGAAATCTGGCTTGACTACTACTGACTACCAACAGAATTTTCCAAATTATTAAGTTTTCTTTCGGCCAAATAGCTGACCAATTTTGATCCCCATACCGGCACCGGCAACCTTACGGACCGTTAATACTCTCGGCCACGAGTTGGTCTTACAGCCAGCTGGACTCCCGCAGCCCTAAATATTTTTTTGGCCTTGACAAAAGATAAAAAAACCGCCGGGATGAGCGGCCTGCTCCCACCGAGCGTCAGTTGCGGTACGCTCAGTAAGCTTCCAGCGGCCTCCAAGCCAGCCAGGTGAAAATCATCGGCAAAATCATCTCGCCGGTCACGCCGGTAGCCGAGGCGGCCGCAGGCTACGCCCGATGCGTAATTACAAGGCCAGCGGGTAGCAGCACCACCTGAAGGCTGAAAATGTAGCCTAACTTAGGCCTTTAGGTAAGAAGCTTTTCAAGCAACAGACATCGCTGAACGAAAACCAGGGGTGCGCCAGCCTCCGCAAAAGCAGCCGAACAGCTACCTGGGATTTTTTTGCCAATGAAGCGGAGTACGAAGTCGGCACCGCCTCGGGCCGGAAGAGGCCCAGCAGCCGGGATTTGGTTGTTAGTCAAAAAAATACCCCCGGCGATAAAGTGTCGCAGGGGGTGAAAGTCAACTGCCGGAGGTGGCTTTAAGGTCAAAAACAACTCATTTAAGTATTCCGGGAGCCTTACATTAAAGTCGACCGACGGCGATGGACAAAGTCATCTGTTTGGTTGGCCGGCGGCAATTTTTGTTTTTTAACTATTACCGGCGGCAGTCATTACGGGAAGGTCCCCGGTGATGCTCGAACCGATCATTGCGGCTCCAAGTATGCCTCTTTGGCTGAGGCTCACGAAACTCATGTTTATTTTTACTAAATGAAAGCTTATGACCTCTGTGATTGTTAACCTGAACGGAGTAATGATTCCTGCGGTTAAAATCGTCCGACCTGGAGCTTCCAGCGGAAGCTGGCTCTGAAGAAGCCACGGCTAAGAAGGTCATGACCAAGACTGCCAAAATCATTTTTTTCATTGTTATCACCTTTCCACATGGTATGTCAAAACTGGCTAAAATAAAATTCAAAGTTTTAATTGTTTAATTTTTCACTTAGCAGACTGCTACGTCTTTTGCTTTTGTAATAGCAACTAATGTGCCACATTGACCGAGAAAAAAAATTTTTTGGAAATGGCAATTTTCAATATTTAAAAATTTACTATATATTTTAATGCGTTATCTGATGGTTGAATTTTTCAGACCAGCTTAAATTTTATATTCCCATCCTGGCGGCAACATTTTTCAACCGAATTTGAAAATCCCAACCCACTGGTCAAGGGTAAAATTTAACCAAGGAGCCTGGGTAATTTTGTTCCTCTAAAATGAGAGACCGTCAGCTGCCTTTCCAAGGGGCGGCTTAATGAGTCAAATCATTGAGCAGGCGACTGTTGCCTGACGACGATGGAGCCGGCCCAAGCCTAAATGCACTCATAATAGACGGGATTTAGGTTGCGGCAGTTTTGGGCTTCTGATCTTCCCTGAAGTACCGGCACAGCGCAAACGGGCTCGGTTGGAAGCTTTAAGTGGGCTGAGGCTTATACTTACGGCTCTGGCGGCCAATTATAGAACCGACTGGTTAATTACGGTCGTCAACAATAATATTAACCGGCTACGCCTGTCTCCAGCAGGCGATCGGGCGAGTTTTCTGAGGCCGGTTAATGGCTTAAGCAAACTACCGAGCGCAGACGATGAGACGCTGCGAAAAATAGTTGGCTATGATCGAACTATAGGACTGCATGACCATAAAGTACCGCCTTCAGGAGCTTTTGGTAAGGTTTCGTCCTGACTTGCGGGGTAAATTTCTTTTTACCCAAGTAGCAGCAGCGGCTCTTTACGGTCTGCTGATTTTGACTCATTAAAGACTGCTGCTGGGCAGCTTCTGAGGATTGAGTCTTAAACACTGGCCTTACGCCAGCGGCGCTCTAAGGCATCTCGCTAAAGCCGTAAATAAAACCCTAGTCTGGGATTGAACCCAGGGTTTAAACTATAATTAAAAGCCGCCACCAGAAGGCTTTTTGTTGCTTTTAATGACTTTTTACGACCTTACGTCCATTCAAGGGCCAACTTTTTTCGCAGCCTTACCAAAACTAAGAAATCAGCTGACCAAGGCACTGGCCGAAAAAAAGGCGCCTTAGCCTCAATACTGTTCACTTAAGATAGATTACAGGTTCGATTGAGCGGGCTGGTTAAGTGGAGCCCCTCTTTTCCTAGTAGCATAATTGCTCATCTTCCTCTTTACTCCCCTGGGGTTCGTCTTACTACGACTACTAACGCAGCGACGGGAGGCTATTTCCGTTTTAAGCTTATTAACAAATATCTCTTCCTCCTCTGGGGGGGAAAGCCGCAGCTTGCGGCAATTTGCGGCGTATAACATACAGCGCATCCTTAAAACTCAACCTGCCTGGGTCGACCTTGACTTGCCAGGCCGATTCGGCCATTAATTCCCTTAGGGCGAAATGGACCAACATCAAGCCCCATAGTTCCTGGATTACTAAATCTGGTGTTTTGCTACGCAAAATTGTGCTGGCTGCATGAAGTCCATTTTTGAATTCTCCATACAGGGTCTCGATCTCCCATCGTTCATGATACAAAGCCGCCAACTCCTCCGCTGG
>JAISWF010000202.1 GCA_031271165.1 Deltaproteobacteria bacterium
CACCGACAAGGTGGACATCGCCTTAGACAAGGTCGCCGGAAAACTGATCACTGAGCTGGCCACGGTCACCGCCGAAGCCATCGGCGATTACCCTGAGTTGGCCGACGATTACGTGCTGGCCGTCATCGACGGCGCCGGGGGCCGCGAGGTGAGAGTATACAGTCGCAGTGATATTGTTAACCAAAGCGGGGGCACCGATGCCGAAAAGGCGGCCCTCAAAAAGGAGCTGGACGAAAATCCTTTGATTTTTTACGATTCAGCTGACGAACTGCCGGCATCGTCGACCTCCGAGGGAGCTGTCGCCTTGGCCAACCGGGCTTCGGACTTTTTTAACTCCAACCAAAAGCTCCTGGACCTTCTGGAAAAATACGGCTTCAACCCCTTTGGGACTACCACTGAAGCCTGAGAAGGCCGCTAAATCAACCGACTTGGAGACCGGGTTTCTGGCCCCGGTCTCTTTTCTCCCTCCTGTTGTCAGGCTGCGTCTGACTGCGCTCCATTGTACCTCAACAATCCCCCGAAAAAATCAATTTCTTGACTTTTACCCCACGATGTAGGACACTATTATTTTGAAAACTGGCCACTGTTCGCTCTCGGTCACCATAACCGTTCGAGCATGGCTACCGTTAACCTAAAGGCTCTGATCACAAAAAAACTCAATTGTTAAATTAGACTTTTCTTTGAAACATGGCGGCTTTGAGAATTTCTTTTTACCTTGTGTTTTGGCCTCAGACCCTGACCATAGCTGCGATGAGTCAAAAGTTCCCCAACGGTGCTTATGGCCTTAAAATGTTCTAACATTTTCGGACCAAACTAACTCGTGGTTTATACTTGTAATTTATACTCGCAGCTTTTATGCGTGGCTTATAAATTCCCGGGCCAGTTCTGTCAAGACCGAGGTCTGGTCTCTTAGGCTGACAGCCACTACCAGAGTATTAAACCATCAGGAAATCTACCGGCCAAAAATTAAATAAGCTGCCAGCTGGAAGACCTCCAGATGATGCCGGCTTGAAATTATATTTTTTCAACAATTCCTCAACCTTGGATGTTTACTTGCTTTTTTCTCATCTTATTCTGTCCATAACCAAAATTTTTTCAAGGCCCGTTCGTTTCATTTTGCTCTTGCCCTTTTTTACCTATCCCCTTCCGCCTTTCCCGAAGCCCCGGCGCTTCGGCGGCAGCATCGGTTGTAACCGGCTACCGGCGGTTTTTTTTGCGCCCTGCGGTCAGCTTTTTTGACCGGCCGCCAGGCGTCTAGGCGGACCGGGCCGCTTTTGAGTTTTATATGTCTTTCCCACATATCAGCCTGACCCCTGCCGCCCTGACTCTCGACGACGGCACCATGTTCGAGGGAATGAGCGTCGGCCCTGTAACCGAGGCCGAGGGCGAGGTCATATTTATCACCGCCATGAGCGGCTATCAGGAAGTTTTAACCGACCCCTCCTATCACCGTCAGATCGTTGTTTTTACCACTGCTCACGTCGGCAATTACGGAACCAACCCCAGCGTTGACCAGGCTGAACCGACCCAGGCCGCTGGAGCCATCTTTCACGAACTGTGGCTTCCCGGCGTGACCCACTGGCTTGACCGAGCTACCCTTCCGGCTTATCTGGAGCGTTACCAACTGGCCGGCCTGACCGGAGTCGACACCCGGGCCCTGACCCTCCACATCAGGGAAAAAGGGGCCAGAAACGGCTACATAGGTCCGCTGTCACCGGACCCCGAGACGGCCAGAGCCAGGGCCCGATCCGTGGCTCCCATGACCGGACGGGATCTGGCCATGGAAGTTACTTGCCGGACGCCCTACCGGAAACCGGCCGTCCCCTCTATCGCCGTTCCGGGACCATCCATGCGGGTAGCGGTCCTTGATTTCGGAATTAAAAAAGCTATTTTAGACGGCCTAAGCACCCAAAACCTTGAGCTGACCGTTTGGCCAGGTGACACCCCGCCGGAACGTTTTTTGGAAGATAAGCCGGCCGGTCTTTTTCTGGCCAACGGCCCCGGCGATCCGGCGGCCTGTAGCTATGCCGTTGACGCCGTCAAAAAATGCCTCGGCCGCCTTCCAGTCTTCGGCATTTGCCTGGGCCACCAAATCATGGGCCTGGCTGCCGGCGGCCGGACTTACAAGCTCCCCTTCGGCCACCACGGCCTTAATCACCCAGTCAAAGACAGCCGGACCGGACGGATCTGGCTGACCAGCCAAAATCACGGTTTCTGCGTCGACCCCGACAGCCTGCCCCCCAACGTCTGCGCCAGCCACTTCAATCTCAACGACGATACCCTTGAAGGGCTGGAGTGGACCGACGCCCCGGCTTTCTCTGTTCAATTCCATCCAGAAGCCTCACCTGGTCCCCACGATGCCCAGGGCCTGTTCAGCCGATTCAGAAGAATGCTGGAGGACTTCTATGCCTAGGCGCAAAGACCTTCAAACCATCATGATTTTTGGCTCCGGCCCCATCATCATCGGACAGGCCTGCGAGTTTGACTATTCCGCTACCCAGGGCTGCAAGGCTCTCAAGGAGGAAGGCTTCCGCCTAGTCCTTCTTAACTCCAACCCAGCTACGGTCATGACTGACCCGGAATTTTCCGACCGGACGTATATTGAGCCCATGACCTCAGAAGTTGCCGCCAGAATCATTGAGACCGAAAAAGTCCAGGCGGTGCTGCCAACTCTGGGCGGACAGACTGCCCTGAACCTGGCTATGGATCTCTACCATCAGGGACTTTTGGAAAAGCTGGGCGTGGAAATAATCGGCTCTACCCCCGATGTTATCACTATTGCCGAAAGCCGCCGCCGCTTTCGGGAGACAATGACTTCTCTGGGAGTTGATGTCCCGGTCAGCGAAATAGCCAACTCCGTGACCGAAGCTTTAGAAGCGGCCGAAAAAAGCGGGTTTCCAGCTATCATCCGGCCTTCCTTTACTTTGGGAGGCACTGGCGGCGGGGTGGCCTTCAATT
Organism: Deltaproteobacteria bacterium; assembly: GCA_031271165.1. GTDB lineage: Bacteria > Desulfobacterota > Desulfarculia > Adiutricales > Adiutricaceae > JAISWF01. The sequence continues at coordinate 2,959 of JAISWF010000202.1, forward strand.
TTGATGAACTGAAAGAACTGGCTTGGCGCGGTCTGGCCGCCTCTCCCATCCATCAGATTCTAATCGAGGAATCCCTCATCGGTTGGAAAGAGATGGAGCTGGAGATGATCCGCGATCTGGCCGACAACGCTATCATTGTCTGCGGCATTGAAAACGTCGATCCCATGGGCGTCCACACTGGAGATTCGGTCACCGTAGCCCCTATCCAGACGCTGACCGACGTTGAATACCAGGCCATGCGCGATGAGGCTTTAAAAGTCGCTCGGGCCGTCGGCCTCAACGGGGGCTGCAACATCCAGTTTGCCGTCAGCCCCGCCAACGGCCGCCGGGTGGTCATTGAGATGAACCCCAGGGTCTCACGTTCGTCGGCCTTGGCTTCCAAGGCCACTGGATTTCCCATTGCCCGGGTGGCGGCCAAACTGGCGGTAGGCTACACCTTGGCCGAACTGAAAAACGGAATTACCGGCAAATCAGCCTGTTTTGAGCCAGCCCTCGACTATTGTGTGGTCAAAGCCCCGCGCTTTAACTTCGAAAAATTCCCCGGGGCCTCACCGGTCCTGGGCCTGGAAATGCGGGCTGTAGGTGAAACTATGGCCTTAGGCGGTAACTTCCGGGAGGCGCTCCAAAAAGCCCTGCGCGGCCTGGAAATCGGTCAGTCAGGTCTGGAGTTTCGACTGAACCTTCCTGAGGATGCTAGTCCAGAAGCCCAGTTGGAATTTTTAAAAGAAAACCTGGTCCAACCCAAGTCCGACCGCCTCCCCAATCTCTATGGGGCTTTAAAGCTAGGACTCAGCCCGCAACAAGCGGCAGCGCTGACCGGCTTGGATCCTTGGTTTATCAGTCAGCTTGAATTAATACTGGCCACCGAGCGCTATGTGCTCGGCCCCTTTGCCGAAGCCATCTCTGGCGGCCAAAATCCCACACCTGACCGCTGGCGTTACGTCAAAGCCCAGGGCTTCAGCGATATCAGCCTCAGCCGGTTGATCAAAAGCCAATATCCCCAATCTGAGGTGACGGCCGAAAAAATTACCGATTTAAGGGAGGCGGCCGGGGTCAAGCCGCATTTCCGGCTGGTGGATACCTGCGCCGGCGAATTTGAAGCCTCCACCCCCTACTACTACTCCAGCTACGACTCCCCCGTCTCACCCCCGCCGGAGGTTAGTAATAGAACCAAAGATAATCGTCAAAAAGTCATGATCTTAGGAGGCGGCCCCAACCGCATCGGTCAAGGCATTGAATTCGACTACTGCTGCGTGAAGGCCTCCCAGGCTTTTGAAAAAATGGGACTTCAGACGGTCATGGTCAACTCCAACCCCGAAACGGTCTCCACCGATTATGATGCCGTCGGACGGCTCTATTTTGAACCGGTCACCCTCGAAGACGTTTTGGCTGTCTTTGACCGCGAAAAACCCGATGGAGTCATCGTCCAACTCGGTGGGCAAACCCCTCTGAACCTGGCCTTGGCTCTGCAAAAACGGGGAATACCCATTTGGGGTACCCCACCGGAATCGATTTTTACGGCCGAGGACCGCTCGGGCTGGAACTCTTTGGTAGCCAAATTAAACCTGAGGCAGCCGCCCAGCGGTATGGCTGGAGACGCCAAATGCGCCTTGGAAATTGCCGGCCGAATCGGTTACCCGGTCATCGTCCGCCCTTCCTTCGTTTTGGGCGGCCGAGCCATGAGAATTATCCACAGTGAGACCGATCTGGCTGCTTATGTGGCCGCAATAAAGGCCTCGGAGATCGAACTGGGACCGGACCGCCAAATCCTGGTCGACAAATTTTTAGACGACGCCGTCGAAGTCGATGTCGATGCGGTCGCCGACGGCGAAAGAGTGGTCATCGCCGCCATCATGGAACACATCGAACCGGCCGGGGTCCACTCTGGAGATTCTGGCTGCTCAATTCCACCTTTTACTCTGTCAACGCAAATCCAGGATGAAATCCGTTTACAGACCGAAAAGCTCGGTTTGGCCTTGGGCGTCAAGGGCCTGATGAACATCCAATTTGCGGTCCACCAAGACACGGTTTATGTCCTGGAAGCCAACCCCAGAGCCTCCAGAACCGCCCCCTTCGTCGGCAAGGCCACTGGCCGGCCGCTGATTGAAGCGGCCTCAAAAGTTATGGCCGGCCAAACGCTGATTGAAGCCGGCTTTAACAGCGAGCACCATCAAGACTACTACGCTGTCAAGGAGGCCGTTCTGCCCTGGGTTCGTTTTTACGGGGCCGAGGTCGATCTCGGTCCCGAGATGCACTCAACCGGCGAAGTCATGGGCATCGACCGCAACTTTGGGTTAGCCTTTCTCAAGGCTCAGGCTGCTTCAGGCATGTCCATCCCCTCTTCAGGCAACATTATTTTGACAGTTTGTGACCGAGACAAAGAGGCTTTGATCGGCCCGGCCGCCGAACTGATCAAACTCGGTTTCGTCATTCACGCCACCCCCGGAACCCGCGACGTGCTGACCAAGGCCGGCCTTTCAGCTGAACTTTTGGTTAAACTCCGCCAGGGCCGCCCCAACCTTTTGGATTTTATTCGCAACGGTCAGGCTATGCTGTTGGTCAATACCATCAGTGGATCTACTTCGGCCAAGGATGCGACGATAATCAGGGCCGAGGCTATCAGCCGGGGGGTAACGCTGATAACCACCATGGCCGGCTTAATCGCCACCCTTGAGGGCATTAAAGCAACACGCCTGGGCGACTGGCGGATTGCGCCGCTCCAAGACTATCATTGTCTCAGTAAAGCCTCAGACCAATAGCCAAGCCCCTAGACGGCAGGCTATCAATAACTGACCCGGCTTAGGCGCCAGCCAACCAACGGGTAGGCGTGACCAAAATTTCCAAAAGGCCCGCATGAGTTCGATTTGCCAGTTAAGGAGCCCAATTGGTGCCCCAAGCCGGCCAAAAATTTCTAAAACAAGAGGGCCCTAAAAAGCCCGCTCTGTAAATCCGGACCAGTTCGTCCCGGCGGAATTCTTAAAAATCCTAAAAAAAAGCCCAAGCCTAAGATCTGTCCACTCCCTGATCAACTTAACAGGGCGTCAGATCTTAATAAACTCTGATTCAACCTCAAGCCAAAAATAGTTAAGCGGTAAGAAATTGACGGTCAATAACATCCAAGTCAAAGATAAAACTAGCGAACTCCGGCTCCTGTTTGAAATTAGTCAAGCCTTAAACGGCGCCGGATCCGAGCTTTCCGACCACCTCGACGAGGCTCTGGGCCTGATGGCCAAGTACACTGCCTTAATGCGGGGAGCCTTTTATCTGATCAACCATAACGGCGAAATCATAATGGAAGCCGGCTATGGGCTTAACCCAACCGAGCGCAAAAGGGCCCGCTACAAAAGCGGCGAAGGCGTCATTGGCCGAGTGACGGCCACCGGTCAACCCATGGTCGTCCCAAGCGTCTCCAAGGAACCGCTTTTCCTCAACCGGACCAGAGCCAGGGATCTCAAAAAAGAAGACGTTTCTTTTATCTGTGTCCCAATTATCCTAGAGGGCCGGACCATCGGAGCCCTTTCGGCTGACCGGCTTTTTGCCGAACCGGTCAGGCTCAATGAGGACATGAGGCTTCTGACCGTCCTTGCCACTCTGATCGCCCGAGCGGTTGGGGTCAGGCGAGACTTTACAGCCCGCCACGAAGCCATGCTTGAGGAAAACCGCCGACTCCAAGCCATTCTCAACCAAAATTTTAAACTTGGCCATCTGGTCGGTCAGTCCAAGGCCCTGAGGCACATCCTGGAGGAAGTAGCCCAAGTAGCGGCCACCAACGTGACCGTTCTCATTCGTGGCGAAAGCGGAACCGGGAAAGAGATGATTGCCGGGCTTATCCATTCCAATAGCTTGCGCTCGGGTCAGCCCTTTATCAAAGTCAACTGCGCCGCTCTTCCCGAGGGCCTGGTGGAGAGCGAGCTGTTCGGCCATGAACGAGGGGCCTTTACCGGCGCCGTCACCGGACGCAAGGGCCGTTTTGAGATGGCTCATGGCGGGACATTGTTTCTCGACGAGGTCGGGGACATGAGTCTGGCCACCCAAGCCAAACTTTTGCGGGTCATCCAGGAAAAAGAGTTTGAACGATTGGGCGGAGGAGAAACCCTCAAGGTGGATGTAAGACTGCTAGCCGCCACCAACCGTGACTTGGAAAAGATGGCCGAGGAAGGCCGCTTCCGGATGGACCTTTACTACCGCCTCAGCGTCTTTCCATTGTCGCTGCCGCCCCTGCGCAAGAGGTTGGAAGACATCATTGATTTGGCTGAAACTTTCGCCGTCAAATTCTCCACCGACCAGGAAAACCCTATCCACATATCCAACGAAGCCTTCCGACTCCTGAGAGCTTACGAATGGCCCGGCAACATCAGGGAACTGGAAAATGTCATTGAACGGGCCGCCGTCCTCTGCGGCCCTGACGGTCTCATCGAAGCCCGGCACCTGCCGACTTGGCTTCAGGGGCACTTGGAGGATAAAGAACCTAAGACTTTGGAAGAAGCGGTGTCATCTTTGGAAAAACTCCTTATCAACGAAGCTTTGGAAACTACCGGCGGACACGTCACCCAGGCCGCTGCCCGTCTGGGACTGACTGAAAGAAAAATGAGCCTGAGGATGGAAAAGTACAACATTGATTTCAGGCCCTTTCGAGCCAAACGGTAAATGCGCCGCCGCCATTAACCAAGATGCCTGGCCTAATATTGCCCAAAATTGTTTGCCCTACAGGTTTGGACAAAAAGATCACAGACAGAGGTCAGCTAAGACCGAGAACTGGCTTTCTATGTCGGAACAACCACCGTCCTGAACGAAGGCAAAAAATAGACTTTCCAGCAAAAAAATACATTAAGACAAATCAATTTGAGGCAACGTTTTTTGTAAGGCCTTATTTCAACCTTGATTAAGGCATAATAGAACACAGCCGTCCAAGAAAATCGTCAAACCGGGGGTTGGGATGCTAAACCCTTGGAAATAAGCACCCCTCATCGTCCAAAATTGGCGATTTGAAATCCTAACCCCCTTACACCAACTCT
>JAISWF010000212.1 GCA_031271165.1 Deltaproteobacteria bacterium
ATTACTTATAACAGCTGATTGTGGCGGTAGTAATGGATATCGTCGTAGATTATGGAAGTATGAACTTTCTAAATTTGCCCATGAAACTGGCTTAATAATTTCAGTTTGTCACTTTCCAGTTGGAACTAGTAAATGGAACAAAATTGAACATCGTTTTTTTCGTAAATCACTATGAATTGGAGAGGTAGACCGTTAACAAGTATTGAAGTAATTATCAATTTGATTGCTGCTACCAAAACAACAACCGGTCTTCAGGTTAAGGGATTCAAAGTAGAAGACAAAGAGTTAGCTAGCATTAAAATTAAGCAGGAGAGGTTTCATGGAGAATGGAACTACACCTTGTACCTTGTACCTTGAAGGTTTCTACCCTCAATATTTAGAATGTTATTTTTTAACAGGCCCTAACTTCCAGCTTGACTGGCTATCATCTTGGCTGTTACGGGCAAATATTTTCAACCCAATGCGAATGCCCCATGCATTGTTGTATTTGGCATGGGTATTGACCGACAGTGAAGCTTTTTAGTTTATACCGGTACCATGATGGCGGGCGCCTTAAATCAGCGCCTTTTTCAATCCAAAAGAAGCCTTCTCAAGGTGCCCACATCAGGAGGAGTATCGCCGCTGTAAAAACGGACCAGGACACAGCCAGCTTTTTTCAGAATATAATCACGAGCCCTTTCTTTGTTGGAGGGAGGCGCAGAATCGTCAACCAACTCGACTACAGCTTTGATGTTGAGCTTAACGTCACAGATAACAAAGCTGATACAGGTGCCTGACAGAACATTTTCAGCGACCTTGAGGTGCTCGGAATTTCTGGAGGAGACATTAACCGCTGCCCGACTGGTTACTTTGGGAAAAATTAAAAATTGATTGAAGGCTGATCTTAGAAGCTTGTAATAAATGACTTCCATAGGACTTAAAAAAGTATTTTTCTCATAGTTAACTTCCAAGTCCTGAACGGTCACCGATTGGCCAACAGGGGAAGCATGGGCATAAGCTTCCTTCATAATCCGGGGCATCTGAGTTTGGTCAATCTCAATAGGCGTACTCATTTGAGTTTGACTAGCTTTGAGGACTCCGCTGCGGCCTTCCAAAACTGACATTGGCTTAGCTTTAAGTGGATCGAGCAAAACCGGTTCTTTGGCGACGACTTGGGTGTCGGCCCTGGAATCGGTGTATTCGGGCCCCACCGGCATGGCTGGGATGACAGGTGGGGCCGAGTCAGCCGGGTCCGGCTGAGCCGGTCTTGGAGCCCGGCGCTCCTTGAAAGCCGGAGGACTTTCGAGTTTTTCAACTTCCACAACGTCTATGACCGGTGAGGTTTCCGCAATTGTTGGAGGAGCAAGGCTGGCTGGTGAGGCGTCGGCGGCCGCAGCAGACTCAGCAGCTGGCTTAAGAGTATCCAAAGAAAGCTCATCGACAATGGCAGCAGCAATGGAGGCAATTTTTAAGGCAATGTCTTCATCAGCTCCAACAGCTTCCAAAGAAAACTCGTCAAGGCCAGACGCATTCTGAACTAAGTTATCGGAAGTCTCGTCGGTCTCGGCTTGAGCTGAATCATCAAGAGCGTCCCCGTCCTCGGGTTCAGCGGCCTCAAGAGCAATTTCGACGGTATCTGAAGCCTCAGCCTCCGAGACGCCCAAATTCGAATAGACCAGGGAGGCCGTATCGGAGGGCTCCAAAGATAAAATCTGATCGTTCAATACGGCAGGAACCTGTGGTTCGGGAGCCGAAAACGACGCAGAAATAATCTCCGAGGAGGGCCCCGAAGTCACAACCTGAACTTTTTGCGAAGCTGCCGGACCCGTCAGCTCCGGAATATCAATGGGTTCGGAATCACCCGTAGGCCTGACATCTGGAGATTCAACCGACAAAGTTTCGGGGGCCAGAGTTCTTGACGAGGACTTTTGGCCGCTGGCGATCCTGACCCCGGTACTAGCAGGTGGCGGGGAAGCGAGTTTGGCCGCCAGGCTTACTTGAGGCTCTTCAACCGCAGCGGCCTGGGCCGGAGGCGCAGCAACAGGCGGAACCGGGGGGGGCGCAGTAAGCTTAACCGGAGGCTGTAAAGGAGCTGGTGAGACCTCAACAGGCGCAGCAGGAGCCAGTGGGGCCGGCGGCGGGGCCGGAGCCAGAGACAGGGGCGCCGGTTGGCTGGGGGGAGCAACCGGCATGGTGGGTACTTCCGGCGGCAAAGGAGCAGCCGTTGGCAAAACAGTTTGAGCCGCTTTAAGCTGCAAAGCCTTAAAATGGCCGGTAGCCGGAGCTGACATGGCCTCTGAAACCGGCTGAGCAGCCATCGCTAAAACCTGCCCAGAGGCGGTTCTTGACAGACCTTGGGTTGGAACCAAATTAACCATGGGCGGCGGGGAATCGGTTTCCACAAGCCCCTTTTGAACTGGAGCTGCGGCTGGCGCCGGTTCAGCCGCCTTCTGGCGGCCAAAGAGTTTTCCGCTGTGCTTTTTTTCCAGTTTAGCGGCCAAAGCCGCCTTTTTCTTGGCCTCTTTGGCCGCTTTGGCCGCCAGTTTGGCCATTTTCTTGTCCACCACCATTTCGTCAGTGATGACTTCTTTTCCGGCTTCGGGAGGCCTCATTTCCTTTTTATCCGGCTTGGTCGACTCTTTCTTACCAAGACGGCCCTTGCTTTTGAGCTTTTTGAAGACAAGATAGAGGAATACGAGTAAAAAAGCTCCGCCAGCAAGGAAATAAATTGAGGAGGAATCCTCAAACATAGAGCCAGTTAAATTAAGGAAAAAATCCATGACGGCACCTTCACCAGATACTCAAACCAAAACAGTTTAGGACACAGGCTCACTCGAAACGTAAATATTTAAATTGTCAGGCTAAAAAAACAAATTATTATACATGATTTAAAAAAATATGACCTTGAACCAAACTATTACTTCGTCTTCAACCTAGGTCTTGACCCCAAAATTATTTCGGTCAAGCCCAAGGGTTAATTCTCGGTCACTTTGGAGTCAAGACTTTCTTTCTTATCCTCACCGATTTCGGCGTGACCTCCAGGACTTCATCATCGCGGATGTATTCGATGGCTTCCTCCAGCGAGTGTTTCCTTGGAGGGGTCAGTCTTAAAGCCTCATCTGAGCCGCTGGCCCGAATGTTGGTCAGCTTTTTTTCTTTACAGGGGTTGACCCAGATGTCCTCGCTCCGAGAGTTTTCTCCGATAATAAGACCCTGGTAGACCGGCTCGCCGGGACTGGCAAAAATCGAACCCCGAGGCTGGAGGTGAAAGAGCGCATAAGTGACCGCCGCCCCTTGACGGTCGGCCACCAAAGAACCGTTGGCCCGGCCCATGATGGGGCCTTGCCAGGGTACGTAACCGATGTTGATGGTATTAATGAGACCGGAACCCCGGGTGTCGGTCATAAACTGCCCCCGGTAACCCACCAGACCCCGGGTAGGGGTCTCAATTTCCAGTCTGACCCTCCCAGACCCGTGGTTAGCCAGTTTGACTACCTTGCCACGGCGGGAGGTAAGTTTTTCAGTGACCACCCCCACGTACTGCTCAGGGACATCAATGACCACCAGTTCCAAAGGCTCGTGATCGCAGCCGTCGATTTGCTTAACAATGATCCTCGGAGGGCCCAGCGTCAGCTCAAAACCCTCCCGCCGCATTGTCTCAACCAATACGGCCAGCTGCAGTTCGCCGCGGGCGGCCACTTTAAAAACTTCTCCGCCGTCGTCGCCCTGGGAGATGCGGATGGAAACGTTGTAAAGTGCTTCTTTTTCCAATCTGGCCCTGATTTGCCGAGAGGTAAGGTTTTGACCTTCCCGGCCGGCCAAAGGGGAGCTATTGGCACTAAACTCCATGGTCAAAGTCGGCTCATCGACCACCACCGTGGGCAGAGCCTCTGGACTTACGGAATCAGCCACTGTGTCGCCGATAAAAGCATCTGGAAGACCGGCCAAGGCGATAATGTCACCGGCCTCGGCCACATCAGTTTCCACTCGCTGAAGTCCCCGATAGGTGTAAAGAACCTTGATGGGAGAACGAAGAACCACCTGGCCGTCTTTAATCAGGGCCACCTCGCCGCCGCTTTTGAGGCGGCCGCGTCGGAGCGGACCAATGGCCAAACGTCCGACGTAATCGGACCAGTCAAGATTGGTGACCAAAAATTGAGCCGGCGCCTCGGGATCCCCGTTCGGAGCTGGAATATGATCGATTATGGCCTGAAAGAGGCACTCCAAGCTGGCCGGGCCCGCCTCCAGCGCTTGGTCAAGATCGGGATAAGCCGCCCCGATTTTAGCGTTGGTATAAAAAACCGGAAATTCAACTTGGTCGTCGTCGGCGTCCAAATCAATAAAGAGCGAATAAATTTCGTCGAGTACTTCTTTGGGTCTTCGGTCTTGACGATCAATTTTGTTGACAACACAAATGATCGGAAGCCGCCTGGCCAGGGCTTTTTGCAGCACGAACCTGGTCTGAGGGAGCGGCCCTTCGGAGGAATCCACCAAAAGGAGGGCGCCGTCAACCATGGTTAAAGTCCGCTCCACCTCCCCGCCAAAATCGGCGTGGCCAGGGGTATCGACGATGTTTATTTTGTAACCGCTGTACACTACGGAAGTGTTCTTGGCCATGATAGTGATGCCTTTTTCTCTTTCAAGATCTAGGCTATCCATCACCCGCTCACGAACGGTCTGGTTATCCCGGAAAAGGCCACTTTGCCACAAAAGAGCATCGACTAAAGTAGTCTTGCCGTGATCGACATGGGCAATAATGGCCACATTTCTAATTTTGGTTGTTTTCATTTAATTCTAAAGTATAGAAATAAAAATTAGGGTAGCCCAATTTTTATAATTGTAATTGTAAAACAATAAATTATTTGCCTATCATCGACTTATCAAGCCAAAAAAACAGGCTCTTTTTCCCCAATCTTTGGGCGATTGGAGTGGAAATTGGGCCCCTCCAAACTTAAAAGCTTTTAGAGGCTCTAGAGAGCCATTAGAGGTGCAAGACCAATGGTTTTCGAGTAGCTCTCTTTTTCATCGGAGGCCTTTATTACCCCCAGAAGGCCGCTAATTGACTGTATGGTCAGTTATTCAGCCAACTGCTTTTAATACAAAAACGCAAATTCTTAAGGGAACCAAAACGCAGCAACCAGCCGTTTACCTCAAAGCATACGCCAAAATTTTAAGATATCAGTGACTTCTTCTTCTCCAATGCTCATCGTGACGCTTATTTCCTGTATGGTAAGTTTCTTGTTGTACAGCTTTACGACGGTCGCCTCCAATTTTTTCCGGGCAGCCTCAAATCGAGCGTCTTTAGCTTTAAGCTCCATAGCATTAGCCTCAAGCTCCATAGCTTGAGCTTTAATCTCAGCATCTTTAGCTTTCAGCTCATTTTTGTTCTGAGAAAATTCTCCCTCAGTTAGAAAGTCGGCCATCTGTGCTTGATACATAAACTCAAACTCCTTCTCAAATGGGCTACGCAACTCCTTTTCGGGGATGGTAACCAACATTGATGCAAAAATCGAAGGATCTTTAAAAATATTAGACAGTTTGGCCCCAAGCGATAGATATTCCGAGACGAACTGCTCATACGGAATGGTGATTCGTCCGAAAGGGGCCAGGTAAAGCTCCGCCAGCTCGCTAGGAGATATAATGTTTTTATCTGGATTCGAAATTGAGAAATCAAACCTAGATTTAATGGTATCAATTAGCTTTTTTCCATCAATTTTTTCTCCCAGGGATATCTGCTCAAAGCTAATGGTGACCGAACCAGTAACAACAAACGTTGTGGGCGGCAATGGCTCAACATTAGCCGAGTAAAGGACTATGATTTTGATCGGCTTAAAACTGCGGTTCTGCTCGAAGTTTAATTCGGCTAAATCAATTCCGTACCTCAAAAACTTAATGGGGCTATGAGATTCTTCAGCCGATTGAAATTCAATGATCAGAAATGATCCGTCACTGAGCTCAAAAATGGTGTCGGAACGCTTGATAGCAAACTGAATTTCAGGCAAATTTGAGCTAATCTCATTGCCAGTCAAGTCGGGAGAAAGCTTGACAAGCTGGGAGATGGCTTGGAAAGGCAAACGAGCGGCTATGTTTTTCCAGATAAAATCATATCGGTGATAGTATAAAAGACCTTGCTTAAACTTTGATTCTTGCTCGTCGGCAGCCATTGATTCCTCATCGACCATTTTACCACAATTGACTGTCGCCCGTATTTAGCGGATGACTATAATGTTAGTAATGTATTGTTGCTCCCGGTTAGGCCGCCTGACGGTGCGAAGTCGGACATTGGTACTGCCAACAATTGAGCCCTCTCGCCAGCTCCAGAATAACAGTCAAGTTCCACCCAGACTTAAGGCATTACCAAAGCTGGAGTTTGTTGGAATGGTCAAAACTAGAAAAGCAATCGAAAGCAAATTATTTTAATAATTTCAACATCTTGCCCTAGTTTCCACCAAAAAAATAATTTTAGCGATTCGCTCTGGTTTGGATGACGAAAAGCCGGGGCCAAAAAACTGGTCTCAACTGACAAACCATCGCTAAAACAAACCCGGCCCGTGTCGACCCTCGAAATCAAGGGCTACCGGGCCGTAAGCTCGGACCAGGGTCAAAAAATGATGGTGGTAAGAAAATCACCCGAGGTAAGCCCCAAAAGTTCCCTGTTGGCATCTCCGATGAGACTGAAGCTCGAAGATAAGCTACGCACGGGTCTTGGGGAAAAAAGCCGGACAGACGAAAGCGGGGCCGAAATCTGGCGGTAGTCTTATTTGATCATTACGTCCAGGATCCTTGGCACAGCCAAGTGAGGAGTTCCGGCCTCGTTGACCGCTACCACTGGCTGACCTTCGGCGGTAATACCTACCTGAGTCAGGCAGCCGCACTTCTTGCACCAACGGTGCTCAAGTTTGGTGATGTCTCCGCTTTGAATGTTTTCCTCGGCCACGACCATCCAGGAATGGGGCTTGGCATCAATGCAAGTGCTGATCTGCGGTTTCTGCATGGCCATATGATAAAATCCTCAAAATATAAAAGTTACCGGTCCGGTATAACAACTTAAAAAAAAGAAACTGGCCGGAGACAAAGCCCCAAGCATCAGTCAAGATCGGACTGAGGCCCTATAAAAGTTTTTAAATCAGTATCCAAGCCTGTAATTAGGTTGCGATTTTTTAAGATAGCATGATCAAAAAAAGAGAATCCACATTAAAATCAATCACCTTAAAAGTGTACCTTAGGTCAAAAGCAATGTCAATACTAACCCAGCCCAAAAAAGGATAAAATTTACGGTGTTCAAAGCAACGCCCTGGGAACTGGAGCCACTTAAGCCGCTCAAAAATAATTTTTGTCCTGAATTTATAAGTCTTATCGCAGAAAACCGGTAGACTTTAGTCTAGCGGATGAATGCGTTCCGGTCCTGATTAACCTTGATGCCGAATATACTCTTGTATTGTCGATAAACTCGCTTGCCCT
>JAISWF010000222.1 GCA_031271165.1 Deltaproteobacteria bacterium
GAGTATTGATGCCGTTAATAATGTCCATGTCAGATATAATAGCAAAATCGCTCAGGTGGCGTCAACTCCAAAAGTTGTCTGCAAATCCTGATTGTTGGCGTCAACCCGATATTTAGAAAATTTGAATTTATCCCAATTCATTCTGGTCTCGTGGCATCGCTCTGAACCATTCTCATACTTAATTGTAATGTCGGTAAAAAAATTTTGGCAACTTTCAAGGATAACCCAAAATCTACCGAAAAGACGTCCCCTGTATAACAGGCGTTGCTACGCAAGCGATAGACCGTGAAGTGATACGCTCAAAACGTCCAGCCAGCTAAAACGCGAGGGGGCTACGAGAACTGCGCATTGGGAAGTTTTGGAATGACGTGGTTAAACCTCAAGCCGATGATAATTATTTAGCGGAAGTTTTTACTTTATGGCCCAGCATCTTTCAATTTGCGCTCCCAAAAGGCTGCCACTAGTTTAAATGAAGTATGGCTTGACTAAGGAGCGTTGTTAGGTCTTAGTGCCATGCTTTAGGCCGGCGGATTTAAATTCTGAATCGTCTTGGCCAACGATATACCGAAGCCAGCCTTAGGGCAATAGCCATAATTGAGATCAAACTGCCTGCCTTAATCGGGCCTACAGTTTACCCGTGATGAATGGTCCGACCATTCCTACTCCGTTGTATTTTGTTGACGGCGATAGGCATGATTCCCAAAACGTATAGGGCGCTTGCTACTTCCCGACAAAGACAGCAAAATAAACGCACTAGTGTTAGGCCCTCGGCCGCCCACACCACTAGTTAAAAATATTTGACTCCCCTCTAACCCTTTTTCAATCCCTTGACCCCGGATCAAACAAATTTTTTCCTCCCACCTTTAGACCCACTTTGACTGCTTTCTTTAGCCATCCACCATAAATTGATTCTTCTCCTCTGGTCGAAGCCGATAAAAACAACCGACCAATCACTTAAATATTTTTCAAAATTACTACTTGCTATCGGCTTAAAAACGCCCTGCTTTTTCAGTAACTAAATAAAATCACGATGGAAAACCAGAATCTTAATTAACAACGCAGTCAGATTTTCCCCGCCCCAAGACCGGTTCTGGTCACCAATGCCCCTCAGAAGTCTTAATCTTACCTTGGTTTGGTCTGGATCGTGTTCAAAGTTAACCAAAGATCTTTCTTATAATTTGACACATCAAATTTACCTACTTCCAAAGACGGCTTAAAAACACCTTCCGTCTCAATTTGGCAATTTTCTGGTCAGCATTATTATAGCGAAGACCAAAGCAAACTTTACTTGTTTGGTCTGGTGCTGATTTTTTGGCCCTAACCTTCCAACGACAGAAAGGCTGAAAATGAACGAAATAGATTTATCAGTGGTTGACAACATCATCAAGGACTTCCAAGCCAAACCCAGTGCGATTATCGCCATCCTCCAAGAAATCCAGGATTGCTATCGGTACCTTCCCCGTGAAACTTTTCCTCGTCTAGCGGCTCAAATTGGTCTCAGCGAGGCCAAGATTTTTTCGGTAGCCACTTTCTACGAAAATTTCTCCCTCCAGCCTAAAGGACGCAACATCATCAAAATTTGTGACGGAACAGCCTGCCATGTTCGGCGCTCGCTCCCCATTCTGACCAAAATCCGCCATGACCTTGGTTTGACCGACGGTCAGGTCACGACTTCCGACCTTTCATTCACCATTGAAACAGTGGCTTGCCTGGGGGCTTGCGGTCTGGCTCCGGTCATGATGGTTAATGAAAAGGCCTGGCCAGCCATGACTCCTGAGAAAGCCTCAGAACTACTCCGGTCGATAGCCAAGGAGGAACAATGTTAACTAACCGCGGACAACTTTCTGACTTGAGGGCCAAATGCCGCTCCTCGGCCAGCGACGAAGTCAGACGCATCTTGGTCTGTTCCGGGACCGGCTGCGTCGCCAGCGGGGCGACAGATGTCTATCTGGCTTTTCAGAACGCTCTTTCGGAGGCCAGCATCAACTGCTCACTGGAATTTATGAAAGATGAACCGGGAGTGGGTCTCAAAAAAACTGGGTGCCACGGTTTGTGCGAAAAAGCTGTCTTGGTCAGGATCGAGCCGGAGGGATTCCAGTACGTCCGAGTCAAGCCCCAAGATAGCGAGGAAATCGTCCGCGAGACGATCCAACGAGGTCGCCACATCCCTCGGCTGGCTTTAAGCTCTTCTGACGGCGAGGTTTACAAGACCACCGCTGACATTCCCTTTTATCGTAAACAAAAACGCAACGTCATGGGGCGCTGTGGCCAGATAGCCGCTGATTCTATTTACGAGTGCCTGGCTGTGGGCGGTTACACTGCCTTGGAAAAAGCCCTCTTTGAGATGACCCGCCAGGAAATCATCGATGAGATCGACCGCTCGGGGCTTCGCGGTCGGGGAGGCGGGGGGTTTCCGACCGGGGTCAAATGGAAACAGGTTTTCGCCCAGAAAACCGAGAAAAAATACGTGGTCTGTAACGGCGACGAAGGCGACCCAGGAGCCTTTATGGACTGCAGCGTCATGGAGGGCGATCCTCACCGGATGTTAGAAGGCATGATCATTGCTGGCCTAGCCTGTGGAGCCGATGAGGGCTACATTTACGTCCGAGCTGAGTATCCGCTGGCCGTGGCCCGATTGAAATTGGCCATTGCCCAAGCCAATGAGCTCGGACTTTTAGGTACTGACATCCTGGGGACCGGGTTTAATTTTACTATTAAAATCAATCGCGGGGCCGGAGCGTTCGTCTGCGGTGAAGGAAGTGCCCTGACCGGTTCCATTGAGGGCAAACGAGGCATGCCCCGGGTCAAGCCTCCAAGGACCGTGGAACATGGGCTGTTTAACCAACCGACAGTTTTAAACAACGTTGAGACTTTCGCTAATGTCCCTTTGATAATTGAAAACGGCTCTGAAGCCTACCGCAGCGTCGGGACGGCCACCAGCCCGGGCACCAAGTCTTTTTCCATCACCGGCAACATCGAAAATACCGGACTGATTGAAGTGCCCATGGGCATGACTTTAAGAGAGGTTATCTTTGATGTTGGCGGCGGAATGAAGGGCGGCAAAAAGTTTAAAGCCGTCCAGATTGGCGGCCCTTCAGGAGCTTGCTTAACGGAGGAACACTTCGATCTGCCGCTGGATTTTGATTCGCTAACGAAAGTTGGGGCCATGATCGGCTCCGGAGGGTTGGTGGTGGCCGATCAGGACGCCTGTATGGTGGAATTGGCCAGATTTTTTATGAATTTTACCCAACGAGAAAGCTGCGGTAAATGCGTCCCTTGCCGTGAGGGGACCAAAAGGATGCTCATGATTCTTGAGCGCATCGTCAGCGGCGAGGGTCAGGACAGTGATATCGAAAACTTGGCCGATTTGGCCGACACCATCAAAAATACCGCCCTTTGTGGCTTGGGCAAAACCGCTCCGTCTCCGGTTTTGAGTACCATTAAAAACTTCCGCCACGAATACGAGGTTCACATTCACAAAAAGAAGTGCCCTTCAAAAACTTGCGAAAAACTAAAATTTTTTTTCGTCGATCCCGATGTCTGTACCGGCTGCACAAAATGCTCGCGCATCTGTCCGGCCTCAGCCATTAGCGGCAAAGCCAAAGAAACATTTAAAATCGATCCTGAACTATGTATCAAATGTGGAGCCTGCCTGTCAGGTTGCAAATTCGGAGCCGTCAAGGAGGGCTGGTAAAATGAGTGCCATGATGACAATCGATGGGATTCCGGTCACCATCAACGGTGAACGCAACATGCTCGAACTTATCCGCAAGGCCGGAATTGAGCTGCCGACTTTTTGTTACGCCAGCGAATTATCCATCCACGGCGCCTGCCGGATGTGCCTGGTGGAAAACGAGCGCGGAGGGCTTCAGGCGGCCTGTTCCGAACCCCCCAGGCCGGGAGCCAAGATCCGGACCAACACCGGCCGGCTTCGCAAATTTCGAAAAAATATCCTGGAACTCCTTTTGGCCAACCACAACCGCGATTGCACCGCTTGCGCCAACAATAACAAGTGTCGGCTCCAGGAATTAGCTTTACGGTTCGGGATCGACAAAATCCGCTACCAAAACACTTCCCTCGACCACCAGATTGACGACTCTTCGCCCTGCCTGACCATCGACCGTTCTAAATGCATTTTGTGCGGTGATTGTGTGCGGGTTTGTGAGGAAGTCCAAGGCGTCGGGGCCATTGATTTTGCCCAAAGGGGCTCAAAAATGACTGTTTCGACCGCCTTTGACATCCCCTTGGGTGAGTCATCGTGTGTCGGTTGCGGTCAGTGCTCAGCAGTTTGTCCAACCGGGGCCATTGTCATCAAAAATTCAGTTGAGGCCGCTTGGGCCGATCTTGACGACGTAGCCACTGAGACCAGCATTCAGATAGCTCCAGCTGTCAGGGTAGCTTTAAACGCCGAATTGGGCCTTAAAGACGGACAAAACGCCATGGGACTGATCGTCGCCGCCTTAAGACGGATGGGTTTTGACAAGGTTTACGACACCGCTCTAGGCTCGGATCTAACAGTGACGGAAGAATCCAAAGAATTTCTCCTATTTTTGGAAACTGGCTCAAAACTCCCCATGTTCACCTCCTGTTGCCCAGCTTGGATCAGGTTCTGCGAACTTAACTACCCCAGCCTTATGCCCAATATCTCGACCTGCCGTTCACCCATGCAAATGTTTGCCTCGGTCATTAAGGAACGGAGCAAATCCTCAGAAAAACGCCACATCCACATGGCGGTCATGCCGTGCACGGCCAAAAAACTGGAGGCCAAAAGGACTGAGTTTGTCCGGGGCGGCCTCCCCATCGTCGACCACGTCCTAACCACTCAGGAACTCATCCGAATGATCAAAGAGTCGGGTTTAATCTTTGACCAGCTTGAACCGGAAGCCGTCGACTCTCCATACGGTGTAATCACCGGAGCCGGGGTGATTTTCGGAGTGACCGGCGGAGTCACCGAGGCCGTCCTGCGGGAATTAGCCGGCGACCGCTCTCAAGCCACCCTTAACCAATTGGCCGCTTCCGGCGAAAGGGGGATGGAAGGCCTCAAAGAGTTCAGCATCGATTACCGTGGCCGTCAGGTCCGCCTGGCCGTAGTCAGCGGACTGGCTAACACTCGACACTTAATTGAAGCGGTGATACAGGGCGAAAAAAGTTACGATCTGGTCGAAGTCATGGCTTGTCCTGGCGGCTGTGTGGCTGGGGCCGGTCAACCCATTTCCACCATTCAAATCCGTGCCGCCAGAGGTAAGGGTCTTTATGCCGAAGACAAACTTTCGGCCATCAAAATCAGCGCTGACAACCCTCTTCTCGACGGCCTTTACAGCGGCCTCCTCAAAGGTCGTGAACATGAACTGCTTCATGTCACTTACCCCGGGGGCCGCGCTTACGAGCACAGCGGACCTCTACATGAATCTGTTGGGCCAGAAACCGAACTCAGGGCCTGTCTCTGAGAGGACCGAGGTATCGGGGGGAGCATCATCCCTATTGGGCAGGGGAGCGTTGACTTGGTTTCCCCCCTAAGAGTGAGGCGCTCTCCGATCCTCGTTCCTAAATTTACCTGGAGCCATAATTAGGAGAAACCATGTTTGCCAAGCCGGAAACAAAACCGGTCTTCCAATCCTCATCCGACTCTACGGTCCATTTCACCCTTGACGGGGTCATGATCGAGGCTCATCTTGGCCAGAGTCTTCTGACCGCCATGCTTCCTTATGTCAAGGTCCCCAATTTGTGCGGAAATGACTATGAGGGTTTTAAGAAACCCTGCCAGGACTGCAGCCTGTGTCTGGTCGAGGATTTCAACTCTGGAAAATTGATTAAAGCCTGTGCGGTAACCTGCCAGGAAGGGTTAACCATCAAAAGCTTCAGCCCTACGATCAGGCGGGCGCGACTGGTGGCCTTAAAAGCTCTGGTAAAAAAACACAGCGGACACTGCCTGAGCTGTGACTGGTCCGGCCAGTGCCGACTCCAGAACCTATGCGCCGAAATGGGTCTGGCCATTGTTAGCGCCCCTAACCCCACCCCTCTTCTGACCTTAATCCCGGCTGCGCCGGACAACCATTCTCACAAAATCCACCCCTCGCCCCGACCGGCCCAGTTGACCTTAACCAAGGTCCAATCGGTTGCTTGAAAGGCTTAACTTATTTGCTCTATTTTCGTACAATTAAAATATAATTAAGGTATTTACTGGCTTGACCAGGTTGACCGTTGATTGGGTCATATTTTCGGGATAGATTTCAAAATTACCCGATGCCGGTCAAAACCGAAAAAAAATGTCTTGATTTTACCCATCTTAACCTTTTTGCGGGTTGACTCGTCATGTTAATATCTTTATAATATTACTACATATCCCTTCGTACCCTTCCACTAAAGGAGAAAAACATAGAATAATTAATAAAGATCAGACAAATATGATAATATTTATTTATATTGTCTTTTAAATATTAATTTTTATATTTTACCTATTTTTTATAACAAACATAAACAAAACAGTCTTTAGCTTTTCTTAAGTTTAAATTTCTCCGTTATTCGATGTTTTTTTGCCTCTCCTCATCAATGCCCCTAAAAGCCTTAGACGAGCGGAACCGGCCAAAAAAACTAATACTTCCTCCCCACCACCAGATGAGCGACCGATTACTCAATGATACATATCAATATTTTTAAGACGAACCTAAACAAAAATTGACCGGCAAAAGTCAATTTTTGTAATTTTTCACTTTATCATCATGCAATTGCTGATAAAAATTTAAGAATTTATTTTTTTAAACGGTTTTTTCCTCTTATTCAAACAAAACAATCTTTAAATTTTCTTAAGTTTAAATTTCTCCATTATTCGATGGTTTTTTCCCCTTCCAATCAATGTACCCAAACCCTTAGTCGAGCGGAGCCGGCCAAAAAACCTGATACTTCCTCCCCGATACCAGACGAGCGACCGATTACTCAATGATACATAAGGGCCTATGATGATACGAAACCTAGCGACCATCGACCCGGTTGAAACTACGAAAAACATTAATAGTGACCTCCGTAGCTTCGCCCTCAAGACACTTAAGCTCCCTCGCCACAACCGGCCCGACGTCCGGCGCCTGCAGCAACTTTTGGATTCCCTCTCTCGGGTGGGCCGCCTGACTCTGGAGGCCGTTGATCCCAACGGCCTTCGGCTGACTGAACCCTGCGGGGTGGATGGCTTCTGCCGTCAGGCCAACCAAAACCCCAATATGGCCCAGTATTGCCTTCAATCCAAAAATTTCGGCCGCTCCCAGAGCTTGGCCTCAGGCAAACGCTTCGCTTGTTTTTGTCCTTTTGGCTTTCTCGAAATGACAGTCCCTATTGTGATAGACGATGTTTCGGTCGGGGCCATCATCTTGGGTCAAATTCGCTGCTCCAATGCTCCGCCGGGCTTGGTAACTCTCAACACTTTTGGACCACAGATCACCGAAATTCTAGCCGACCCAATCCTTAAAGCTTTTCATGATGCCGCCCCCGCCCGAGACTACCGGGAGTTAACTGACTTGATCGCCCTTTTAGAAGTTGTGGTGCCCCCGATTTTTTCCAGCCCCAAAGAACCCTCTGACATTTCGGCTGCCTCAGTCCAGCTCCTAGAGAGCCCGGAGACGCAACTAGGCGGGGCCGGCTTTTTTAAGCTCAACAACGCCTTTTTAATCAATGCCGTTAGTTCCCTGGCCAACCTGGCTGTTCTGGAAAAGGCCTGGAAAACCAATCACATGGCCATTTTACTGGCCGATTACCTTAAAAGCGCTGATTCGGGACAAGCCAAGCAGTACCGAAGCTTAGAGGATGAATGGGCTGACGTCGAACGCTACCTGGCCATGCAGCAGCTCAGGTACGGTGATCTTCTGTCTTACCGCCTTGAACTCCCGCCAACTTTGGGGGCTCTAAAAATACCCACCGACGTTCTTTTGCCAGCTGTGGAAAGAGCCGTCTTTTTTGGTTTGGCTTCAGGCGGCGATCGGTTGGTGGTCACGATATCAGCCAAACGCCTGGGCCCAGAGATCATGGTCGAAGTACGAGACAACCTGACTTCGGCCACTATGCCCATCGATGACCTTAGGACAATTCCTTTCCGAAACGGTTCCGAACTTAAAAGCATTGTCTGCCGCATGCAGTCGGCCCGCGAAAGACTTTCCCGGCTTCTGGGCCGGACAGCCGGCCCAGATTTTTTCCCGGCCGCCAGCGGCGGCACCCTCTGCCGTCTCCACATCGGCGTCCAAAATAACTCCCCATTACCCGGCCAAGACGCCACTGCCGTCTAGCATGAGCTTTCGGCTTAACCCCAAGAGTAGCGCCTATACTTACCGGGTCGTGATCGTCGATGCCGACCCACTTTTACGGGTAGCTCTGGCTTCCATGATTACCAGAGTTGATGGATTTACCGTAACTCATTCCACCGGAAATTTTCAGGCCGCTTTGGAATACGTAAGGCGCGATCAACCCGATCTGGTTTTGATTGACATCGTCGTTCCCTGGCTCACTGGGCTTGACGTTGCCAAACAAATGCTGTCAGAGAGTTCAGATCTCAGTGTCTACGTCATGTCGGCCCACGATTACGGCGAGGTCGTCAACCACATCTTGGAATTAAACATCACCGGCTTTATATCCAAGCCAGTCTCACCGGGCGAACTGGCCACCATCCTCTTAAGGCACCGAAAAAACCGGCCGCCCAGGCCGTCTCCAGCTCTGGAAAAATTAAGAACTTTTATCAGAGACAAAAACTTTAAAAGTTTCAATGAACAAGCCAGGATGATTGCCTCACACTTATTAGCCGAAACCAATCAAAACCTGAAACTGTTAAATGAAAAGCTAGATATTTTCTATCACACGGTGGTCGACGACAAGCCCGAACTCGAGCCAGCTGGACCTACAGATCTGCTGCCGCTTCCGGACGTAACGCTTTTGTCGGTGGTGAGTATGGTCGAACTTATTTTATTTTTCATCCTCGATCAAGCTTTTAAAAGGTCTTCACTTAAGCGCAACCCAAGACTTAAAAAGGTCTTCGGCCATATCGACCGCAACCTCGGCCGCAGCTTATGCCTTATGGAGCTGGTAGACCATTGCTTTATCAGCCAGGGCCACCTGAGCCGGACATTTAAAAAAAACTTTCAAGTCAGCGTCATGGAATACATCCACCTCAAAAAAATGGCTCTGGCCAAAGCTTATTTTTTGCTGACTGAACGAACGGTGGCCGAAGTGGCCGATCTGACCGGTTACAATGAGCGGAGCTATTTCGGTAAGGTCTTCAAAAAATTTGAAAAATCCACCATCCAGCAGTTCCGGCAGCTGACCGTCCGGGCCGATACCCAAGCCGCCATGGTCATGAGTCACTCCCACTGGAAACTTTTGACCTATTTTGGCGGAGAAGAACCCAGCTAAGGCCCGAAAAAGCGGCGGCAGCCGGGCGGTTGTCCATATGTTTTTTTAACCTTTTAGTGTCTAGCAAAAAAGCCCGCCCCGGTTGGAACCGAAGCGGGCCATGATGACGAAGAAAGTCAACCTAAAAATCATGGCCGAGGCCTCATCAGATCAACTTTAAGGCCTCATCTAATGCCTCAATAATGTCGTCGATATGCTCAAGGCCAATGGAAAGACGGATCAGATCGTCATGGAGTCCGCCAGCCGCCTGGGCCTCACCGGAAAGTTGCGAATGGGTGGTCGTGGCCGAGTGGATAATCAGGCTCTTGGCATCTCCGACGTTGGCCAAAAGACTAAAGAGGGTGATGTTGTCCACCAATTTGATGGCCGCCTCCTGACCGCCTTTGACTCCAAAAACTACCATGCCGCCCGCTCCATTGGGGAGGTACTTTTTGGCCAGCTCGTAGGACGGGTCGCCCTCCAGCCCGGGGTAACGAATCCAGGTCACCTTGGGGTGAGCTTTGAGGTATTGGGCGGTTTTAAGAGCGTTTTCACTGTGGCGGGCGGTCCTTAGCGGGAGCGTTTCCACGCCTTGTAAAAACTGCCAGGCCGCATCCGGGGCCAGGGTGGGACCCTGGTTGCGCAAAGCAACCGTTCTGAGCCTCAGAACAAAGGCCACCGGGTTAAGAGGCCCGAGATCATGAGCAAACTTCAATCCGTGGTAGCCCCGATCCGGCACATTATAGAGCTCAAATTTGGGATCCGTCCAATCGAAGCGTCCGGCATCAACCACCGCCCCGCCTATGCCAATGCCGTGTCCGCCGATCCACTTGGTCAAAGAGTGAATGACTACGTCAGCTCCATAATCAATACTTTTAAGTAAGGTCGGCGGGGTGAAGGTGGCGTCCACCAAAAGCGGCAGACGGTGTTTTTTGGCAACTTCCGAATATTTCTCCAAATCTGCCACATCCAAAACGGGATTGCCGATGGTCTCGACAAAAATTGCTCTAGTTTTGGAATTGATGGCCGCTTCCACCGCCGCAAAGTCATTGACCGGGGTAAAGCGAACGGTTATGTTATTGGACTGCGGCAAGATAGCGTCAAACATGGTATAAGTGCCGCCATACAAGTTTACGGCACTCACCAGCTCGTCACCGGCTTTGAGGATGTTGGTTATGGAAAAGTACACCGCTGAAGTTCCGCTGGCCAGAGTTAACCCGGCCGCCCCGCCTTCGAGGGCGGCCAAACGCTTTTCCAGCACATCATTGGTGGGGTTCATAAGCCGGGCATATATGTTACCCAGCTCTTTAAGGGCGAAAAGGTTGGCCCCGTGTTCGCTGTTTTTGAACTGATAGGCCGTCGTCCGGTAAACGGGAACCGCCCGAGCAAAAGTGGTGGGATCTGCCTCCTGGCCGGCGTGGATAGCCAGGGTTTCCTGGCGGTAGTGTTTCTCGCTCATTTTAAACTCCTGAGTCCGGGAGGTCTTAGGCGACCCGGCCAACGTTTTAACTGATAATGGCGGCTCAAAACCCCTTTGGTTTGACCCGTCTCAAAAATAAAAAAAAGGCCGAAGATCATATAATGAACTTCAACCTTCAGCTCTGCTGATCAGTACATATTATTGATAATAACGTTACAAAACTGACTAAATTATTCTTGGCCAGCTCATCAACAAATTCTCTACAAATTTGTATGGATAATACCATATGGCAAGAAGTTTGGCAAGAAATTTTCGGGAGCCCTTTTGGGGCCGGCAGCTCTTTTTGAGCCGGCCTTCAAGCCGGAGCTAAGAATTCGCAAGAGCCAAAAAAGAAACCCGAACCAGCAGGTGTCTGACACGGTGAATGCTGGTTCGGGCCAACCGGTGCCCAATCCGGATTTTTGAAACTGATAAAAAACCCTTAGTCGTCCCTGCGGCCGAGAATGTTAAGGGCCGGCATCTCCAAGCTCATATGACCGGTGCCCCCAACGTGACCAGGCAGCTGAGGCAAGGTCGGCCGATTGGTCTGGTTATCGGGACAGGCCTGGCGCATAATAAACTGCTTGAGGTCACTAAACATCTCGGCAAAAGAGTACGGGGGATGCTGGTTGAGGTATTCGTGGACTCTGAGGTTAATCCCCACCAGGACGCTGTGCATGATGACCGTGGCCGCAGTTTTACAGTCAAACGGCTGGGCCATCCCCCGGTCAACAAATTTCTCGAACCAATTCTTAAAAAAATTGATGCTGTAATCCAAAAAGGTGTTGGTATAAATCATAGCCGAACGACGATCGCGGAACTGCTCGGTCTGAACCAGAGAAAAAGCGTAACACGTAAAAGAATTGGACATCCGTATGGGTTCTAAAAAAATCAGATCCAGAGCTTCAGAAAATGACTGGGCCGTAGACAGCATATCATCAAGGTGCTTGAAATATAAAAGATACAGGTCCTCGGCATGCTTAACAACGGCGTCGAACAAAGCCTCTTTGCTGGCAAAGTGGTTGTACAGTGAAGAGGGCTTGACCCCTATCTGGCTGGCGATGTCGCGAATGGAGACAGCTCCGAATCCGCGTTTGGCAAACAAAATTGTTGACTCAAGGACAATCATTTCCTTGGTCTTGGAGGAATCGTCAAATAGAGGCAGGGTTACGACCTCACCGAAGATTTTGTACTTCAGATCGATCTGTTGTTTTTGACTCATGAAAACCACCAAAGAATCCAGAAACACCAGTTTTTCTGGGATGTGATCCCCTGGAAAAACTTGAGTGATGACCTCACAGTCCAACATGAGACCTTATTTTTTAGTAAAAACTAGACATACCGGACTTAAAGGTCAGAAAAGGCCCTAACAAAGGCCGGAAGGCTAACCTTCCGACAGAAACCAAAAAAACCAAGGCTTTCTCCAAAAAGACAAAGGCAATCTCCAATTTTTGGCCTCAGGTAGCCAGCCTGTCAGCCGAAGCGACCCATCCGTTCGTTTAAAGGGCTTTGAGCCCCACGGATAAGCACCTCATCAAGTCACGCCGCCTGGCTAGGCGATAAACTGACCGAGTGCGAACCAGCGGTTGGCAAGGACAGGAAATAAAGTCCCTACCTTTTATTAAAATCCGAAGCAGTCATTGGAGCCGGTCAGATTTTTTTATAATTGACCAACAAATCCTTAACTTTGCTTGGTGCCGGTCTAAAAAACCAAATTATTAGGTTTTTTAGCGCATAAGCTCAAATTGACCGACCCATCTAATTCAATTCCAGGCCAGTTCCTCCAAAGCTCTAAGATCCGGCCATTAGATTTCTAATAATATCAATTTTTAAACTCCCAAATACCTCCTAATATTAAAATCAATAACCTTTTTTGTGTTTTAATGACTGATGACTTTTAGAGTCATGAATTAAGCCGCCGCTCGACATGTCTGACTTGGCAGCAAATTAATGCCCGTAAGTTTTTTACAAATTTCAATCGTCAAATATGATGATGATTTTTGGACTTTTTCTACTGCCTTTTCTCTTTAGAACGCTTCAGTCAGCCAGCATTTTCCAGCCAATCCCGACTAAAAAATCAAGCGTTTAAGAAACGAACGCTCTTAGCTATCATAATAAAAACATTAGAAATGTCAAGAATTTTTTTTATCGCTACCGGACTCCCTTATCAGATCTAATCTTCAAAAGGCTGGCATAATAACGTTCAGTAATCATAAGGTCTGCAGACCGACCGCTCGCTCGGGTCAGGTCCATTGTAACGTTTCGGCTTACCCTAAACAACCTTCGGCCTCCATGTTCAAAACCTGAAGCGGGACGAAAATCCTGACGGCCATCCGATGGAACCAATCCGGCCGGTAAATTTCAAAAAAAGGCTCCTTGGAGTTTAAAATATATTCAGCCGGGAGAGACCAGCCCTCAATCATTCGGCTGTAGACCGTCGGCAGGTTGCGGTCATTGTCCCCGATCCCGCAGCCGTAGGTTCCAGCGCTCAGGGGGATGTTGACCAAGTCGTCGGGCAGTTGATCGCCGGCCAGAGTTTCAATGGCGGTCCAATACTCAAAAAAACCGCTGTTGCAGTTGAGGTTATTACACACGCCGTAAAGATTCCGACTGTGCGGCAGATCGATATTACTGAGGCGTTCCAAAAAATTTGACCAGAGCCGGTCGTAACATAAGCTGACCTGGGAAGAGTCCATAATCGCACAATACCCAACCAACTGTTTTTTAGCCAAAACCTCGACTTCGTCAATGGTAACGATTGCTGCCATAATAGAATCCTTCCGAGGTTAGCCTTCCCCTCACTAACCTGGGGCTGACAATCTGCCTTTATATAACGCCTGTAGAGTACCGAGCATTGAGCCAGCCAAAATTAAAAAGAGGAAACAAGGCCTTCTAAAATTAACTAACAATCGTTAGCTAAAGACCCAGGCCAAGGACAATCTTTTAACCCCTTTAGGCCGGCCTCTTTTCCAGCCAAATACTCGTGGCCCCTGATCTACTCCTGCTTCCATTTCGTCGGTAACATACTGAAATCATTCGAACTTAAACCTTAACCAAACTCACTAACCGATCGCATTTCACCAAACTAACGATCGATCGCTCGTACTTAATACAATATAACCATTTCTTGACAAAAATCAAGTCCTAAATTTAGACCCGGCCTTAAAAACTGACCGGATACTCTTAAACCCTCAGATTGATTGAAAGAATAGTTCAAATCTAGCGTTAGTTTGTCAGCCAAATCAAAGATCCAATATTATAAAACTTATATTATCTGGAGCCTGCTCCTTAAACATTGCTTCAACCAACATATCGGCGGCCTGTTGGATCGGCTGACAGAGAATCTCCTCAATCTTCTCCAAAGGCAGAGCCTCCCAGACGCCATCGCTGCACAAAAACAGTTTGACCGGGGAGATAAAAGGGATGCTCCGAAAAAAAATATCGGTCTCCCCATCGTCGAGCCCGACCCCGCTCATAATGACGTTTTTTCTCGGATGAGTGCGCATCTCCGATTCCTCAATCAAACCGTTGTCAAACATGAGCTGGACCGCCGAATGATCGTGACTCAGCTTGGTTAAATAAGGCTCAATGAAGCGATAAACCCGGCAGTCTCCACAGTTAAAGACGCCGATGTTAAAGGCATCAATGACCACCCCGGCCAAAGTCGAGGACATGTTGACCAATTCCTCGTCATCTCCGGCCAGGATCACCATTTCCTCCGAGGCTTCCCGGCAAAGCCTCTTAACCCTCTCGAAAGGATCTTCCTCGCCAGGGATCCCGTAACCCGAAAAGGCCCTTAAAACTGCTTGGGCGGCGATATCTCCACCGTAGTAGCCACCGACCCCATCGGCTACAGCAAAGACACCACCGTCTTCAAATTCAACGATCTGAGGAGTCTCGGTCCTTATGTACACCGTCCCTTCCAAAAGAACAGCATCTTGATTATCGGTCCGGGTCGGCCCCTCGTGAGTGAAAAAAGCTGCTAGCATGAAACCACCGTCAGCTCGCAGGACTGGGAAAGAAAAAAAGAAGAGCCAATATTCAAAAACACCCGCTCAAACCGTCGGCCGTCAACGTAAAGGCCGTTGGCCGAATCAAGATCTTCGACCAACCATTGCCCATTTTCATAGATAACTCTGGCGTGGAGCCGCGAAACACTGGGAAATTCCATCAATTGCTCGGCCCCGCAAGCAGTCCGGCCAATCACGTCCCCGCTTTTGAGTTTTATCAGGCGCCCCTGCCGGTTGACTTGGAGACTGATGGTTGGGTCGTCAAGGTCAATGGTCACCGTCTGAATGAAACTTGGGCTGTCTTTGACTTGAGCCGTGCTTTCACTCGGGGTGGAGCCAACTCTGGGAATCTTAATCAGGGGAGCACCGCAGGCCCGGCATTCAGGGGCATCAGGCTGGACCATTCCGCAAGCTGAACATTTTTTAAAATCATCCATTAAAATTACCTGTTATTATAAAGCTCAATCGGTTCGTTGCGCGGCAGGCAGAATTCCACTCAACGGAGCCGGTTAGTTTAAAAACCTTTCCTTTTCTAATAAAACTAACGATAAAGTGTCAAAATTCAAAATATTGCCGTTTTCAATTGGATAACATCCCTCCCTCCTTTAACCAGGGGACCCCAAAGGGAAACAAAATGCCCAAAGCCTTTAGTTTTGAAGGCTGGCTGTTTCAGTGGCGAAGCCGCCCCTCCCCAGGCTATAAAGTCTTCCAGGTTGATTGGTTATCAATAAAAATCAAGACAACAGCGATAGATTTGGCGATGGAGTTAGGTTACTTTGGTTTAGCCTTGGCCAGCAGCGGCTTCCTTTATTCTTGCGGGGTGTGGACCTTTGACGGCAACTGAGGTTATTGCGGCTTTGGCAGTGTAACTTAATTTCTTATCCTTTAACATTTGGCTAACAGGAGCTAATATGGCAACAAGTGAAAAGATATAAGGTAGCATGTTAAAATTGCATATTTACAAAGATACAATTTTTAAAACATTTGTTTCCGAAGCGTTGTAAACAGGGGAATGAAAAAAATCGTTGTAGTGTTAAGTTGCGTTCTATATCTCCGACTTGTGAAGGGGTAGTTTTGCTTTCATATAATAAAGCCAACACTTGTCCAGGTCAATACCTGCGCAAAAGATCTTGAGGGGAAAACGTTCCTTTCGAGCCCCCGCCTGGATCTTTTGATTCGATCGAGTTCTCAATGGGCTCACAAAATCCCCGGTCGCAGCCAAAAAAAACCCCGGCCTAGGGGCCGGGGTTTTTTAGGTACAAAGGCCCTAAAAGACTCAGGCGATCTCGAAGTAGACCTGATGCTTGCTCCCGCAAATTGGGCAGACATCCGGAGCAGCGCCTTCGGCTACATGTCCGCAAACCTTGCAGACAAAGACCTTGGGAGCTTCTTGACCGGGGTTGGCGGCGGCTTTCTTAAAGAGTTCGGCGTGAACCTTTTCCGCCTCATTGGCCAGGTGCAGACCGCGCTCGCTGGTTTTGTCATTGGCAGCCTGAGCGTCCTTGAGCATCTCAGGGTACATCTTGGTGAATTCAAAGGTCTCACCGTTGATGGCTTCCTGGAGGTTTTCATCAGTGCTTTTGATTCCGTCAAGAAGCTTCAGGTGACTGTGGGCGTGAATGGTCTCGGCCTCAGCCGCTGCCCGAAAAATTTTAGCGGCGTAGGGTTTATTTTCGGCCTCGGCCTTAGCGGCGAAAGCCAAATATTTACGATTAGCCTGAGACTCGCCGGCAAAGGCGGCCTTCAGATCATCAATCACCTTTTTATCGGTGGCTGGCATATAATTTCCTCCCAATAAATGTAAAAATATAAATCTCCAGTGCGGAGAATGCTTAACTAGCTGGCTGCTTGGCCCCGGTCATGTTCTGTAAAGGGCGGCCGTCCATCTAAAGAAGCCTCAACATACTACCCAAAAAAAATTGACAATTCAAGCTGTCCCGTTGCCGATGACAAAAAATTGAGGACCGGCTGTTTTTTTGCTCGTCCCAACCTGGCCCGTTAGAAACATAAGACCGATTAGCCGAACTGGCAAGTCCTGAAGGCGGCTCAAAAGTCAAAAAATTAAAACAGACTTTTTTTCATCAATCATTAAAGTAAATTAGCTTCAAAAAAAATTTAAATTTTTTTTTGGACCAAATCCTTGAACTAATTATTGTCACAATAAATTAGTTCAAAAGTTCTTGATTTAAATAAAAGTGACTATGTGTATCGAAAAATAAAAGAAAGGAATACGTCAGAAAAAAACTTGGTTCAGGTCGCTATGGGACAGCGGAAAAAGGTGGAAAAGGCGGGAAAAGTGCAAAAGACCATCAAACCAGCTTTGGTTATGAACCCAAGTTTTTTCGAAGGGATGAGATTTCAGAAATCGACGAGATATCAGCCGACAGCGCAGCTTCCTGGCCAGTCAGCGTTGAAGCTGAGTCCGGATTGGCGGCCACTGGGGCCGGAGGAGAGTTCGCCTGAGAACTGAGGACTGAAGAAGGAGCTGGAGAAGAGGATGTTTCTGAGCCTCCGGCTCCAGTCGGGGGGAGCCATTTGGCGATGGTTTTAAAAAGGTTCAATACATCAATTGGTTTGTTGACATGATCATTCATGCCGGACTTAAGGCTCATCTCCCGGTCGCCGCTCATGGCGTGGGCGGTCATGGCCACAATAGGAAGATCTTTATATCCCAGCGATCTGATGACCCGGGTAGCCTCCAAACCATCCATTTCCGGCATCTGGATATCCATCAGAACCAAAGAGAAATTTTCAGCCTGGACCATTTCAACGGCTTCCATACCATTATTAGCAATCTTGACAAAGAACCCGGCCTTTCTGAGGATACCACTGGCCACCATTTGGTTGACTTCGTTATCCTCGACCAACAGTATCCGAGTGCCTTTAAGGTGCCCAACATAGTCGTTGGAGTCGATTTTGGCCTTTTTGGGCTTGGATTTGGGCGGCGGCGCCGTCCCGATCAAGGTTGACAAAGTTGCGGCCAAAGAATTGTATGACAAAGGTTTGGTCAGAACCGCCCTGACCCCGACAGCGTTGGCTTCAGCCTGAAGGGACTGCGAGCACAATCCAGCCACAGTCAAAATTGCGTTGACATCCCCGATGATGGACATGAGCTCTTTGATGGTCTCAACCCCGTTCAATCCGCTCATTTGATAATCAGCAATCACCAGTTCTGGAAAACGCTCTCCTTTGTCCCTCATGGTCTTGATTCTGGTCAGAGCCGCTTCACCTGAAGTGGAGCGGATAACATCAAAGCCCAAAAGAGACAGGTTGCGGCTCAAAACCTGGAGGGCCGAAGGATTGTCTTCGACTGCCAGGACCAGTCGGCCCTGGTACTGGGGGCTCTTGGTTTTTTGGCTCCAGGGCTCAAAAAGGCCGAAGCGGGCCGTAAAGGTAAAGACACTGCCAAAGCCCAAGCGGCTCTCGCACTGGACTTCCCCATTCATCATCTCAACGAGCCGTTTAGATATCGTCAGCCCCAAGCCGGTTCCGCCGAACTTGCGGGTAGTAGAATTGTCGGCTTGAGTAAATGGGGAAAAAAGATGCCCGATCTGCTCTTCGGTCATGCCGATGCCGGTATCCCGGACTGTAAAACGCAAGGTTACATTGAGAGTTATTTCCTCAATAATCTCAACTTTGACCCCAATCTCGCCACGTGAGGTAAATTTAATCGCATTACTGATGAGGTTGTTCAAGATCTGAGCCAGGCGAACCGGGTCGCCAATGACCGTCGTGGGCACGAACTCCGGGCAGTCAAGATAAAACTCCAGGTTTTTCTCCGCCGCCCGGATGGACAGCATTTCCATGGTCTCGCTGATAAGATCATCAAGGCGGAACTCGGTTTGCTCCATTTCCATCTTGCCGGCTTCGATCTTGGAGAAATCAAGGATGTCATTGATGATGCGCAGTAAAGCCTTGGCCGCTGTTTGGGTTCGATAAACATATTCGTATTGCTGGGTGTCGAGCTCAGTCTGCAGACAAAGGTGGCACAGCCCGATGATGGCGTTCATTGGGGTCCGGATCTCGTGACTCATGTTGGCCAAAAATTCGCTCTTTGCTTTGGTACTGGCTTCCGCCGCTTCCCGAGCCTCACTTAAAGCGATTTCCTTTTCGGCCATTTCGGTCACATCCATCAGCCAGAACATCAGCCCGATGCCGCCGCCGTATTCTCCCTTAAAGGCGTTGAGAAGCATATGCCGGATGGCTCCGGCATTGTCCAATATTTCAACCTTCTGCCAGGTTAAGCGCCCCTTCCTTTCCAGAACCCTCATGATCCGCTCGGCCTCATCGACGTTGGCATAAATTTTTAGAATAGATTCGTCGATGTTCAGCCCCAGAGTCTGACGGGCAAACGGGGTCAAAAATCTGATGTCCCCGTCGACGCTGATTAGAAAAGCCACCGGGCTGTTATCCAATATCTTTTGAAGAAGAGTCCTTTCCCGCTCCACCTGGGCCTCGGCGGCCCTAAGTTTGCGAATGTCCCGGAAATAGCCCATCACCAGGTCACCATGAGGGCCGCCCACCCTGACCAGGTTCACTTCGGCCTGAATGGGCTCGCCGTCAATGGTCTGAAAGAGCCACTCGAAACTGACGTCGCTCTCGCAAAAGGCTTCTTCAAGGTGTTTGTTAAAAACTATTTCGGAAAGCTGGCCGTCGGGTTGGTAAGGGGGGGAGAGGGTGGAAAAATACTGTAAATATGCAGCTTTGTCGGGAACGCCAAAGATATGATTGACCGCCAAGTTGCAGTCAATCTGCTTAAGAGCAGTGTCCCAGAGGCTGCAGGCCATGGGCATGGCATCAAGCATGATGCGATAGTGTTCGGTTTCCCCGAAATCCGTCTCAGCTTCGTTTGACGGGCGGCTGGCTAAGGAACCTCGGTGACCAATTCCCACCAGCTGATCGGCCGTCCGGCTCAAGCAGGCCAGTCTTAATAGCAGATCGGTTCTCTCGGTGACCGTTATTACGGTGACCACGGCTGTCCAGCGCCCTGAAGATGAGTCCCATAAAAGATGCTCTAAGGTGACAGTTTGTTCGGAGCCACCCAACAACCTTTCAAAAGCCTCAGTCAGGGCATCTTTATCCTGAGGGTGGAAGTGCTCATTAAAAAGAGATTCGACATCGCTTGGGCAGGACTCAACATCCTCCCCTATGAACTCTAAAAACTCAAGTCCGTGCTCGACCGTCAGTTCCAGGTTCAGTTCCAGGTTCAGTTCCTCGGAACCGGTTCTCTTAGACAGTTCGCCCCGAATAAACACTTCAAAATAGACCAAACCCCCGGCCGCCATTACGGCAGCCATGGGCTTAGGTGTGACAATGCCGTCACCTTCGATAAGAATTCGGTTAACAGTCCAAGGCATCTTACTTTTCTCAACCAGACCAGGGTAGCTCGACAGCCTGTCAGGCGCTGGTTAGTTGATGTCCTCCACCGAAATGGCGCCACCGGGCTGACCCGAAATCTGATCGGAAGGGGCCGCCTGGGTCTGATTGGGTTGGCTCCCTGGCGCTGGGCCGGAGGAACTGATCTCCGTAGCCGGTCGGGGCCGGTAATGAAGGACGATCACATTCTGATTGGGATCCAAGGAAGTCATGTTGTCCGGAAGGGTAACCGGGGTGAAAAGATAAGATCTCCCGTTGAACTTGAAACTCTGGCCGGCGATGGTCAGCGTAATGGCCGGGCCGCCCGAGGAGTCGCCATTTAGGACCAAATTTTGGTCTAATTTAATATTTAAGGTCCCCATAATCGCTTTGAGGATAGCCTGAAGGTCTTTGCCGCTGGAAATAATGTTAAAACCGTTTTTTCTTAAAATATCCAGATCGTCATTAGAAAGATCGCCGTATTCCAAAATATTGCGACTATTTTCCGTCTCCCAAAAAACGGGGGGAGTACCGGTCAAAACATCAATTCCGCCTGTAACCACCCTGCCCCGAGTAGCCTCGACTTTGACCCCGAAACGAGGCGAATAGCCCAGACTTCGAACCAGCGAGGCGGCAAAGGCGCTGGGATTGTCCTCAAGCTCAATTACGGCGAAATTGTTGACCGGGGTGGGCAATTTACCGCTTCCCGACAGAAGCTGGCCTTGGTAAAGATCGATGACCCGGATGCCGTGATCGCCGAGGAAATTCTGCCAGACCTGCGGGGTCCCGTTATCGGCTGCGGGAGCAAGATTAATAACCACCGGCTGACCGCGGTTCCAGCTGTCAGCGTTAGGCCAGATGAGCCAATCGGCGGCTATTTTAAGCCTGACGTCCCGACCGCCCTCAAATGGCTGGTTTTTATCATAAATCCGGTAATAACCGCACATGGCCAAAAGGCGCTCAAAAGCTTTGGCAAAAGGCTCTTTTTTAGACGGCTGGAAAACCACGTATTCATGATATTTAGCCACAAAACGGCTAATAAAATCAGTCGAAAAAGACGAATTTAAATCCAAAACTACTTTACGACCGTTATTGAGCTCCAATACCGATATTTTGGCGGTGTCAATGTCAAAATGAGGCGGCTCATCCAACGGGAGAAACAACCGGCCTTGGTTTAGAAAATTCTCACCGAGCCTGGTAAAAATGATCCCAAAGGCAGTTTTGGCGTTAAGGGTATCGGCCGTCGGAATGGGGGCGGCCGGAAGCCTTTTGGTGGGCGTGGAGTACTTGTCTCCGGCCGAAGGAGCGATGGTTTGGCTGGACTGTGAGGCCGCCGAGGCCGCCGCCGGCGTTGGGCTGGCTGAAGCCAGACTTGTGGCCGGGCCGGCTATCCGGCTGGTGTCCACCGGAATCCTCAATTCGGCCCCAACAACGATCATGTTGGGATTTTTTAGCCCCGGGTTAAGTTCGACCGTTAGTCCTATGAGCCCTCGGTAAATTAAATTTCGATCGAGACCCTCGCGTCTTAATAGCTTTTCCAGGGTATCGCCCTTGCGTACGGTAACCGTCCGGTAAACCGTGCCGTCAGCGGCGGTGCCCAAGGCTCCTTCGTTTCCCGAGGCCGAGCTTCTAGCCCGACTGGAGGCGGCCGGTGGGGCGGCCGGCGCGGGTTCCAGCGTCTGCTCCGCTGGGGGTGAAGAATTTAAAGCCGGAGTCCCAGTAGGCCGCTGAAAAGGCTTGGTGCCGGACAAATCAACTCCGAGGCCTGACAATCGGTATTCGCCGGGACCAAGTTCCTCCTCGACCGGGGGCTGGTGTTTGATTACCACCCGTGCCGGGCTCTGAGCAGGCTGCCCCAGTTCGTAGCTGACCACGGCCTGAGAGTTGCTGTCGGACTTAGCCGTTAGCCGGCTTTCTTCAAGTCCCCTTGATGAAGGCAAATACAGAATCTGGCCTGGAGCGATCAGATCGAGATTAGCGACGACGGGGTTTAACTCCCCCACCAGCTTGAGCAGCTGGGCTTCCCTGGTCTGGTCCGGGCTCTGGGGCCAGAGCCCCTGACTTTTGAGTATTGCGGCCAGATTGTCACCTGGTCGGACCGAGTAGGTGTCAATGGAAAAGGTCAGATCCTCGTAGGAATAGACTTCGACGTTTTTAGTCAGGGTGATGTCCGTCGTTATTCCTGAATTTGGATCCGTAGTCTCCCTCTGTTGAGCCCAGGCGGCAAACGGAGACAAAACCAAGGCCATAAAAACAATAAGCCATAGCTCAGAAAGCTGGAGACGGCCGAAAACTGGACTATTGATCTTTATCCTGTCGGTTGGCGTAGGGTTGGACAATGCTGGTGCTCCGTTACTGGGGATGGCGTCTGGTTCGAACAAATAATTTTCCAGCCTCAGAATCAAGCCAAGTAAAAAGCTCGAAGCCGGGAAAAGTCTAGGGTGCCCGAACAGCTGACGGCGATTATTCCATTAATTTTATTCCAAACCAAAAAATATGGCAAAATTTTTCCCAACGTCCCCTTAGGGCTTCTTCGGAAAAACCTTTCCCCAAAAAAATTGAAAATTAGCTAAAAATCGTCATCCATTGGAAGTGCCTTGTCAAGTTCTTTCTGACTGGTACGTCCAAAATTCTGTTTAGGTGCCGGCGGCTCAACTGAACCTTCTTTGGCTAGCTCCCTTAAACCCTGCCTGGGGCCTGGTTTAGCCGAAGTCGCCGCCAGGGACTTACGGGGCGGCGAAGGCGTTCCGGTTAAAACAGCCGAAACATGGCTGATAGTCTGATTTAAAAGCTCGGCCTGCCGGTTGAGTTCGTTGGAAATATTCTCCGTTTCCGCCGCTTCCACAGCATTTTCCTGGGTCACCCGGTCTACCATGGCAATGGACTGATGGACGTTCTGGACGTCCCTGGCCTGGCCCTGGCTGTCATCGGAAATCCCGTCCATCAGCTCAGCCGCCTCTTCAGAGGCCGCCACCAGCTTTTCAAAACTCTCTCCGGCCTTTTCCACCAACACCGCTCCTTCTTGGATGCGGGTGATGCTGGAAGCCAAAAGGGAGGTTGTATTTTTGGCCGCTTCAGAGGAACGGTTGGCCAGGTTTCTGACCTCGTCGGCCACCACCGCAAAACTGAGGCCTGCTTCGCCGGCCCTGGCCGCCTCGACGGCGGCGTTCAAGGCCAAGATGTTGGTCTGGAATGCAATCTCCTCGACCGTCTTGATAATTTGACTGCTGGCTTGGCCGGAGGCCTTGATTTCTTCCATGGCCGCTGAAATCAAAAGGATAGAGGCATGGGCCTGACCAACATGAGTTTTGGCCTTAACCATCAGATCATTGGCCTGATCGGCATGACCGGAATTACGTTTAGCAGTGTTTAAAAGCTCCTCCAGACTGGAAATGGCGTCCAAGACCGCTTTGGTGTTGTCAGAGGCTCCTTTGGCCAAAAACCGACTGGACCGGGACAAAAGATAGGCTGTGTTGGTGACGTCGTTGGCGGTGGTCTCCAGCCAGTGTCTGATCTGAGAAAGAGGTTTAATGGCTTTGCGGTTCAGCTGCCAGGCCAACCAAAGAGAGACCAGAGTCAGGGCCGCCAACCCGGAGCCGACCAAGTACCAATGGCTATTGTCGGCCGCTCCCAAGAGGTCTGGTCCTTTGGCCAGCTCGGAAGCCTGCTGCTGCAATTGTTTCTCTTTGGTCAGCTGCCCCAGGGCGGCCTCGGCTAATTGCCGAGTCAGGACCGCCAGGGCAGTGATTTTAGAGGCCAAGGGGTCATCGGCCAAGCTGACTGGCGCCTGGTCACCAGAGCCCAATCCAGCAGAACCGGCCGGAACAGTTACTTGGGAAGCGAGGGCCTCAAGGGATTCCGCCCAAGCGGTGAGGGCGGAGGGTTCGGGAAAACTTTGGGCGGTTATTTTAATGCCCTCAACCAAAGCATCTTTAAGGTCTTGAAAGCCTTGAAAGCCTTGAAGGTTTTGAAGGTCTTGGATCGCCCCGGCCGTAACAGCGAGGTCAAAAATTGCTAGACGGAGTTTTTGGTACTGCTCCTGAAGTTTTGCCCATTGCCGGGTCAGCTCCTGCCGCTGGCCGGAGAGCAAATCCAGAGAGGCGGCAGTTTTATCAAGCCAAGCGGGATTGCCAGAAGATCCAGATGCCCCCGATACTCCAGATGAACTGGAGCCGTCCGCTTGGGCCCCGGCAATTGGTGCAGTCACTGTCCCCTGACGGAACCCCAGTTCCCAGCTGCTTTTGACCACGGAATCCAAATCGTGCCACTGCCGACTGACAGACCAAACCACGGCAATCACCAGTAGTGCTGTCAGGACGGTTAAAGCGATAAAGCTCAAAGTTATTTTACGGCTAAGGGTCAGTGTGACCTCCTCGGGAAGGC
Organism: Deltaproteobacteria bacterium; assembly: GCA_031271165.1. GTDB lineage: Bacteria > Desulfobacterota > Desulfarculia > Adiutricales > Adiutricaceae > JAISWF01. Next base: position 24,571 of record JAISWF010000222.1, read on the forward strand.
CTGGCCCGGGTCAGCTTGGTCAGCCGGCACACCTGATGTGGTTTTCAGACGCCTAAAGCCCTTAACCTTGGCGGTAAAAAAACCCTTCGTCAAGTATCCCGGATGGCAGTTAAGGCCGAACCAACAAAAACAACTGACAATCGTTGACCCCTGGAACCATCCCCAAGTCTACGGGGGTTCTTAGGGCAAAACAACAGGCTTCAAGACCGGTACCCGCAGGAGTACCGTATGGTCGAGACCTGCCCCTAATAACGTTCCTAGCCATTGATACTGATAAAAACTGCGCTAACCAGTGACTAAAGCGAGGACGCCGCCAAGAACCTTGTCTACTGGCCGACATTATACTATTTATTGTTCGACAATACAAAAACTATACCACCAAGTAACTGCTTGAAGAAGCCGGTTATATGCCCAAATTGACCCTCCCGGCTGCTAGGCCTAAACACCTTTAACCTCGGCCGCCTAAAGCTCTTTTTTAATCTGGCCTAAAAATATTTGTCAGGGCCTTGAAAATAATTATCTTAGTCTAATTCTTGCCACCAAAGCGGCTGCTTTCTCAAGGGCGGCCGCCGGCAGGGACAGTAACCATAGCAATACCTCTAAACTGGCGGCTGAAATGAAAGACCTGGCCAAAGTCAATAAATCATACTATTTTACTTTAAATATTCAAGTAAATTTAAGACTGTCTCTTTAGAACTTACCACCCATTAATTGATTAAAACGGCCGCTAACCGTCACCTTATTTACAGTTCTTTATTTTTTCTAAGATAATCCAAGACCAGCCAGAACCCCACCACAGCGGCCCCCAGAAAACCAATCAGTCCCAGGATCGGAAGTCCGTACCACAGCGGCGGCACCTTGGCATGGATAACCACCGATGACCCAATGACTAATGCCGCCAAGACCACCGCAAAGACCAGCCGATAGCTGGCCTGCTGGACGGATTGCCCCAGCCGGTCGAGGTGCTTGATGGTCAAATCAGCCGGGATACGGCCGCTTTTGATGGTCCGCCATAAAGCACTCAGATCATCGGGTAGGCTTTCCAACACACCAATGGTCTCCAACGACCTGCGTTCCAAGACCTCCCACCAAAACCCGGGGGAAAACCGTTTTCGGCAGATATCTTCCAAGACCGGCTCAGCTTCAGCGACAATGTTAAAACCAGGATCGAGCCTAAGCCCCAGACTTTCGTACTGGCACATGGCCTTAACCAGTAAAAACAGATTCTGGGGCGTTCTGAGCTTATGCTGGCTCATGAGTTCCAAGACGTCTTTTAAAAGATTCCCCAGCCGAATATCTTTGAGAGAGCCCGACAAGTGGGTCTCCAAAAAAACTCCGACCTCCCGTTCAAGGGACTCCCGGTCAGGCTCCCCTGAACAGACCGAGAGCTTAATCATGGCCCGGACTACTCGGGAGTCATTGCCACTGACAATCCCCAGAGCCAAGGACAAAAGGCTGTCACGGGTCCGGCGGTTGATGGTCCCGACCATCCCGAAATCCAAGAAAGCCAGCTTGGGGCCCGGTTGGACCAACAGGTTGCCGGGATGAGGATCGGCGTGAAAGAACCCCAAAGTCACTATCTGTTCCAAAGCTAAGCGGGCAGCCAACCTGGCTACCTCGGCCGGGTCAATACCAGCCTGACGTAAGTTGTCTGGCTGATCGATTCTTAGGCCGCCAACCTCCTCCATGACCAAAATCCCATTAGTGCACAGGGATTTGTGGACCATCGGTATTTTAACATCGGGATGGTTGGCGTAAAGCCTTCCGAATCGCTCAATATTGACCGCCTCCAGCCGGAAATTAAGTTCGGTGTTCAAGATTTTACTAAATTCTCCCACCAGCTCTTTGGGATTGACGTAGTCCAAGACCGGCAAATGACGCTCGACCAATTCGGCCAGTTCGGAAAGTATCTCCAGATCGGTGGTAATCTGCTTTTGAAGACCAGGGCGGCGAACTTTAACGACGACTTCAGAGCCGTCTTTAAGCCTAGCCCTATGAACCTGCCCGACGGATGCGGCAGCCATCGGCTCCGGTGAAAGATCAAGCAGTAAGCCGTCTTCGAGCTCATCGCTGATTATTTTCTGGACCTGCTCAACTCCCAAGGGCGGGACGGAATCCTGAAGGACACTTAATTCCTCAAGATACTCGTTGGGCAGTAAATCCTGGCGGGTTGAAAGGTACTGGCCCAATTTAACGAAAACCAGACCCGCCTCCTCCAAGGCTCGCCTGAGCCGGCGGGGACGATTTTGCTGGCGGTCCAGGTAAACCAGCCCGACCAAGCGCCTGGCCCGGCCAAGGACGTCACCCAATCCCAGACGGTCAAAGAGATCGCCGAAGCCGAACTTGACCATGACCCGAATGATCTCGGTCAGTCGTTCCAAGTGCCGGTAGGCTTTGGTCAGCCTCAAAATAGGGCTAATGCGGTTGGCCATGGGGATCCGTTTGAGAAAAAAAATCTGCCCCTTCGGGGAGAGAAATAATTTTTTGGCCCGCCTTTGGCCGCAGCGTCCGGGAGACAAGAAAAAGGGACCAGCGTCGAAAAGAGCCCCTTGAAGCCTTTGGCGACTTGGTGGTGTTTGTCTAGTTTAACATTTTAACGGGTTATTACAAAAGATGACTTAAAAAAAAAGATAGATAGTGATGTTAGGCCTTTAAAATCGGGCAAGCTCCAAGTGATAAACCGATTGGCCCAAGGGATTAAACCAAGCCAGTCTGACGCAATAATTCTTTAATCACCTCTGGCCGGGCTAGTCGAAAGCCGAGCTCTCTAAATAATTCAGGGACGCAGGTCAAGGCAGGCGCTCAATCGAAAAGATCTCCCGATTGGCTAAATGGGCAGATGCAATGAAGGCTTGGTTTAATCAGTCATCGGACGGCAATGGGACTTTGGTTAAAGCTTCTTTTTTTATTAATTGATACCGGAAATCACAGCGAGAGCCCCCGGTCATGATGGTGGTAGTCCTGGTCAGCTCAACTTGGGGGGCGTAGCCTTTCATGAAGGCCTCATCTCTTCGGCACGAGAGAATAAATCCAAGCTCAGCAAGCCCCAGCTCGCAGTACATTTTAGCATACTGACAATGGGTTACGTCGTAATTAAGGTGATTCGGCCCAACATCAATATTTTTAATCTCCAGGGCCCCGCCCCGGGACCACATGGGCAATATCTTGGCAAATGATTCTAAATCGGCTTGACCGGAAACTTTGGCCGCCTCTTTTTGGCCGGCTTCATGGGCAATCTGGACAATGGCCTCCCCGATGATCCGATCGGCTGTTTGGCGGCCAAAATCCCGGACCAAAAGCCGGTAAACCGGCTTAATAATTTCGCCTTCTATCCGTCGCCGTTCAAGGAGGGTCGGGACGCTGGTGTCAGCCATAGGTTCCCCGCAAATTGAATTCTAATAAAGTGCCCAAGCCTAAGAAAAAAGCCGCCGGCAGGAAACACTGACGGCGGCTACCGAAACGAAAGAGCGTTAAAAAAAAAGTCAGACCTTCCAAAGACCGTGGAGGTTACAGTACTCTCGGGCGCTGGCCTGACCTTCCGGGGCCTTGAACTCGGCTTCCGGGGCCTCACCTGGCTTGAGGTGCTTGAGCTGAGTCACTCCGTCGACCGTCAATTCGACAAACTGAATATAGTGTTTGTCCTCCATGGGATGAGCCACCGAGCCGACATTAACCTTGTAGCCGCCGTCAATCTTGGAAATGACGGGGACGTGTTTTTCTTTGGCCGCTTCGGTCGTGTTCTCAGTCAGACCCTGCATCGGGGTGCCGCAGCAGGTCAGAGAACCGGCCCCGGCCACAATAACTTCGGTCAGTTGACCACAAAGAGTGCAGCGGTATATCTTATTGATTTCAGCCATTTTTTTCTCACCATCTGTCGGAATCTTTGCTCCATCCCGACGGCAAAGCAGTTAACTATATTATGCCCGGGCCCACAAAAAGCAAAGCCCGGCTGCGATTACAGGACCTCAAAATAAGCTTTCGGATGGGCGCATGCCGGGCACTGATCGGGCGGTTCATTAAAGCCCTCGTGGACATAACCGCAGTTGCGGCAGCGCCAGGAAACTTTTTCGGGTTTTTTGAAAAAAGTCCCGTTTTTGATTTCAGTTAAAAAATCATTGTAGCGTTTTTCATGATACTTTTCAGCCACCGCAATGTTCTCCATGACCACCGCCACCTCGCCGAAACCTTCGGCCTTGGCAATCTTGGCAAACTCGGGGTACATAACGGTCCACTCATGATTTTCGCCGGCAGCGGCCGCCGAAAGTTGAGAAACGGTGTCTTCCTTGATTCCGGCCGGAAAACCGGCCGTAATGGTGGCCTCGCCTCCCTCAAGGAATCTGAAGAGACGTTTGGCGTGCTCCTTTTCCTGATCGGCGGTCTCAGTAAAAGCAGCGGCTATTTTTACGTAACCTTCCTTGGCCGCCACTGAGGCGGCAAAGGTATAGCGATTTCTGGCTTGGGACTCACCGGCAAAGGCGGTCAAGATATTAATTTCGGTTTTCGTACCTTTAATTGACGGCATAGGTCTGGCTCCTTGTGACTAAAATACTATAAAAAATTGACAAACACGAAAAAACTTTAAAATCCAGACTTAAAGCACAAAACAAGACCCGTTTTCACCTGCAGCCCAGAGTCCAAGGTCAAAACGGTCGGGCAAAAAAAGCATAGGATTTTTAAGTTGATTTGTCAAATAAACCGCCAATTTTTAAAGGTCCTAAGAATTATTGTAACTATTCAGCCCCCCTGTCCAAGGCAACGAAAGGCGGTTTTTTTCACACGGCCACTTACCAATTCAAGGCGTCTCCCGTGTGATCCAGGCGCGAACCCGCATCAGAAACAAAA